>CAIVWG010000149.1 GCA_903909555.1 uncultured bacterium | reverse complement strand
TGCGCCAGCGCCAGGGTCGCGAGCGCCTCGGTGACCGGCCACAGGCGACGGAGCATCGTGTTGCCCGACGCCCACCACACCGCGCGGTGAAACTCCAGGTGCGCGATGTGGCGGCGCAGCCCGTCGGAGTCCTCGGCCACGGGGGCGTAGAGCGACCAGGCAAACTCGGCATCTGTCACGCCATCGCTGCGCGCCCAGATCTCGTGCACGGCCATGCGATCGAGCACGAGTCGCGTACGCGCGAGGTCGCGGATGGCCGCGTCGTCGAGGGTGGAAACGCTGAATCCGCGCAGGTGGGTTTGCACGCACAGCCCCTCGTGAACCAGGGTCAGCAGGGCTTCGCGCAGCGTCGGGCGACTGACCCCAAGCTCCGCGGCGAGGGACACCTCGCGCAGCTTCTGGCCGGGCTGGAGGCTCCCCTCGACGATGGTCCGGCGCAGAGAGTCGAGGGCCATGTCGCGACGGCTTCGGGTGGGCTCAGCGACGGTCACGGCGAAATTGTAAGACAATTCTTGACCCCGGGACAGCCCCTGCCGTAGCCTCCTGCCCGGAAGGGAGCGGCAGGTGCGCATCGTCATCGTGGGGGCCGGCGTGCTCGGGCTCACGCTCGCGTACGACCTCGCCCGCCAGGGAGCGGAGGTGGAGGTCCTCGATGCCCGCGAATCCGGGCTGGGCGCGTCTGCCGTCAATGCGGGTTGGGTGGTGCCCTCCGAGGCTGCCCCCGTCCCCGGTCCCGGCCTCATCCTGAAGTCCCTCAAGTGGATGGCGCGCAAGGATTCGCCGCTGTACATCCGACCCTCCGTCGAGCCGTCTCACGTGCGTTTCATGCTCAGCATGTGGCGGCGCTGCAATGCTCGCGACTTCCGATCCGGGTTCCAAGCGCACCTCGCCCTCTGCGAGTCGACGAACGACATCCTCGACGACTACGCCCGGGACGGGATCGCCTTCGACTCCTACGCGCAGGGACTGCTCATGGCGTTCCAGGCCCGGGAGAACCTTCATCACCACGTCCACGACCTCGACGTGCAGCGCTCCTACGGCCTGGATCCCGAGGTTCTGCAGGGCGATGCGATCCAGCAGGCCGAGCCGGCCATGCGCTCGGGTCTCGCCGGCGGGATCTTCTTCCCGCACGAGCGGCACCTCGACTCGGCCTCCCTCACCGCCGGGCTGCGCGAGCGGCTTCGGGAACTCGGCGCGACGATCACCGAGCACGCACCGGTGGACCGCGTCGAGCGGATCGGCGACACGGTCGTCGCCGTGCGCAGCGGCGACCGGCGCTTTGCCGGTGATGCATTCGCGGTGGCGGCGGGTGCCTGGACCGGACGCGTGACCGGGCTCTTCGGTGTGCCGCTGCCGATCCGCCCCGGCAAGGGGTACTCCATCGACCTGGTCCCCGCGCCCGTGCACCTGCGCACCATGGTGAACCTCTCGGACGCCAAGATCGCGATGACGCCGTACGCCGGCCGCCTGCGACTGTCGGGCACCATGGAGTTCGCCGGCCTGGACGAGGACGTCAACGGCACGCGCGTCGCCGCGATCCTGCGGGGTCCCGCCGGATACGTCGACGGATGGGTGACCCCGCAGAGCGCGCCCCAGGCCAAGGCCGGCATGCGCCCGATGACCCCCGACGGCATGCCGATCATCGGGCGTCTGCCCGGCACCGCCAACGCCTACGTCTCCGGCGGTCACGGCATGCTGGGCATCACCCTGGGTCCCGGGACCTCGCGTGCCCTCGCCGAGGTGATCCTGGGACGGGGATACCCGCCTCGCCTGCTGCCCTTCTCCCCCGGCCGATTCGTGCGCAAGGTGCGCCCGACTCCCGCCCTCACCCCCGTCCCCGCGACAGGAGCACGCCTGTGACCCTCTCCGGCATCCTCGTGGCCCTGGTGACGCCGTTCACCCCCGACGGAAGCGAGATCGACGATCGCAACCTCGCCCACCAGGTCAACCGCATGGTGTCGGCCGGCATCCACGGGATCGTGCCCGCGGGCACGACGGGCGAGTTCACCACGCTGACGACGGCGGAGCGCATGCACCTGGTCCAGGCGACGGTCGAAGCGGCTGACGGGCGCGCCGCCGTCGTTCCGCACACCGGGGCCCAGTCCACGGCAGAAACCGTGCTGCTGAGCCGCCACGCGCAGGACGCAGGTGCTGCCGGCGTCATGATCGTCCCGCCGTACTACGACCCGCTGCGGATCCATGAGCTCCACCGGCACCTGGAGGCCGTCGGCAAGGCCATCGACATCCCGATCGTCTACTACAACGTGCCCGGTGCCACCGGCCTCCGGCTCTCCCCGGACGAACTCGCCGCACTCGGCGACATCCGCAACGTCGACTACATCAAGGACACCAGCGGCGACTTTTCCTCGGTGACCGCGATGCTGCTCCGGCACTCCGACCGGATCACGACGTTCAACGGGTGGGACACCCTCACCTTCGGGGCTCTCACCACGGGAGCCACCGGGTCCGTGTGGGGCATGGCCAATCTGCTGCCATCCCTTGCCGTCAGGCTGTTCGAGGCGGTCAATGTCAAGGGCGACCTGGACCTCGGGCGGCGCATCTGGGAAGTGCTCTGGCCAGTCTGCAACCTGCTGGAGTCACACAACTACGTGGCCGCGATCAAGGGGGGCCTCGATGCCATCGGCGAGAGTGCGGGGCCGACGCGGCCGCCCATCCTTCCCATCGATGCCGACGTCGTTGCTCGCCTGGGGAGCCTGCTGCGCCATGCGCAGGAGTTCGAGTCCGCCCTGTGAGCGCGTGTCGCGGCTGACGATCCTGGGAGGGGGGATGTCCCGGTGACGCTGAGACTCCAGGCGATCGAGGCGCACGCGGAGGGCGAGCCCGGACGCGTCCTCGTGGGTGCCGACAACCTGGTGCCCGGCAGCACGATCTCCGAGCGATTCGCCTACGCGGATCGCGAACTGCACTGGCTTCGCCGTTTGGTCCTCCACGAGCCCCGCGGCTACCCGGGGCTGTGCGCGGTGCTTGCGCTTCAGCCCACCGATCCCGCCGCCGATGTCGGCATCATCGTCATGGAGCAGGGCGCGTTCGCCCCGATGTCGGGCAGCAACACGATCTGCACGGTCACGGCCTTGCTCGAGACTGGTCGCATCGCCATGGTGGAACCCGTCACGACGGTCACCGTTGAGACGGCGGTGGGGCTCGTCACCGTGGAGGCGCGCTGCGCGGCCGGCAAGGTCCTGGACGTCACCATCCGCAACGTGCCGGCGTTCGCGGTGCATCTCGGAGTCCCTCTCGACGTGCCGGAGCACGGGCAGGTGCCGGTCGATATCGCGTTCGGAGGCCAGTTCTTCGTGCTCGCACGGGCGGAGGACCTCGGCGTCGGCCTCGCGCCGAGCGACACGAAGGCGTTGCTCAGTCTCGGTGCGCGCCTCAAGCTCGCGGTCAACCGGCAGTACCCGGTGAGCCATCCGCTCCATCCGGACATCGACACGGTGAACCTCGTCATGATCACGGGGCCCTCTCCCGGACCGGGTATCGACGCGCGCAACGCCATGGTGATCGCAACGGATCTGCTCAGCGACGACCCCGGCTCGTGGACCGGTGCGCTGGACCGCTCGCCGTGCGGGACCGGCACCTGCGCGCGCATGGCCTGCATGCATGCGCGCGGCGAACTCGCCCTCGACCAGCCGTTCGTCCACCAGGGGATGCTCGACACGACCTTCACCGGGCGCCTCATTGGCGAGACGACCGTGGGTGACTACCCGGCGGTGCTGCCCACCATCACCGGACGCGGTTGGGTGACCGGCACGTCCGAATGGGTGCTCCACGACTCGGATCCCTTCCGCGAGGGGTACACCGTCGGCGACATCTGGCCGACGTAGGCTGCCCACATGCGCACCGGTCTCGTGTCTTTCGCCGCGGTACTCCTTCTCGCGGCCTGCGGAGGCAGCGGCAGCGGAAGCGGTCCCAGCGCTGACCCCGAGACGCTCATCGGGTCGTCCTACGCCGTCACCGCCATCACCGTGGACGGCACCGAGCGCGAGGTGCTCGGGCCCATCACGTTCAGCTTCACCGCCGACAGCATCAGCGTGGCCACGCCCTGCAACGGGATGTCGGGCCCGGTGACGTACTCGCCCACCAACATCACCGTGGGCGACCTGGCCCAGACGATGATGGCGTGCGAGCCGGCCCTCATGGACCAGGACCAGTTCCTCGCCGAGGTCCTCGCGACCGGCCCCGCCTGGACCGTGGTCGACGGGAAACTCACGCTCACGTCGGGCTCGACGGTCATCACCGCCGAATCCGCGGCCGACGGCCAATCCCCCTAGGGATTCTCCCGCGGAGCCGTTGCAACACCGGGGAGTCCGGGGGCACACTCCAGGCATGAAGCGTGCCCTCGTGCCCATCTGCGCCCTGCTCCTCGCGGCCACCCTCGTGCCGAGCGCGGCCGCCAGCACCCCACCTGCCGGGGATGCCGCATCGGGCAGCCGTACGGCACTGCAGCCGCGACAGGGCGAGATGGACACCCTGCAACAGCTCCCCCCATGCCCCAAGGGCGCCAAGGCGAATCGACTGCTCACGCGGTTCCCCTTGAACACGGGTGACCATGGCGGCATCGCTCCTCTCGGCAACCTCATGCCGCCCTCGCATACCCTGCCGACCACGCACATGTACGTGTCGATCGCGGGCACGACGTACCTGCCCGTGACTCCCGGTCAGCCGCCGGAGGTCGCACCGGGTAACTCGAAGAACCTCTATGCCCCCGGCCGCATGTGGATCGTCCAACTGAGTACCTTCGACACGATCTTCACGGACGGCACGGTTCGCCACGAATACGACTACTGGTTCGGGCTGTGCAACCAGGTCAAGGGCAGGTTCGGTCACGTCTCGGGGATCAGCAGCAAGATCGCCAACGCGATCAAGGGTGTAAAGCCGGAATGCGTCGAATACTCGATCCCGACCCAGTGGCCTGACCGAAGCTTCCGCACGTGCTCCTACAACAACCTGAAGATCGCGCTCACGGCCGGCGAGCTGATCGGGGAGGCCGGCGGTCACAACGGCAACCTGGACGTCAAACTGGTCGACATGCGCAGGCCCGATGCCAAGTTCGCCAATCAGTCACGGTGGCTGCCCGAAGTCGCCCGTGCGGTCTGCTTCCTCGACTACTACCCCGCCAAGTTGAAGGGGACGCTCTATGGCTTCCTCGGCAACAGCGACTTGTCCATCAAGCGCACTGTGGAGCCACGCTGCGGTCAGATCGCCCAGGATGTCGCGGGGACTGCGAAGGGAGCCTGGCTCCATCAGGTGACCGGGTGGTTCATGGGTAGGGAGGACGACCAACTCGCACTCGTGAATGACAACATCGAGCCGCAGTACCAGGTCGTTTCCATGGGTGCAGCGGGCATCAGCAAGGGTATTCCGTCGGGTACCTGGCGGTTCATCCCGCAGAAGTCAGGACAGGTCAACCGCGACTTCAGCCAGGTCACGCCTGATGGGAAGGTGTACTGCTACGACGACGGTCGGCAGGAGGCCAAGGTGCTCATCACCATGCCGAGCGCCACCAAGCTGCGTGTGGGCACGACGACGGGCTCGTGCACGGGTGCCCAGACCCTAGACGTTTACGTGGAGTTCGATCGCTGAGCACCCCTTCGTCGAGTGGGGATGCCGGGTACGCGGGGCCGACGTACCGTGGGCGCATGAACCGGGGCTGGGTGTACGCCGTCCTCGGCGTTCTCGCCGCCGCCTTCGGGGTGGCGATCGGCACCCTGGCCGCAGCGTTCTTCGATGCCGCCTTCTCTCCCGTGGAGGTCGTGGCCTCGACGGCGATCGACATCCCGCCCGCTGAGGTCAAGGAGTGGGCCACCTCGACGTTCGGCACCGCGACGAAGTCCGTCGTCGTGGGATGCGTGGTGGCCGTGGTCATCGCCGTCGCGGCATGGGCGGGCATACAGTCGCGGCAGCGGCCGGCCTTCGGAGTCCAGGTCATGCTCATCGCGGGCGTGGTCGGCGCGGTGGCTGCGCTGCTGCGTCCGGTGGGCTCCCTCCTCGCGCCGGTGCCCTCCCTCGTGGCGGGCGGGGCCGCGGCCCTCGCGCTGTGGCTCATGCTGCGCTGGAGCACCCGCGAGGTGGCGGCGGTGGGCACGGTCGAGGTCAGCGAGGCCCTGCCCGCGGAGTCCGCGGGGTCCGATGCGGTCACGGTCCTTACCGCGACGGAGGGATCCGCGGACGTGCGGGTCATCGACCGACGCGGGCTCCTTCTCGGTGCGGGCGGGGTCGTCATCGTCGGCGCGGCAGCACTCGCGGGCGCACGCTGGCTGCAGGATCGCGCGAGCGCGGTGGTCTCGCGCGCCGCGGCCCTGCTCCCGGCCGCGGCCGAGCCGCTCCCCGCCGTACCCGCGGCTGCGCAGGCGCCCGTGCCGGGAATGACGCCGTTCGTCACCCCCAACGCCGACTTCTACCGCATCGACACCGCCCTCATCGTGCCCCAGGTGGACGCCGAGGATTGGTCCCTCACGTTCGACGGCATGGTCACGAGGCCTTACACCATCACCTACGCCGACCTGCTCGCTATGCCCATGGTGGAGCGCGACGTCACCATCATGTGCGTGTCCAATCCCATCGGCGGCGACTACATCGGGACCGCCCGGTGGCTGGGCACTCCGCTGATGCCCCTGCTGGCGAACGCCGGCATCGAGACCGGCGCCGATCAACTGCTGAGCACCTCGGTGGACGGCTGGACCTGCTCCACCCCGCTGGACGGCCTGGCCGACTTCGAGCCGCTGCTCGCCATCGGGATGAACGGTGAGCCGCTGCCGATCGACCACGGGTTCCCGGTGCGCATGATCATCCCCGGCCTGTACGGCTTCATCTCGGCGACCAAGTGGGTGACGCGGATTCAGGCCACGACGTACGCCGCGGAGCCGGCGTACTGGACGGTGCGCGGCTGGGCCACGGACGCCCCCGTCCTCACGGGGAGCCGCATCGACCTGCCCAAGGGCCGGGTGACCGCGGGGCCCACGGTGATCGCGGGCGTGGCGTGGGCGATGGCGGGAGACGGGATCTCCCGGGTCGAGGTGAGCGTCGACGACGGGGCGTGGCAGGACGCCAACCTCGCCGAGCAGCCCACGCCGCGGACCTGGCGGCAGTGGTGGCTGGACTGGGAGGCCACGCCGGGCGAGCACACCGTCGCCGTGCGCGCGACGAATGGCCTCGGCGAGGTCCAGACCAGCGAGGTGCGCGACGTGGTGCCGTCGGGTGCCACCGGGTACGACGTCCGCGTGATCGACGTCGCCTGAGACATCGGGATTTCCCTCTCGGGTGGGAGGTGCTGGGCCACACTAGGCCGCTATGACGACCCCCGAGCGGGCCACCGTGGTGGCGGACCGACCGGAGGGCTACTCGCTGTCCCAGGCCGTTGCGGTGGGCATCAACACCACGAGCCCGGCGTATTCTCTGGCCTCGATCCTCGGCCCCATGGCCCTCCTGGTGGGATTCGCGACCCCGGTCGTGCTGCTGGTGTCGTTCATCCCGATGGCGTTGACATCCGTCTCCTTCCTCTACCTCAATCGACGCGACCCCGACTGCGGGACGACGTTCTCCTGGGTCACGCGGGCGATGGGCCCGATGCCGGGATTCATCGCCGGTTGGGTTATCGCCGCGACCGGGATCCTCATCATCGGCAGCCTGGCCGAGACGGCGGTGACCTACGGCCTGCTGTTGTTCGGTCTCGACGATCTCGCCGCGAGCCGTGCCGTCGTCATCGGTGGTGCCTCGGTGCTCATCGTCATCATGGTGGCTCTCGCTGTGGCCGGGGCGGACTCGTCGATCAAGTTGCAGTCGGTCCTGACCTACCTGCAGGTCGGCATCCTGCTGGCCTTCGGCGTGTTGGCGTTCGTGAGCGCCTACCGATACGGTCTGCCGCGCTTCTCCGAGGAGTGGGTCAATCCCTTCTACTGGGGCGCCGAAGCGCTCACGGCCGCGATGCTGCTCGGCGTCTTCGCCTTCTGGGGCTGGGAGGCGGCCACCAACATGTCCGAGGAGTGCCGCAAGCCCACCGACGCGGGCAAGGCCGGGCTGGTGTCGACCGTGATCCTGCTCGGCACCTACGTGCTCGTCGCCATCTCGGTCGTGCTGTATCTCGGTCAATCCAACTTCAACCCGGTGGGAGACTCCGGTCTCGTTCTCGTCGACATGTCCGTGTCCGTCTTCGGTCCGCTGAGTTTCCTGGTGCTCCTCGCCGTCGCGGTGAGCGCGTTGGCATCGACCCAGTCGTCGTTCATCCCAGGTTCGCGCGCCGTGTTGTCCATGGCCCGACGCGGGGCGCTCCCCGCCAAGCTCGGCTTGATGCATCCGCGATTCAAGACGCCGTGGGTCTCGCTGACGATGCTGGCGGTGATCGCGGTGACGTGGTTCATCGCGGTGAGCCTCGTCTCCGAGAACGCGATGCTCGACACGCTGTCGTCCCTGGGCATCCTCGTGGCGTTCTACTACGCCCTCACCGGCTTGTCATGCGCCATCTACTACCGCAGGCACCTCACGGCATCCGTCAAGGGCTTCCTCCTCGTCGGTGTTGGGCCGATCATCGGATCCGTCGGCCTGCTCGTGATGCTCGTGATCGCCCTCCGTTCGCTCTGGGACCCGGCGGATTCGGCGAGTGGCACCGCGTGGCTCGGGCTCGCGCCGCCGATCTCGATCGCGGTCCTCGTGCTCGTGCTGGGGGTCATTGCCCTGGTGATCCGCCGCATCGTGGCGCCGGCGTTCTTCACGTCATCGGCGCCGCAGGTCGCCCATGTGCTCGAGAGCCCCTTCATGCTCGATGCGGAAAAGGATGTGCCCGAGGGCGGCATCGTGCTCGACTGCAACGACCCGCTCGAGCGCGCGATACGCGCGATCGATGCCTACGCGATGGCCGACGTCGACCGCGCCACCCCCCTCTACCTCGCCTTCGGCATCAGGCCTCCGGGGGTGCAGGGGGAGGAGTACGAGACGGTCACCGACGCCCTCGCCCAGCTGGGTGAGCGCACGTTCGCGATCGTCACCAAGAGACTGAAGTCGATGGGCTTCACGTCGATCTTCCGCTTCTACGTCGATGCGGATGCCAAGCGGTCGGTGGAGGAGGTAGCGGAGCGCCTGCACGCCCGGGACGTGTGGTCGGATCACCACGCGGACACGTAGTTCGGTGAGCGGCGGGGAGGGATCGCGCGGCTACACGCGGGCAGTCGCACGCTCGACGAGGACCGCCATCTGCTCGCCCATGTCGATCCCGGAAGCGGCAAGCTCCTGAGGCACGAGTGACGTCTCCGTCATCCCGGGAGCGACGTTGACCTCGAGGAAGTTCACCGTGCCGTCGTCGGCCACGATGAGGTCCGACCGCGACCAGTCCCGCAGACCGAGGACCTGGTGCACGGTGACCGCGGCCTCGGCAGCGGCCTGCGCGACGGCAGCGTCGAGCCTCGCCGGTACGTAGAACTGGGTCGTGCCCGCGGTGTAGCGGGCGGCATAGTCGTAGAGGCCCCCGTCAGGGACGATCTCCACCGCGGGGAGCGCGACCGGGCCGTCGGCCATCTCGATCACCCCCACGGCGATCTCGGTTCCCGTGACGAATCGCTCCAGCATCGCCACATCGCCGTAGGCGAAGGCTCCGACCATGCCCGAGGGGAGTTCCTCGCGCGAGTGAACGACGCTGACACCCAGAGCCGAGCCGCCACGCGTGGGCTTGACGACCAGGGGGAAGCCCAGTCCGCGATCGAGCGCCGCCATGACCCCGGGCGCGCCGAGCTCACGGAATGTCGCGTGCGGAAGGGCGACCCAGTCCGGCGTCGCGACGCCGGCGCGCCTCACGAGTGTCTTGGCGACCGCCTTGTCGAAGGCCAGGCGGCAGGCGTTCGGCCGAGTCCCGACGTAGGGCAGGCCGAGGCAGTCCATGACGTCACGCACCGCGCCGTCCTCCCCGGCCGCGCCGTGCAGCAGCGGTATCACGCAGTCGGGCGGGTCATCGGCCAGCGCGGTGAGCAGCCCGGCATCGACGTCGCGTTCGACGACCTCCCAGTCCGGGCGGGCCGTGCGCAAAGCCTCCGCAACGCGACGTCCCGAGCGCAGCGACACGTCGCGCTCGGCGGACAGGCCGCCGGCCAGCACCATCACCTGCATGTCAGCCCATCGTCAGAGGATGTTGGGGGCGGGACCCTCGGGGCCCTCGGCATCGCGGAGCACTCGGCCGGTGCCGAACGTCGCTGCGAGGTCGAGCTCTCCCTCGATGACCCCCGCGAGGCGGCGTACGCCCTCGCGGATGCGATCGGGCTCGGGGTAGCAGTAGGACAGTCGCAGGCTCTCGTGACCCTGGCCGTCGACGTAGAAGCCGGTGCCCGGCACGTAAGCCACGAGAGCGGCGATCGCGCGCGGCAGCATCGCCTTGGAGTCCAGTCCCTCCGGCAGGGTCACCCACGAGTAGAAGCCGCCGGCCGGATGCGTCCATCTGGTCCCGGCAGGCATCAACTGCTCCAGGGACTCCAGCAGTGCGTCGCGCCGCTCGCGATAGACCTCCCGGAACACCTTCACCTGCTCGCGCCAGGGCTGGGTCGCGAGGTACTCCGACACCGTGAGCTGGGCGTAGTTGGACGGGCAGAGCACCGCGGACTCGGCGGCGAGGACGAGCTTCTCGCGCACGCCGTGCGGAGCCACCGCCCAGCCCACGCGCAGCCCGGAGGCGATGGTCTTGGAGAACGACCCGAGGTAGATGACCTGCTCGTCGTCATCGGCCCGGATGGCGCGCGGTGGGGGGCCGTCGAAGCCGAGGAGGCCGTAGGGATCGTCCTCGAGCAGCAGCAGCCCCTCGCGCTTGGCGACTTCGAGCACGCGGTGGCGGCGTTCGGGCCCCTGGGTCACGCCCGCGGGGTTCTGGAAGGACGGAATCGTGTAGATCATCTTCGGCTTCTTGCCCGCCGCACGCGCTTGGGCGATCGCCTCAGCGAGCGCCTCGGGGACCAGGCCCTCCTCGTCCATGGGGACGTGCACGATGTCGCACTCGTACGCGCGGAAGACACCGAGGGCACCGACGTACGACGGCGCCTCAACGAAGACGACGTCGCCGGGGTCGCAGAAGATGCGGGTCACCAGGTCGAGGGCCATCTGGGAGCCGGTCGTGACCACGACATCGTCGGGGTGCGCGGTGATGCCCACCTCCGACATGACGTCGAGGATCTGCCCGCGCAGCGTGACGTCGCCCTGGCCCGAGCCGTACTGCAGCACCTGGGCGCCACGCTCGCGGACCAGCCGGGCGGCGGTCTCGGCGAGGGCCTCCAGGGGCAGGGCCTGGACGAAGGGCATCCCGCCGGCGAGGGAGACGACCTCAGGACGCGATGCGACGGAGAAGAGCGCCCGAATCTCCGAGGCGGTCATGCCGCGGGCCCGGGTGGCGTAGGCGTCCACCCACGGGTCGAGGCGGGTGCCGCTGTCGGTGCGCTCCGCCACGGGACCTCCTCTCCGGGACGCGGATGAGTGCTCACGGGGACTGTGGTCGCAGGCCCCTGCGGCTATGGTGACGTACGACGTCCCCGCGCTGTGGGAGAGGGGTGATGGGCGTGGCGAAGGCCGTGGCCGTGGCCGCCCTGGTCCTCGGGCTGGGCGTCCTCGCCGGCTTCGTCGGCCGCCTGCTGTGGCCCGCCCGACCCCGCTGACTCATGTCTCAACCGGTCGTGGGGCTGGGGAGAGGGGAGAAGAACGTCACGACCGCGGAGGTGACCGCCTCGGCGATCGCGTCGCGGAATCGCGGATCGGACAGGCGCGCCGCATCGCCCGGATGGGACAGGTAGCCCAGCTCCAGCCAGACGGCCGGCATCCGGGTGATCCGCAGCAGATCCCAGGTGCGGGCATGGCTTCGGCAGTCGGTGAGGTCGGTCCGCTGGCAGATCTCCTCCTGCAGCAGTTCCGCCGCGATGCGCCCGCTCACCGAGTGGCTGCCCCCCTGCGGCGAGCCGTAGTAGAACGTCGCGACGCCGTTCGCGCCCGGCAGCGCGACGCGCTCCACATGCAGCGAGAGGACGAGATCGGCACCGGTGTCGTTGGCGAAGTCCGCGCGGTCGCCCTCGGCGACGAGCTCGGGAGTCGGCTTGCGGGTGAGCAGCACCTGGGTGCCCAGAGCGGCGAGTCGACCCTCGATGCGCGAGCAGACGTCGGCGAGGATCTGCGCCTCCGCCGCCGCGAACTGCTCGTCGGCGTCCGCGCCGCCCGGGTCGAGGACGATGACCTTGTCGGCGACCCCGCTGCGTCGCGAGTCCATGCTGAGGCGCTCGCGGACCGCAGTGGAGTCGGCCTCGCCGACCGTGCGCGTCAGGCGCTCCAGGGCCCAGTACGTCGTGAAGCCGAAGATGCCATCGGGCTCGACCCCGACATTGCGCTGGAACTCGCGCAACGACGAATCGGTCAGCGGTCCGAAGATGCCGTCGGGACGGCCGCAGTCGAAGCCCATGCGCGTGAGGCGACGCTGCAGGTCCAGGACGTCGTCGCCGGCGATGAGGTGCCCGGGGGTGTACGCGAGCACACGGTCGCCGAGGGCCCAGCGGGCCTCTTCGAGGTGCCGGAACGTCTGCGGGCCGATGACGCCGTCGACCGGGATGCCCCGGGACTGCTGGAACGTGCGCACCGCATGCTCGACGTCCGCATCGAATTCCGCGGATGCCGACGCGTCCGGGGCCGGCGCGAGGAGGCTCAGGCGCACCAGCCGCTCGCGCACGTCCGCGACGGCGGGACCGGTGTCGCCTCGCCGCAGGAGTGGACGCGCCATGGAGCGGGTCGTGCCCGCGTCAGGCGAGGTAGGGCTGGAGATCGGCGAGGAGTGCCGACTTGGGCTTGGCGCCGATGATCGTCTTCACGACCTCGCCGCCCTGGTAGACGTTCATCGTCGGGATGGACGTGATGCCGTACGACGCCGCAGTCTTGGGGTTCTCGTCGACGTTGAGCTTGGCGACGGTGATCTTGCCGGCGTACTCCGCGGCGATCTCCTCGAGGATGGGCGCGACCATTCGGCAGGGGCCGCACCACTCGGCCCAGAAGTCCACGAGCACGGGCGTGGTGCTCTGGAGCACGTCATCGGAGAACGACGCATCGGTCACGGTCTTGGTGTCGCCCATGGGAGCTCCTTCGGGGTGAGTGGGATCAGACTACGTGCACCGGGCCGCCGGAGCGGTCTGGCCGGTCTGCGCCGCGCTACTCGTGGCTGGCGAGGTAGCGCTCGGCGTCCAGGGCGGCGGCGCATCCGGTGCCGGCAGCCGTGATGGCCTGACGGTAGGTGTGGTCCACGAGGTCGCCGGCCGCGAAGACCCCCGGGGTCGACGTACGGGTCGAGGGAGCGTCGACGACGACGTAGCCGGCGTCATCGAGGGCGACCTTGCCCTTGACGAGCTCCGAGCGCGGGTCGTGGCCGATGGCGATGAAGAGGCCGGTGATCGGCAGCTCTCGGGTCACCCCGGTGGCGGTGTCCTTGAGCACGACGCCGGACACCTTGGCGTCTCCGAGGATGTCCACCACCTCGGAGTTCCACGCGAAGTGGATCTTGTCGTTGGCGAAAGCGCGCTCCTGCATGATCTTGCTGGCACGCAGGGAGTCGCGCCGGTGGATCAGGGTCACGGACTTGGCGAAGCGCGTGAGGAACGTCGCCTCCTCCAGGGCGGAGTCTCCGCCGCCGACGACCGCGATGTCCTGGTCGCGGAAGAAGAATCCGTCGCACGTGGCGCACCAGGACACGCCGTGGCCGGACAGGCGCTTCTCGTTGGGGAGGTTCAGCTCGCGGTAACCCGATCCCATGGCGAGGATCACGGTCCGCGCGTGATGCTCGCGACCGGACCCGTCACGCACCGTCTTGAACTCCCCGTCCAACTGCACCTCGACGGCGTCGTCGGTGAGGATCTCCGCGCCGAAGCGCACGGCCTGCGCGCGCATCTCCTCCATGAGGGCCGGGCCCATGATGCCGTCCTTGAAGCCGGGGAAGTTCTCGACCTCGGTCGTGTTCATCAGGGCGCCCCCCGCCGTGACCGCCCCCTCGAGCACGAGGGGCCGCAGTTGGGCGCGCGCGGTGTAGATGGCCGCGGTGTAGCCCGAGGGACCGGATCCGATGATGATGACGTCGCGCGTGTCGGTCACGGGTCAATCTCCTTCGCGTCAGGACAGCATCCTGCCACCCTCCTCACGAGAGGGGTCCGGCGCGGCCAGGGGTCGCTACAGCGGCAGTGCCAGGTCGAAACGCTCGGCCGCGGCCACATCTTCCGGGGTGCAGGCGGGATCGACCACGAGGACGTCCAGGTCGGCGGGCTTGCCCAGGGCGAGCTCGCGGAGGCGCACCACCACCCCCACGTCCTGTCCTGAGTAGAGCGCGCGGTCCACGACGAGCGGGGCGGCGCCGCCGTGCGTGGCGCCCAGGAGGTCGAGGCAGGTGCGCAGCACGTCCGGTGACGACGTGAAGCCGTCGGTGCCCACCGGTGTCGCAGCGCCCAGATCGCTCGGCGCGTCCATCGCGGCGACCAGCGTGGACTCCTCCGCCATGCCGGCCCCGGTGAGGAGCGCGGTGATCTGGGCGGCCATGGACTCCGGGGTGTACTCCGACCCCGTCGCCAGGACCATGGGCACGGCGACCCCGGGCACCTCCGCGGCCTCGGATCCGGGAGCCTCGGGGGCAGTCTCCGATCCGGGAGCCTCGGGAGCAGTGTCCGCCGGGGACTCGGCGACCTCGGTCGGCGAAGGGTCGGTCTCGGGCGCGCCGGGAGACGCGACGACGGGCGACGACGTGGCGGTCGGGCTCGGCTCCGAGGCCTGGCTGCCCTCGTCGTCCTCGGGCTGGGTGCGCGGCACCGGATCGGCGGCTTCGCCGGCGACGGCCCCCTCGGCCTCCGCGGACGCGACGGGGGCATCGGCCACGGGTGCGCTGCCTCCGCCGCGCAGGACGGGGACGACCACGAGCCCGACGAGGACGATGCCGGCCGCGCCAGCGAGGATCGGCCATAGG
>CAIVWG010000148.1 GCA_903909555.1 uncultured bacterium | reverse complement strand
TGGCACGCGGATCCACCGCCATCATCGCCAAGCCCCGCGCATGAACCCCGTCGCCCGCACGCCTGGACAGCCGGTACGCCGTGCGCGCGCACGATCCTGCGACCAGCGATGCACGCAGTCGAGGATGCTGACCGAACATGATCACTCCTCCACGTTACACAGCGCCTAGATTATGGTTCTGCGGACAGAGGAGGGTGTTCGGATGAGGATCACGTCGCTGGGCCATGCGGGCTTCCTCATCGACACGTGCGCGGGATCCATCGTGTGCGATCCCTGGTTCGTCCCGGCATTCCACGGATCGTGGTTCCCCTTCCCTCGCAATGACCGGCTGCCCGACGACCTCATGCAACGCCTGGAGCGGCCCGACTACCTCTACATCTCGCACCAGCACGCCGACCACCTCGACGTGCCCTGGCTCTCCGCCCACGTCGACAAGGCCACGCCGGTGCTGCTCCCGGACTACGCGACCCGCGAACTCCCCGACCAGCTCGCCTCGCTGGGCTTCCGGGAGTTCATCCCCACGCGAGACGGCGTTCCTCAACGCCTGCCCGGCGGCCTCGAGGTCGAGATCCACGTGGCCACGAGCATGAGTGACGGACCCGGGGGAGACTCCGCACTCATCGTCGACGACGGGACCGCGCGATTCCTCAACCAGAACGACTGCCACCTGCGTGATGTGCGAGTCTTCCTCGCCGGCGGGCCGGTCGACGTCCACGCCCTGCAGTTCAGTGGCGCGATCTGGTGGCCCATGGTCTACGACATGGATCCCGAGCTCATCGCCGGCTACGCGCGGGAGAAGCGCGAGGCCCAGGCGGAGCGGGCCGTGCGCTACGCGCAGGCGATCGGGGCACGGCTGGTCATCCCGTCGGCGGGTCCCCCGGCGTTCCTCGATGAGGATCTCTTCGGCTTCAACATGATCACCGGCGACGAGTCTTCGATCTTCCCGGACCAGGCCGACTTCATGTCCGAGTACGGTGAGCGGCTGCCCGAGTGCACGCTCATGGTGCCGGGGAGCCAGCTCACCGCGGATCGGGCGCGCATCACGCTGTACCACGTGTCGGACATGAGTTCGCCCTTCCTGGACAAGGAGGACTACCTGCGGGAGTACCAGCGCGACTGGGCACCCTGGCTGGCTCAGCTGAAGGCTTCCTGGCCGAGTGAGCAGTCCGACATCCTCGGCGCCCTCAGGGAATGGTGGGAGCCGCTCCTCGACGGCGCGCCTCGCCTGCGCGACGCCATCGGGGGCTCCTGCCTCATCGAGTCCGGGCAGGACGCGCTGCTCGTGGATTTCGCCGCCGGGACAGTGCGCCGTTTCGCCGGGGAGCCGTACTCCTATCGCTTCACCATCCCCCGGCCCCTGCTCGAGGCCGTCGTCCGCCAGCGAGACGTCGACTGGTCGAATTCGCTCCTGCTGTCATGCCGCTTTCGCGCGTGGCGGGAGGGGGACTACAACGAGTACCTCTACGCCTTCCTCAAGAGCCTGTCGCCGGAGCGCCTCGCGCGCGCGGAGCACGAGGCCGCGAACGTCGTCGGCAGCACGGTCGCGGCCGACTTCGTCGAGGTGGGCCCCTACACGGTGGGCCGGTGGTGCCCGCACCGCCAGGCTGACCTCGCGGAGTTCGGGATGGCTGAGGGTGAGGACGTCGTGTGCGCGATGCACGGCTGGCGCTTCGATGGGCGGACCGGGCGGTGCCGGACGGCACGGGGCCGGGACCTGCGAGTGCCCCCGGGGATGCTCGCGGGAGACGCTGACCGATCAGGTCCGCCGGAGCCACATCTCGCCGATGGGGAATGGCCGCTCCGCGGCGATCGGGAAGAGTTCGCCGATGAGGTGGCCGCGGAACTTCGCGGGGTCGTCGGGGAATAGCTCCACGCCGTACTGCGCGCTGCCCCCTCAGGCAGGCTCACGTCGTCACCGCGGCGCTCACCGTGCGCTCCACGCGAAGGCCGAAGCACTCCAGGAGGGCACGCGTGCAGATGCCCATCTGGTATCCGGTGACCAGGATGTCGTGCTGCTCCTCGCAGAGGAAGGCAATCCACATGTCGCCCTCGCGACAGCGCAGGTGGGCGACGTCGTGTCCCACGCCCGCGAGGGTCCCGGTCTTGTGCGCCACGTGCACGTCGGAGTCGGTCACCCCGAGGGGGATCCGGGAGTTGCGGATCGAGTGGGCCAGTGCCGAGGAGGTCACGGGGAACCGCTCAGGGTCGAGCGACAGACGCAGCAACGCCACAGCATCGACCGCCGTGGTGCGCCCTCGCAGCATGCCGGGCTCATCCGGATCCGGCTCCACGGCGGTGTCGTGCGCTCCCGCCTCGCGCACGGTGGCGACCACGGCCTCCCGGCCCACGGAGCGCAACGCCCAGCGCGCGCACGGGTTGTCGCTCGTGCTCAGCATGAGGCGCAGTAGCTCCCGCGGAGACAGAACCCGGTCCGGGTCGAGCGCCTGCAGCACGCTGCCGTCATCGCGATCCGACAGGAGATCCCCGACTCGTTGCGCTGCCAATGACGGCAACCGCGGCTCCGTCGCCATCGCGAGGGGCAGCTTCAGCAGGCTCGCGGCCGGGCGCGGGATGTCCTCGCGGACTCCGCCGGACCAGGTGCCCTCCGGCCCGTCGATCACGGTGAAGGCCGAGCGCCCGGACTCGCGTCCGAACGCCTCGAGGATCCGCTCCGCCTGGACCACGCCGTCACAGTAGCCGGATGCGCGAGGATAGGACCGCCATGCGACCTCGCACCGCAGCATTCGCGTCCGGGCTGATCGTGGCGATCCCGGCCATCAGCGCGGCTGCCGCCACGCTGCGCGTGCACCTGTACGCGCGGCGCGCGGTCGCGAACGCGGACCCACAGGGGCGTGCTGTCGTGGTGTTCGGAGCCCAGGCGCTCGAGCACGGGCCGGCGGGGGCGCTGAGGGCCCGCCTCGATCACGCCATCGCCCTCTACCGCGCACGCCCCGGCCGCCTGCTGGCCATGGCCGGCGGGGTGCCGGCCGTCACCGAGCCCCTTCGCGGGGGTCACGACGAGGTCGCGGCGATGATCGCGTACGCACGCGAGCGCGGAGTACCCGACGCCGACCTCGTCGAGGTGCGGCCCGGCCAGAACACCCGCGAGCAGGTGGCCTCCGCCGGTCGGGTGGTCGTCGAGGCCGGCCTGGGGCCGGTCATCGCCGTGTCGTCGTCGTACCACCTCGCACGCATCCACGACGAGGCGCGCCGTAGGGGATTCGGCGTCGAGGTCTCCGCGTCGGCAACCGGCCCGGACGTGAGCCGTCGCCGTCAGTACGCGGTCCACGTGCTCGCCGACTCCCTGGCCCTGCTGTGGTACGCCGTGCCCGACGCTCTCGCGAGCCGTGTCGACACCTCCGCGGGTTCCCTGAGGCACGTGGGGGTCGGCGTGCTCGCCGGCCGGCACTCCTGGCGGGACCTCGTGCGCTCGCGGGGCGACTAGCCCGCTGCGAGGCAGGCGCCCACCATGTCGGTGAGCAGCTTCTTGTCGACCTTCCAGTCCGACGGCACCTGGATGGTCTTCTTGTTGAGCTTGTAGGCCTCCAGCCGCGGGCGGAACTCCTCGAGGATGGCAGGGTCGAAGGGTGCGATCAGGATGTGATGCTTCGCGGTAGACACCCCGAAGACGTAGTCCTTCCCGCGCTTGAGCATGGGCTGGTTCCACGCGATGACCAGCTCGAGGTCGCGGTACTTAGCCTGGATGGCCTGGAAGATCGCACGTACCGTCTTCGCCTGCACGGGGTCGATAGCCGCCGCATAGTCGTCGAGACTGTTGTAGCGGCGCGACGAGGTGTTGCCTCGGCTGTAGAGGATCAGGGCGTTGCCGTGCGCGCGGCTGAAGCCGTAGTTCTCCTGGAGGTAGGCCATCTGATCCGCGTACTTCAGGTCCGAGATCTCCTTCATGACGCCGAACCAGTACGACATCGGCTGGCCGTACTTCTTCTCGATCGCGGGGAAGTACGACGCCCTGTCGGGATTCGCTGCCATGGCGGCGCCATGATACGCCGGACCTGGAGCGGCCTCCGTGATGACGAGCCGGGCGTGAGGACCGACTCACGCCAGCTGGCGCGCGGCCAGCTTCGAGAACAGTCCCTGGGCCCGCAGTAGGTCGGCCGGCGGTCCATCCTCCACCACGCGCCCATCGGCAATGACGACGACGCGATCCGCGCGCTCCACGGTGGAGAGGCGATGCGCGATGACGATCCGCGTCGCGTCCGATCCCAGGATGGTGCGCATCACCACCGACTGGCTGAGGTTGTCCAGGGCGCTCGTGGCCTCGTCGAACAGGAGAATGCGGGGGTCTACGCACAGGGCGGCGGCGACCATGAGGCGCTGCCGCTGGCCACCGCTGATGAGTGACCCCTGATCCCCGACGAGAGTGTCCAGCTGATGCGGCATCGCCCGTACCTCGTCAGCCAGTCCCGACTGCGCGAGCAGATCCCACACGCGCTCATCGGTGACGTCCCTGCCCTCGGCCACGCACTCCCGCACGGTCGTGCCGAGGGGCTGCGAGGTCTGCAGCACCACGCCTACCTGGCGACGAACGGCGGAGGCGTCCAGTCCGGCGAGATCCCGCCGGTCGTAGGACACGAACCCGGTCCACGGCTCCTCGAATCCGAGCAGGAGGCGCAGCAGCGTGGACTTGCCGCTCCCGGAGGGGCCGACCACCGCGACGAACTCCCCGGGCGTCACGTCGAGGGAGAGGCCCTCGAACAGCGGGGGCCGGCCCTCGACGTACCCGAAGGTGACGCGTTCCAGCGCCACGGCTCCCCGCAGGGGACCGGGGTCGGGGCCCTGCTCGGGTCCCTCGACAGGGGCGGTGCGGATGGGATCCAGCCGGTCGAGGACCGGACCGTACTCCGACAGCGACAGCAGGTTCGTCGACAGGGCCAGCATGGCGATGGTGACCTGCAGGACGGCGGAGTACAGGGCTAGGAAGGCACCCGGTGCCGAGGAGGTGCCCGGCTCCAGGGCAGCGATGGGCAGCGACACCACGAGGAACGTGAAGATCGCGAGCACGATCGTGGGCCCGGCAGCCTCGATGACGGACCCGCTGGAGACGAGCCTCAGGCGCTGGCGCATCGCAAGTGTGCTCGCGCGCTGCCGCTCAGCCCACAGGCCCAGGGCGCGCGACTCCGCACCGACCACGCGCCAGGAGACGAGTCCGGTGAGCAGCGACAGCACGATGGAGTCAGTGCGGCTGCGGCGCTCGAGCAGGAGTTGGAGGACCCTGCGCGAGTTCCACTGAACGAGGACGGACGCGGCGAGAACGCCGAACACCGCGAGAGTCGTCAGTACTCCCAGGAGCGGCCCCGCCGTGAAGAGGAAGAGCAGGCTGCTCAGGCCGAACGCCGACATGACCACGGTCGCGATCACGGTGTCGCTCACCTGCGCCCGGGCGATCGAGACGGACATGGCCCTGTTGACGACGTCCCCCACGCCGTTCTCCCGGAAGAAGGGGGCGCGCAGCCTCAGCAGCCGAGCCATCACGCCGGCGCCGAGGCGGACGTCCATGCGGTCGCGCATGCGCACGATGAGCCGGCCCCGGGACATGGCCAGGACGGCCGCTCCGGCGGTGATGACGAAGAAGGCCACGAGGAGAGTGATCGTGAGTTCCAGGCTGCCGTTCGGGATCGCCCACTGGAAGATCGCCGCGGTCGACAGCGGAAGGGCCAGGCCGGCGAGGCCGCCGAGGAGCGCCAGGCCGAGGAAGGACCAGAGGTCCCAGCCCTGGCCCTTGAGGCTCCACCGGACCAGCGAACGCCAGTGCGCATCGCCCGGTATCGGTGACGCGAAAGCCAGGCCCTCGTCGTCGAAGCCCTGCGCCTCCTTGCGATCGAGTCGCGCGGTCGCCCGGTCGCCTCCGTCCACGACGACGGCACCGGTGCCCTGCGGGAGGACGGCCACGGGGGCGCCTTCGCGTCGCGAGTAGACGGGCACCGAGATCCGGTCACGCCAGCGGCCCGTGAGTGCGACCCTCCAGGTGAGCCACCCCGAGGCCTGCACCGACGCAGCGGCCGTGGCGCGCGGGCTCCCGGACGCCGCGTGAGCCGGCCGCAGCGGCATGTCGAGCTCTGCCCCGATGACGCTGAGGGCGTCGAGTTCGGGATCGTCGTACGGCGCGGCGCCTTCGAGGTCGGGCCCGCCCTGGGACAGCACTCTCACGCAGTCGGACATCTCGGAAGGGGGCGGGGTGGGTTCAGCCATGGACGAGTTCCTTGAATCGCCCCTCGGTCCGCAGATCGTCGAAGCTTCCGCGCTGCACGATTGAGCCGCGATCCAGGACCATGATCTCGTCGGCGTCACGAACCGTGCTCAGGCGATGTGCCACGACAAGGCACGTCACCGAGAGACCGCGCAGCTGCTCCTCGAGCTGTAGCTCCACGATGGGGTCGAGGGCGCTCGTCGCCTCGTCCATGACGAGGAGTCTCGGATTGCGCACGAGTGCGCGTGCGATCGCGAGCCGCTGCATCTCGCCGCCGCTGAATCCATGGCCCGTCGCGAGGACCGGCTCCTGCAGTCCGCCGGGTCGACGCTCGATGGCATCGAGGACGCATGCCGCTCGCAGGGCCTCGACCACGCGGTCCTCGGGTATGCCGGGGTCGAACATGCGGACGTTGTCGAGGATCGTGCCCGGCGTGAGTTGCGGGTACTGCGGGACATAGCCCACGGCGTCGCAGCGCCAGGATCGCAGCGTGTCGAGCCGGGCAATGCCGTCGAGGAGGATCTCGCCCGACCACGGCTGGAGTTCCCCCACGCACAGCCGCGCAAGCGTGGACTTACCGCTCCCGCTGCCTCCGACCACCGCGAGCCAGGTCCCCGCGGACACGTCGAGTGACAGCCGGTCGAAGAGGGGCTCGTCGCCGTACCCGAACCGCACATCGCGCAGGGCGAGGGAGATCGGCCCGCTTCCGGGCGGGTCGATGTCTCCTCCGCGCCGCACGTCGACATCGATGGGGATCTCGAGTACCTCGTCGGTGAGGCGCTGGATGCTGGCGACTCCCTCGGACAGGACGCCGATCCACACGATCTGCCCGGCGGGGATGAGCATGCTCGTGAGGAGCGCCTGAATCGCGACGAAGGTGCCGAGGTCCAAGGATCCGCGGAAGACGAGCAGGCTGCCGAGGGCGAGCATGATCCCCAGGCCCGCCGCCTGTGTGAACGGACTCACGAGGCCGAGGCGCTGGCCGTCGACCTCGAGCGCGGAGGTCGCCGCGGCGCTGCCCGAGCGCTCCTGGCTCCATCCGTCGAAGATCCACTGCTCCGACCCGGACGCCTTGATCGTCTCCATGTTCGTGACCACGCGGGTGGTCTGCTCCGACAGGGAGACCGACGCGGAGGAGGCTGCGCTTTGAAGATCTCTGCGACGGCGGAGCAGCAGGGCCGAGGTGAGGATGGAGAGGATCACGATGGCAATGGCAGCCATGCCCATGAGCGGGTCCAGGACCACGATGACGAGGCCGTAGACCACGATCACCAGGAGGTTGACGAACGCCAGAGGGACGAGGACGCCCGCCTGGAATGCGCGCGCCTGAATCAGCGACACCCGCGCCGTGAGCCCTCCCGCGCTATACCTCTCGACCACGGTCGTCGGCAGGCGCAGGACGTGCCAGACGAGTGCAGCGGACGACGATGCCGTGAGCCGTGTCGCCACCATGCTCGCCGTGCGCCACTGGATGGCCACGAGGACGGTCGACACGAGTCCGCACAGCACGAGGCCCACGAGGATCGGGATCTCCCACACGGTGTTGCCCGCGACGAGCACCCGGTTGAGGAACGCGCGGACGAGCATGGGGACGACGAGCCCCGGCACGATGGCGAGGACGGCGGCCAAGGCGACGACCACGGCCGCGGAACGTGCCTCTCGATAGTCACGGGTGGCGGACCAGACCGCGGGGGTCCTCGCACTCACTGGAGGAACCGGCCCAGGGGCGAGCCCTCGCTGGTGAGGACGGTGACCTGGGCCAGCGTGCCGACCGTGAGGGCCTGGTCGGGTCCGGTGCCGATCGTCCAGTAGTACCCGGTGGCCGAGGCGGGATCGGGATCGAGCCGGACGGTGACCTCGAGAACCGGCCCCTTGGCGGTGAAGTAGCCCACCAGCGCGTCGTTCCCGCCCACGAGAAGGTCCACACGATCGGTGGTGGCGGGGAGGGTGGACACGTTCGTGACGGTCCCCGTCATCGTCCCGTACTGCGACTCGGGGAACGTCGCGATGGCCACGAGCGCGGGCATGCCCTCTCGCACCACGCTGCCGGTGTCGGCGGGGACGAAGCCGACCACCATCTCCGCCTCGTTGGAGTACGACATCGTCATGAGGGGCTGGCCGGGAGCCGTCGTTCCACCCACGCGCTCCAGGATCGTGGCGATGGTGCCGTCATCGGGAGCACGGACGTCCTGGCGCTGGGACTCGACGTCGACGCGCGCCACGACGTCGCCCTCACGCACCTGCTGGCCGGGCACGACGAGGATCTCGGCGACCACGCCCTCGCTGTCCTGCCCGATGTCCACGAAGCCCCGGGCCGGGATGACGATCGCGTCGCCGCGCACCGTCTGGGGGACCTGGCCGAGAGCGAGCCAGACGAACGCGCCCGCGAGGATCAGGGCCATCCCCAGGATCGCGATCCAGGCCTTCCGGTCGGTGACCGGGAACGCGGATGCGACAGCCTTGGCAGGGTCGTCCTCGCGCGTCTCACCTGCGGGGGCGCTCACGACGCCTCCGCCCGCGTGCCGCTGCTACTTCTCATAGGTGCCCGATCCCAGCCACCACGTCTCGTCCACGGGTGCGACGTACCCCCACTTGCGCTTGCGGGCGTTGCCGTCATCCGGGTCCGGCCACAGGTACTCGACCCATCCCCCGCCCTCCTTCACCTTCGCGAGGAACGTCGCGAGCAGGTCGTTGCCGTACCCGTCGTCCAGCCCCGCGATGTTCTGGCCGATGAGCTCTGCGTTGCCGCCGTGGGCGATCACCGTGCCCTCGGCGTCGTAGGCGAAGATGTAGAGCTCGCCGCGCTGGAAGGGGCCCTGGGGGTCGGTGATGGCCTTGAGGGCGGCGTCCGTGCCGTTCTGCTGGGCGTAGTCCACGGCCTCTTCGACGAAGGCCTGCACGTCCTCGCGACTCGTCACCGTGGCCGCGTCGCCCGTTGCTCCTGCCGAGCATCCGGCGAGGGCCAGGGTCAGCGCGACAGCGGCGGCAACCACGCCTGGGCGCATGATCCGTCCTCCTCACCTGACGCGACGCCCCTCAGGCTAGCCGTGCAGGGACCCTGGCGTCCCGACCGTCGGCGATCCCACCGCGCGACCAGCCGGGATGCGAGGTGGTTCTCCCGGATATCCTGCACCGCGTCAGAATCCGCATCAGTCCTAAGGGGGACGACATGTCCGACAAGGTCTACATCGCGTTCGGCGCGGCCTACGCGAGCGTCGACGACGCCAAGGCCGACTTCGCGGCGCTCAAGGAGATCAAGCGCGAGGGCGAGATTCGCGACCTCACCGCTGCCATCTGCTACAAGAACGACAAGGGACGCATCGTCGTCCACGAGACCACCCACGCCGGCAAGGTCGCCGCGGGAGTCGGGATCGTCGCGGGCGCCATCATCGGGGCGCTGTTCCCGCCCGCCGGCATGGCCGTCATCGCCAGCGCCGTGGGCGGCGCTGCCGGCCTCGGCGTTGTCGCCGGCACCATCGGTCACTTCGCCGGCGGCATCTCCCGCAAGGGCATGCGCCAGATCGTCACCAGCATGGAGGAGGCGGGCGGCCAGGCGGCGATCTTCGCCGTCGCCGTGGATGCCGCCGCGACCGACGTGGACAAGGCGCTGAGCCGCGCGGCGAAGAAGGCCCAGCACGAGCTGGACAAGGGCGACGTCGACGCTGCAGCTGAGGACCTGGCCAAGGGGCTGGACAAGTCCGCCAACATCCTGGGGGAGTGACCGCAGGCTCCCCCGAGGGAGCCGCGCCCTCTCGGCGAACGCTCGTCACCACTCTCGCCGTGGTGTCCGTGAGCCAAGCACTGCTGCTCATGGACACCACGGTCGTGGCGATGGCAACCCCAGCCATCGGGCGTGGCCTCGGGGCCAGCATCGACGGCATGGCCTGGATCCCCAACGCGTACCTCATGGCCCTCGCCGGGACCATCCCCCTGTGGGGCGGTCTCGGCGACCGCTGGGGGCGGTGGCGGTCGTTTGCCTCCGGGCTCGCGATCTTCGCGCTCGGGTCCCTCCTCGGAGCACTGGCGCCTGCCGTCGAGATCCTCATCCTCGGGCGTGCCCTTCAGGGCGTCGGGGCCGCCGCGGTCTTCGCGCTGGGGATGTCCCTGCTCACGGCGGTCTTCCCCGCCGATCGGCTCGCGTCGGCCATGGGTACGTGGATGGCCGTCCTCGGCGTCGGGATGTGCCTGGGACCTCCACTGGGAGCGCTGGTTCAAGAGGAGTTCGGCTGGCGGGGGATGTTCATCGTGAACATCGTCGTCGTGCTCGCGCTCCTTGCCGTCGGATGGCGTGCCGTCCCCGAGAGCCGCGACCCCGAGCGCCGCAGCGCGGATGCGACCGGCGGATTGCTCTTCGCGGTGACCATCGTGGCCGCGGTGACGGCACTTCACCTAGCCGAAGGAGCCCTGCTCGGGGCGAATGCCGCTCCCACCCTCGCGGTCTTCCTCGTGACGGGCATCCTCGCCGCTGCCGTGATCCTTCGGGAACGCCGCGCTCGCTTCCCGGTCATGCCTCCGGCGTTCTTCGCCGATCCCGTGTACCGCGCCCTCCTGATCGCGGCGGCACTCGTGAGCTTCGCCCACCTCAGCGTGCTGTACCTGCAGACCTTCCACCTGCAGTCCAGCCGGGGCTGGACTCCGCTCTCGACCGGCCTGATCCTGCTGCCGCTGAGCCTGGGCATCGTCGTCGGGGGCGCCGTGTCCGCCCGGCTCGCCCGACGCTACGGCGAGCGCGCCACGGCGACGGTCTCCCTGCTCATCGTCATGGGCGGCATGGCGCTGCTGGGTCTTCTCGGCTGGGGGCTCTCCCCGTTCGCCATCGCCTGCGCGAACCTGCTCGTCGGCTTCGGCAGCGGCGTGGCGATGCCCTGCATGTCCTCCGTCGCCATGCTCGCCATCCCCCGTCGCCAGGCCGGGGTGGCATCCGCCACGCTCAACACCGCGCGCCAGGTGGGAGCGGCCCTGGGCGTCGGGCTCCTCCTCATCGCCGTCACGTGGATCTCCCTGCTGCTGTCACGCCAACAGGAGGTCACCCCTGACATCCCCGGCACGGCTTCGGCACCCCCGGGCCGCTCCGTGTGGTCCGCCGTGACCGGCGCGGCGGCCTATCCCGAGGCCCTCGCGCTGGGGACCGCGTTCGCGCTCTCGACACTCGCCGTGCTGGTCGCGACACTCCTGACCTGGCGAGGCATTCCCGCGCGCTCGCCGCAAACCGCGACCCGCTGACGGAGAACTAGGCGCGCTGCAGGACGGCCACCGATCCGGCCACTCCGTCGACCCTGATGACATCGCCCGTGCCAAGCCGCTCCGTCGCCTGCGTGACTCCGGCGACGCAGGGGATCCCGAGTTCGCGGGACACGATCATCGCGTGGGAGGCCATGGACCCCGTCTCGACGACGACGGCTGAGGCGGCCAGGAACATCGGCGTCCACGAGGTGTCCGTGCGCTGGGCCACGAGCACCGATCCCGGGGGCATGAGCGCCGCGTCCTCGGGGCTCAAGGCGACGAAGGCGGGCGCCTCCACCACGCCGAAACTCGTCCCTTCGCCGCTGAGGACCGTGCCCTCGGGGGCTGCTTCGGCAGGGGAGTTACGGCGACGGGGAAGCGACTCGAGCGAGGGCATCGGCTCGCGGGTGTCGAGGTAGAGGGGGACTTCCACGGCGGCGAGTTCCGCCCAGGAACGGCGTCGTTCGACGAGTCGACGAGCGATCTCGCGCGATCCCATGGCCAGGCCGTCGAGTTCGGAGTCCACGGCGAGCGCCACGTCGGCCGCGTCCTCGAGGACGCCCTGGGCGACCAGGCGCCGCCCGAGTTCCGCGAGGGCCACGCGTGCCTCATTGAGGATGATCCCCACGGCACCGCGGCCGAGTTCGCGCCAGGCGGCGAAGCGGCGATACGCCTCGTGGGCCACCTCGACCTGCGCCCACACCTCGTCGCCGAGCAATGCTCGCGCCTCATCGCGTGTCGCCTCCCAGGAACGCGCGCTCTCGCTCGCGCGAGCCTCGGGAGAATGGCGATCATCAACACCGCGCAGCTGGTCGACGATGCGCAGCGCGCTGGCGGGATCGGTCTCCCAGGACGCCGTGCCGGGATCGAGCTCCGCCGGGCCGCGGTAGCCGTGCCGTGCCAGGAAATCGTCGAAGCCCGCGCTGAAGGCCGGGGAGTCCGCGGGGAGCCGCGAGAGCGCCCATAGGTCACGGGCCGGGTTCGCCGACTCGACTCCCGTGGGCGCGGCGAGGAGCGGGACGAGGAAGCGCGCGCCGTCCTCGCCCAGCATCGCCGCGAGAGTCCCCTGCACCACCCCGCCGTTCGTCGCGGTGTTCATGAGGCTGCGGAAGGCCACGCGCGCGTACGGCATCATCGCCCGTGCCCGTGCCAGGAGCATGCGGTTCGACAGCGCGGACAGTTCCGGGCGCTCGGCGCGCAGCCGCAGGGCAAGGGCCCAGTCCTCCTCGACCTCGGGGTACTCCAGCGCGCCCAGCGCCCACGCCACCCGTTCGGGAATGCCCCGAGACAGCCCGGGGTCCTCGTCGTCCGGCGACGCATCGTGCTCGGGCGCGTCCACCGCGTTGAAGAACAGGGAGTCCACCAGCTCCCAGGTGAGGCCTCGGCGCATGCCCAGCACCCGGAGCGCAGAGAGGTTGGCGTAGAGGTAGCCGTAGAAGAGCGCCGCGACGGCGGACTCGTGGTCGACCTCCTCCGGGCGGAAGGCGTCGTCCTCGACGTAGGACAGCGCCCAGCCCGGGATGAGGTCTCCCGCCCAGCACATCGACGCACCCAGCGGCGTCAGCGGATCGGGGAGGACGTCTCGGGCGTTGAGCCGCGTGTAGATGGGAAACCGATCGCTGGGGGCAGTGTCGGAGATCCAGGAACGTGGGGACATGGCAGCCTCTCTGTCGTGGACGGGAGCGAGGCTAGCCGGGACATCGTCCTCGCGCTCCTCGCCACCCGGGGACACCTGCGGGGCGACGCAGATCCGCTGCTCGACGACCTTGTCGCCCAGGGCTACGCGATCCGGGTCGGTGACTCCGTGGTGCTGACCTCTGAGGGCGCCCGGGAAGCACGCGAGACGCTCCTGCTCGGCGCGGAGGACCCCCGGCGTGCCGCCCTGACGACGTACCTGCCGCGCTTCGGCGTCCTCGACCGACGCGTTCGGGAACTCTGCACATCGTGGCAGTTGCTCCCTGACGGCACGCCCAACCCTCACCACCCCGACTACGACGCCGCCGTACGCAGACGGCTCGAGGCCCTGCACCGAGATGCGCTAACGCACGTCCACGAGCTCGCCGGCACCGAGCCGCACCTGCGTGAGTACGCCGACCTGCTCAGCGAGGCCTGCACCGCCTTCCTCGCCGGGGACTCCGCGATGCTCGCCTCACCGGTGCGCGCGAGCTACCACACCGTATGGATGTGGCTCCACCAGGATCTGCGCCTCCGCCTCGGTCTTGCGCCGGAGGACGACGAGACCTGAGGGACGTCACTCGTCGTCGGAGTCCTCGTCGCCGTCCTCTTCCTCGCCCGGCTCCTCTTCGACCTGCTCCTGCTCCGTCTCACCTCCGGCCGAGCAGGCGGTGGTGACGGGGACGATTACCGCCGCGCCGAGGAGAAGTGCAGCTGCTGCCCGAGGTAGGCGTCTCATGATGTCTTCCCTTCGTTGGTGAACTCGGATGGCTCAGGGACGTCGTCGGACGAAGCGTCGGACGGCGCTCTCGCGTGCCCTCGGCTCACCCAGAGGCTCGCTCCGATGGACGTGGCGATGATGAGGATCACGATGCCGAGGCTGAGGGCCGTGGGGATCTTGAAGACGGCATGGCTCACGATCATCTTGATGCCGACCCACACCAGGACCAGGGACAGTCCCAGCTTGAGATAGACGAATCGGTGGATGAGGTCGGCGAGGAGGAAGTACATCGCCCGCAGGCCCAGGATGGCGAGCGCGTTGCTCGCGAACACGAGGAACGGCTCCTGCGTCACGGCGAAGATGGCCGGGATCGAGTCGACCGCGAAGATGATGTCGGTCACCTCGACCAGGACGAGCACCGCGAGCAACGGAGTAGCCATGAGCACGCCGTTACGTCGAGTGAGGAATCTCTGCCCCTCATAGTCATCGGTCGTCGGCACGAAGCGGCGGAAGAGCCTGAGGGTCTTGGACTTCCCCGGATCGATGTGCTCGTTGCGCTGAATCAGCATCTTGATGCCCGTCAAGATCAGGAAGGCACCGAAGACGTACAGGATCCACGCAAAGCTGGCGATGAGCACGGAGCCGGCCGCGATGAAGATCGCCCGGAAGATCAGGGCGCCCAGCACCCCGTAGAAGAGCACCCGATGCTGGTACTCCCGGGGCACCGCGAAGTAGGCGAAGATCATCGCCCACACGAAGACGTTGTCGACCGCGAGTGACTTCTCGATGACGTATCCGGCGAAGTACTGCAGTCCGAACTCCGTGCCGTACGCCCACCAGATGGCTCCGCCCACGGCCACCGCGACGGCAACCCAGACAAGTGACCAGACTGCCGCCTCGCGCACGCCGATGACGTGCGCGTCGCGGTGCAAGAAGAGATCGACGGCGAGCATCGCGAGGATGCCCGCGATGAGGGCCGTCCACACCCAGAGGGAGACGTCCACGTCAGCCCCCCATGCTCACCACGGCACACGCCGTCTGCAGCGTCTGGCGGGAGAGGCCCAGGGTGCCGTCCCCCGTCGCCAGCTCGTCCTGCGCCGACGCAAGCGCGGCGCGAATGTCGCTCGCGCCGGGCACTCCCGGGGTCTGGGCGATCACGTCGTCGACGATCCTCAAGGCCTCGCCGATGGCTGTCCGCGCATCCGCGGTGGACACCCCGGGCACCCAGGCCGCCTGGGCGGCCGTGCAGGCTGCCGCGAGCTCCGTCCCGGCCCGGATGAGCCCGTCGGCCGCCTCCAGGCCAGCGGCAGCGGACTCGACCGTGTCACGCCCCTGGTCCAAGGCCTGCTGGCCTTCGGCGATCGCGCCGTCGACCGCGGCGCAACCCGCCAGGCTCAACGCGAGCAGCGGAGCGCCCACGAGCATGAGCAACGACAAGCGCAGGGATTGCGTGATGGGTGTCATGGAGACCTTCCTCGTATGCATGCCTCACGAGGTCAAGGTCTCCCATCACCGGCGAACCGGCCGGTGCCCCGGGCGCCCATCTGTCCGGACGCCGTACTGACGAGGTCACCGCGTGGAGGTACTCCCCAAGACACTTCGATGCTATGGGCCGTCCCGCAGGGCCGCAAATCGCGGGCCCGCAGTGCCGGTGACGCCACCCGCGTGCATGGAGCCCGTGTCCGGAGACCCATCTCACACGGCGGCGCGCCACACTATGCAGCGATGGATACCGGTCGCGCCCCGCGAGTACCTCAGCCTCGCGTGAGTTGGTTCGAACTCTTCTACGACCTCGTCATCGTCGCGTCGATCGCGCACGGCAGCCACCTCGTCGTCCAGGACATCCTCAACGAGGATTCCTTCAACTTCACGATGGGCACTTGGCTGATCAGCACCTTCGTCATCACCTTCGCGCTGTGGTTCTCCACGACCACGGCCATCAACATCGCCCCGGGCAATGTCCCTCTGCGCAAGAGCCTCATGTTCGCTCAGATGTTCTCCGTCACGGTGGCCAACCTTGCCCTCAGCCGTTCGGAGGGACTGCCCGACGACTGGGGGTTCGCCGCACTCACGGCTGCCTTCGCCACGGTGGCGTGCATCTTCGCCATCACCGGCCGCGTGCGCCCGGACCTTCGGGTCGTCGCCGGACCGTGGATGTGGGGAAGCATCGCCGCCGCGATACTCCTCGCCGTCGGGGTCGTCATGCCCGACGCCTGGATCACCGCGGAACTCGCCGTCTTCGGAGTGGCGATCCTCGCCGCGGTGCTGCCGATCGTCCTGCTGGGGATCCCGCGCGTGTGCCGACTCGAGCACATGGAGCCCGGGCACCTCGCGGAGCGCATCGGGCAGCTGGTGATCATCGTGATCGGAGAGTCGTTCCTCGGCCTCGTCCTCACCCTGACCGGCTTGAACTACGTCCCGGGTCCGGTGTTCTTCGTGCTCACCTTCCTCGTCGCCGGGGCCCTGTGGGCCATCTACTTCAGCAGCGTGTTTCCCCTGGGCGTCCCTCTCTCCCCCGGCCGCCTGGAGCTGTGGCTGCTCGGGGTGATGGTCTTCCTCGTGGGAGTCTGCTACTCGGCCGAGACCCTGGCGGCGTACGCCGCGGTCGAGTGGTCCAAGCAGTGGGGCTCCCACTCCTTCATCCCCCTCACCTCCACGTACGTGCTCGTGGGCGTTCTCATCCTCGCCCTGGTCGGTGGGCAGGCACGCGACCGCGTCTACGCACGGGTGCACCTCGTCGCGCTCCTCGTGCTCGTCGCGGCCTGGGTCGGGCTGGTGTTCACGGGCTCGCCCGGCAACCTGCTCCTTCTCGCCAGCTCGGTCGTGATCGTCGCCGATGGCCTGGCGTGCATCGTCCTACGCCGGGAGGGCGATCATCGCCCCGTGACGCTCCCCCAGTGAGGGCACCGCTAGGGCCACGCATCTGCACTCGGCCACGGCTCGTCGTCCTTGCTCCAGCAGACGGATCATGTCGCACGGGGATGCGCCGAAACGAAGGCCCACAGGGCGCGGCTGGCGTCCAGTCTCGGGTAGGGAACGCCCATGAGACGGTCGGCCGCCTCCGACAGTGAGGGTCGGCCCATCCATGCGTGACCCGCTCCCCGCACGGTAAGGAACTGCACGGCAATGCCCGGCGAGCAGCCCCGCCAGCGTTCCATGACCAGGTCGCGGTTCGCGCGGTCCCGCACGCGCTGCGTCGCCGATCCGCAGCCGTCGGCGGAGGCGAGCGACTCCGCAGCGGCCCGGGGAGGGGCGAAGGCCACGCCGGCAAGGCCGGTTCCAGCGCCGCCGTCCAGCGGGACGTTGGTGTCCGCCGCGCCATGGATCTGCATCGACGACACGGGGGTGGAGGGTTCACACGGTGCGGACTCGAGCGAGGATGCCTGCACGCCCACCGCCGCGAAGACATCGGATGCCTCACAGGCCAGTCGCAAGGCCATCATGCCGCCATTGCTGTGCCCGATGGCATACACACGATCCGCATCGATGTCCTGCAGTTGAGACACGTCAGCAACGACATCGCGTATGAAAGCGACATCATCGACATCGCGTGCGGCTGCCGGTCCGCAGCACTTCCCGGCATTCCAGGTGCGCGCCCCACCCGACCCGTCCAGGAACCTTGTCACCCCGTCGGGATAGGCGACGATGAATCCGTTGGCGGTCGCCAGTCCGTCGAGTCCACTGTTGGCGGCGAACTGCTCGCCGCTGCCGAGTCCCCCGTGAAGCGCGACCACCAGGGGAACCCGCCCGTCCAGGCCGTCCGGGACGAACAGCCGGTAGGTGCGCTCCCCGTCAGTCGCCGTCGGCAGCGCACGGGACGAGGTCAAACCGGATGCCGGCACGGACGGGCGGGTCCCGGCGTAGAGGCGAAGTCGGCCCACCTCGGGACGGGCAGCGGCGGACGAGGCATCGGGCAGGAACGTGGCCGCGGGGGGCGACACCGCGGACGCTCCCGAGGGAACCCCGCACCCCGCTAGCAGCGCTGCCGCGCAGGCGAGCGTGACGGCGACGAGGCGGTGAGGCACCCCTCCAGTGTGGCAATCCGAGGTCTCGGTGGCGCGCCGGACACCGGTGGCGATGCCCGTGGCGAGCGGGCGCAGGTCAGTCGGGGTCGGGGCAGCCGAAGCGGTTCGGCAGTCGGCGATCCGTGCCCGCCGTCTCGATCGCGTGCGCCACCGCCCCCGCGACCGCGGCGTTCCAGGTGAGGCCCATGGTCTCCGGCTCCTTGACCGCGAGGGACTCCGCCCGGCTGTGGGTCAAGGGGAATGACAGGCCGACACGGTCCGGGAGCACCGAGTCCGGAACGGACTGCGCCAGCGCAGCGCGCCACTGGACGAATCCGTCGTTCGGCCACTTGTCCTTGCGGCCGTCGATCTTCGCAAAGTAGGTCCCCGCCACCAGGGTGACGGCGATGTCATCCAGAGCGCCGGTCTGCTCCGTCGTCCACGGCCCGAAAACGTCGGGCTGGAAGAAGTCGACGATGTTGCGCACCGACGGCACCGCGGTCAGTGCCGTCACCGTCTGCACGCACACTTCAAGTCCGTCGCAGGCGATCTCAGGCTGGTACGGCGGATTCGCCAGCATGACCGGCTCCCAGGGGCTGCCGAGCGTCGTGAGCGAGCGGAACCGAATGGGGACTCCTCCCTGCCGTGCCTCGCGGATGCCGTTGCGCGAGAAGATGCCGCCGAGGGAATGGGCCACCACGTCGATCTCCCGGACCCCGTGCTCCGATGCGAGGTAGGACATGAAGCGGGAGAGGGCGACACCGCCGTCGTGCACCGAGTCGATGGAGTTGATGGTCATCTCTGCGGGCAGCGCCCCAGGTCCGTCCGCAAAGGGACCCAGCAGGTCGTCACTTTGGTCCTGCACCGGCCCGGGCCCCGTCATCGCCGGGGCGGTGAAGACCGGGATACCGCGCGCCACGAGGTAGTCGCGCACGTACGCCCAGGAGTTGCCGGCGGAGAGGCCGCTACTGCAGGCGTGGGTGGGGGTGGTGAAGGGTGTCACGGATCCGACGCCGGACACGAGGACCGCTGCACGCATGGCAACTCCTTGGGCGGGAGGGCGGGACTGCTACGCCGCGAGGGTACGGCAGGCAGGCGGCCGGAGTCGGGCGACGGATGAGGGATGTCCCGCAGTCGGAGCCCTCCATGCCGGCGGCGGCCGCTGGGCGACCGCTATGCCATCTATTCCGGCATTTCGGTACCGATAGATGACATAGCGATCGCCAAGCTGGGGCGCGGGGTGCTTCGTGGGCAGTCGATCCCGCGCCGACGTGGCCGGACCCGTAGTGGAGGTAGCCTTCGACGTCATGTCATCCGAGCCGAGCCGGCCCTTGGATCGACGCACCTTTGCCGAGGCGGCCCTCGCGTTCATCGACGCGAACGGCATGGACAAGCTCACGATGCGCGCCCTGGGCACGAGCATGGGCGTCCATGCCACGTCGATCTACCGGCACTTCAGCGGCAAGGACGAGCTGGTCGAGGCGGCGCTCTTCCTCATGCTCGAGGAGTCCTCGGTGGCCATCCCGGCCACGGGTTCACCGCGCGAGCGCTTGCTGGCGCTTCTCCGATCATTGCGAGCGGCGTTCGCAGCCCATCCCAATCTGGCCTTGCCCAATCTCCTTCAGCAGGACGAGCAGGCGACCGCGGAGATCGTGCGGGGCGGGCTCGCGGTCCTCGAGGAGATGGGGCTGCGCGGGCGCAATCTCCTGGTCGCATACCAGATGCTCGAGAGTCTCTCCGTGAGCTTCAACGCGTACGACTTCGCGGACTACCCCGACGCCTTGGAGGCCCGACGTCGCGGACGGCGCCTCGTTGGCCATCCCGAACTCGACGACGTCTCGCGAGACCTCGCGACCATGCAATCGCTCAACGACGAGGCCTTCGAGAGGGCTGCCGAAGCCCTGCTGGACGCCTGCGAGGCGATGGTTGATCGAGATGCTGGGCGGACCCGAAGAACACACCGCCGAGGCACGCAGCCATCCCGCTGACAACTCCTCGCGTCGGCGTGACCGTCACCAGCGCGCGTCGCTTACCGCCAACCTGGGCCGCAACAGCGAGTCTTCGCGAGCGATGACACGTACTCCCCTGCCACGGCCGCTTCAGCGGGGATGGGACCCCGGGAAGTACGCGGGGGATCGATCTCAGGGGGCCTTGTCACACGGTTCCCACGGGCCGTCCCTCTGGCACAGGTAACTGAAGTAGATGCGCACTGGACCGGTCGCCCGGATGAAGCTCTCCCGGCGCGGCAACTCAATGCCCTCGATGAGCTCGAGCACCCGCGCATTGGCAGACATGGCCTTGTTCGTCGTTTCCGTGGAATCACCGCACACCGGCCAGTAGGGCTTGGGAGGGTAGCGGCTACCAAAGAGAGCGTCCTGTCCGAAGTAGACCGACAGCTTGACCGCGTCATCCGACAGTTGAGACCAGTCCGTGCTCTGCTTCGCGTCGAGACTGAATCGGCCTCCCAAGAAATGGCCCGTCGCGATGATGTCGTTCTCGACCAGTTCGCCTTCCATGTTGATACGAGCGCACTTCGCAACGCCGCCCGACACCAGGTTGAGCAAGGGGAAGTTGACGAATGTCAATTCGTCGTTGAGGATCCGGAAGCGAACGGCCCCGGTATCGCCCGAGGTGCCCGAACTCTGGTCGTCCCAGATCATCCGAAACTCGTACAGCTCCCCTCGGCACGCCTTCTTCTTGTAGGGGTTGCGCGCATCCTGAGACGACTTCGCCCACTGCCGCGTCATCGACTCGACGGTGGCATCGTCTCCGCCCATCATCGCGTAGGCGGCCACGGCGGCGCCCGCGCAGTTGGCCTCGCGGGGGGAGGGGCACGGGGACTTCATCTTGATCTTGAAGGCTGTCTTCGCAGCCGCCTGAGCCTTGCTCATGGCGAAGTCCCGCACAGTCGCGTCCAGGTCGAGGGCATCGGCGAGCTGGACGGCCGCCAGCCAATCCGCCGCGGACTGGGCGTTATCGGCGCCCGCCTCGATATCCCGCACGGCCGCCTCCTGGGCCGCCGTCCACGCCCTCTCGCTGAGGTCCATCAGCTGCTGGGCGAAGTCCGGATCGCTCGTCGCCTGAGCCTGCTCTTGGAGGTAGCGCATGGTGCGCAAACTGTCGGTGACCCCCTGCGGCGTTCGATAGTCCCGGCGCATCGACAGGCCGGTGCAATCTTCGTTGGGACCGGCAGCCCTAGGTGCGCGTGTCGCGGCAGAGCCGTGGGCTCGAGCGAATCCGGCGTACTGCAATGTGCCCACGAGGTCGCTCAGTTGCGCGAGGGCGGTCTCCATATCACCCGCGGCGATGGCATCGCTGACCGCAGCGAGCACCTGCTCAACCTCGGCTGTTCCTTCTCCCGAGCACAAGGCGACAGGGTCGAAAGCGCTGTCCAACTGCGCGGCGACGGCGCGAGCGCCGGCCATGCCGAGGGGCGCCGCACCCCTTGTACCGTGTCGCACCTTGATCCTCGCCGCCGCGGCCAAGTCCCATGACGGCGCATACGCGCCTGGGCTGCAGTCGATTCCACGGGCCGATGGCGCGGATGACGTGGCAGGCGCCGCCGTCACCGGGACTGTGACCAGAGAAGCGATCAACGCCACGGCGGCCACCAACGTCAGTCTCCTGACCATGGGGGCAGGGTATCCCGTCGCAGCCGCGGATCACCAAGGTCAATTTTCAACAAACGGAGCGGTCGACAGCCGCTCAATCAATTGGGGACTACCCCTGGGTGCGCGAGGGGGGAGTTGAACCCCCACACCCTTACGGGCACACGGACCTGAACCGTGCGCGTCTGCCTATTCCGCCACTCGCGCGTCTCCCTGATTTCAGGGCAGGAATGAGCGTACTCTCCCCG
>CAIVWG010000147.1 GCA_903909555.1 uncultured bacterium | reverse complement strand
GATCGGCTGCTCCATCGCCTACCACCTCACCAAGCTCGGCGTCAGCGATGTCCTGCTCATCGAGAAGGATTCCCTCACGGCCGGCACGACGTGGCACGCCGCCGGTCTCATCACCAGCGCCGGCTTCCACGACGAGACGTCGCTGTGGATGTGCCGCTACTCCCGGGATCTGTACGCCCGGCTCGAGGAGGAGACCGGGCATTCCACCGGCTTCCGCCCGGTCGGCCACCTGTCCGTGGCCACCACGCCCGCGCGGATGGAGACCCTGGTCCGCGAGCGGGACTTCCAGGTGGGCTTCGGCGTTCCCAACGAGATCGTCACGCCGGAGCAGATCGCCGAGATCTTCCCGCTCGCCAAGGTCGACGACCTGGTGGGCGGCTCCTACGTCGCCGACGAGGGACGCGCCGATCCCGTCGGCGTGGCGACCTCCATGGCCAAGGGCGCCAAGATGGGCGGCGCCACGATCGTCGAGGGAGTGCGCGTCACCGGATTCCTCATGACCGGTGATCGCGTCACCGGAGTTACCACCGACGAGGGCGATGTCGAGGCCGAGAACGTGATCCTCTCCGCAGGCCTGTGGACTCGCCAACTCGCGCGCAAGGCAGGGGTGGATGTGCCGCTTCAGGCCGCAGAGCACTACTACCTGCTCACCGAGCCGATGGAGGGCGTCCACCGCGACCTGCCCATCATCGAGGACCTCGACTGCTACGGCTACTTCCGCGAGGAAGGTGGCGGCATGCTCGTGGGGCTCTTCGAGCCGCATGCTGCGGGCTGGCACCCGGAGGGTGCTCCGGAGGACTTCGCCTTCGGCACGATTCCCCCGGACTGGGAGCGGATGACGCCGTTCCTGGAGAATGCGATGGGACGCATCCCCTCGCTCGCTGAGGCCGGCGTACGCACCTTCTTCTGCGGCCCGGAGAGCTTCACCGCGGACGTCGCTCCCATGCTGGGTCCGGTCCCCGAGGTGACGGGGCTGTGGGTGGCCGCGGGGCTCAACTCCGTGGGAATCCTGCTCGGCGGCGGTGTCGGCAGCATGATGGCGACCTGGCTGACCGAGGGCGTCTGTCCCGTCGACAACGCCGGCTACACCGTCGAGCGTGCTCTTCCCTACCAGAACACGCATCGATTCCGGTCCGAGCGCATCGTCGAGCAACTCGGGGTGCTCTTCGGTGACGGGAGCTATCCCACGTTCCACCAGCACACCGCCCGCAATATCCGCCGTAGCCCGCTACACCACGTCTGGGAGGAGCATCGTGCGCACTTCGCCGACTCCGCGGGGTGGGAGTTCGTCGAGTGGTTCTACCCGCCGGGGGAGGAGCCGCGCGATATCCCGTGGACGTGGGACCGGGATTTCTGGTCACCCTGGGTGGCCGAGGAGCACCGGGTGATCCGCGAGGCGGTCGGTGCCATCGACATGACCCTCATGTCGAAGTTCCTCGTGCAGGGTCCCGATGCCGCGACGATCCTCGACCGACTGAGCGCGAATGCGGTGGCGGGGCCGGTCGGCGGTGTCGTCTACACCCAATGGTGCAATGAGCGCGGTGGCATCGAGGCTGATCTCACCGTGTCGCGCCTCGGCGAGGACGTGTTCCTCGTCGTCGTCTCGGATGTGGCCCACCGACGCGTCGAACGCATGCTGCGCGATGAGCCGAGAAGCGGCGAGTTCGCCACCGTCACCGACATGACCGCGGCGTACTGCCTGCTCACGATCCAGGGCCCGCGTTCACGCGAACTGCTCCAGAGGGTCAGTCCGAATGACCTCTCCGAGGAGGCCTTCCCCTACCTCACCACGCAGGAGATCGAGGTGGGCTACTCCCGGATCCGGGCCCTGCGGGTGACGTACGTCGGCGAACTCGGCTTCGAGTTGCTCATCCCCAGCGACCAGGCCCAGTCGGTCTGGGAGACGCTGGAGTCCGCGGGCGCCGACCTCGGCTTCCGGCCCGTGGGCCTCGGCGCCATGCACGGCCTGCGACTGGAGAAGGCCTACCGGGACTACGGAATCGACATCGACGTCACCGACACGCCCGTCTCCGCGGGACTCGCCTTTGCCGTGGCCTGGGACAAGCCGACGGCGTTCCGCGGGCGCGAGGCCTTGGAGAAGCTCCGGACCGACCGCACGAGCCGACTGGTTCCCCTCCGCGTCGACGACGCGCTGCCCCTCCTGCATGGCAGCGAGCCGGTGCTCAAGGACGGGATTCGCGTGGGACACCTGCAGGCGGGCGGCTTCGGGCACACGGTGGGAGCCTCCGTCGGCCTGGCCACCGTGGACAACCCCGACGGCGTGACCGCCGACTGGCTGGCGAGTGGCGGGTTCGAGGTCGTCGTCAACGGCGTGGCGTATCCGGCAACCTTGCAGTTCGCGCCGTTCTACGACCCTGAGCGACTCCGAGTGCGCTGATGGCGATGGACGCGCGGCACGCGATCCTCTTCGAGCCCGTGCCGATCGGCCCCAAGACGCTGCCCAATCGCTTCTACCAGGTCCCCCACGCATCCGGCTTCGGATCCGGCCGGCCGCGGACCCAGGCCGCGTTCCGGGCTGTTAAGGCCGAGGGTGGCTGGGGTGGCGTGTGCGTGGAGTACGCGCCGGTGTCCGCCGACTCCGAGGAGACGCCGGTCGTCGGCGCGGACATCTGGGACGACATCGACGCCGGCAACCTCGCCCTGACGGCTCAGGCCATCCATGCGCACGGGAGCCTCGCCGGCCTCGAGCTCTATCACGGCGGTTCGCACTCGATCAACGGAGCGTCGCGCTCCACCCGCGTGGCCCCCAGCATGCGTGGCGCGCCCATGGAGTGGGCGTCGACGGCGCGCGCGATGTCCGTCGATGACATCCGACGCATCCAGCGGGACTTCGTCGTGGCCGCGCTCCGGGCTCGCGACGCGGGCTTCGACATCGTCTACGTGTACGGCGCACACGGCTACCTGCTCACGCAGTTCCTCTCCTCCGTCACCAACCATCGGACCGACGCCTACGGAGGGACCCTGGAGAACCGGGCTCGCTTCCACATGGAGACGGTTCAGGCGGTGCGGGACGCGGTGGGTCATGACTGTGCCATCGCCACCCGCATGTGCATCGATGGACGGGAGGGGATCCCCGGCATCCACGTGGAGGAGATGCTCGAGGTGGTGCGCATGCTCGACCCGCACGTCGACCTCTTCGACATCACGGTGGGCTCGTGGCCCGAGGATTCCGGGACCTCGCGCTACTTCCCCGAAGGACACGAGCGTCCCTGGGCCCTGCGGGTGCGCGAGGCGACGGGCAAGCCGATCGTGGGGGTCGGGCGCTACACCAGCCCCGACGTCATGGCGGCCGTGATCCGCACCGGCGCTGTCGACCTCATCGGCGCGGCGCGGCCGGCCATTGCGGACCCGTTCCTCCCGCGCAAGATCGCCGAGGGCCGCTACGGGGACGTCCGCGAATGCACGGGGTCCAACGTGTGCATCCTCAAGGAGGAGGCCTTCGCCCACGTGGGATGCGCCCAGAATCCGACGGCGGGCGAGGAGTATCGCCGCGGATGGCACCCGGAGGAGGTGCCGCCGATCGACGAGCCGAGCCGATCGGCGCTCGTCGTGGGTGCGGGCCCGGCGGGCATGGAGTGCGCGCTCACGCTGGCCCGCCGAGGCCTCTCGGCGGTGCACCTCGTCGATGCCGCCGAGGAGATCGGCGGGCACCTGCGCTGGGTTCGCCGACTCCCCACCCTCGGTGACTGGGGCCGGATCGTGGATTGGCGGGCCATCCAGCTTGGCCAGCAGCCGGCTGTCGAGATCATCACCGGCCGCGCTCTC
>CAIVWG010000146.1 GCA_903909555.1 uncultured bacterium | reverse complement strand
GCCATCGTCGGGCTCAACCTCATCATCGCCTGCGCCCTCGCCCTCGTCGTGTGCGCGGCCGCGTGGGGCTGGGGCCAGAACTTCGTGCTGTGGCGCCCGCTGCGCAAGCGCGGGACCGGACTCATCGCCGCGATGATCGTGTCCATCGGCCTGGCCATGACGATCCGCTACATCCTGCTCATGATCTTCGGAGGTGACGGCCGCTTCTACACCGACTACGCGGGCCAGTCCGGCCTCGAGATCGGTCCGGTGACGGTCACTCCCAAGGCGATCGTCCTGTCCGTGCTGGCCATCCTCGCCCTCACGGCGACGGTGGTCTGGCTGCGCTCGTCGCGCATGGGCAAGGCCACCCGCGCGGTCTCCGACAACCCCGCCCTCGCCTCCGCCTCTGGAGTCAACGTGGAGCGCGTCATCGCTGTCGTGTGGGTGCTCGGCGCGACGCTGGCCGGATTCGCCGGGATCTTCCAGGGCATCAACAACAACGTCTCGTGGACCATGGGGCAGGGGCTCCTGCTCACCATGTTCGCCGCGATCGTCCTCGGCGGCCTCGGCACGATCGGCGGCGCGCTGGTGGGGTCGTTCGTCGTCGGCATGTCCGTGCAGTTGAGCACCCTCATCGTCCCGACCCAGATGAAGACGGGAGCAGCCCTCGCCCTCATGATCGTCCTGCTGCTCATCAGACCCCAGGGCCTACTCGGCAAGCCGGAGAGGGTGGGCTGACATGGACCTCGGATTCGCATTCACCCAGGCCCTCTCGCAGGCCATCGGCGTCACGGCGATCATCTACCTGCTCGCCACGATGGGCCTCAACATCCAGTTCGGGTACGCCGGGCTGCTCAACTTCGGCCAGATCGCCTTCGTCGCCGTCGGGTCCTACACGGTGGGCGCCTGCGTCATGACCGTCGCTCCCGCCATCACGTCCTGGTGGCCGTCGGCCGAGAGCTACATCCTGTGGATCGCCATCCCGCTGGCACTCCTCGTGAGCTTGCTGCTCTCCCTCCTCCTGGGCATCCCCACCCTGCGACTGCGCGCCGACTACCTCGCCATCGTGACGATCGCCACCGGCGAGATCTTCCGCCTCGTGGTGAAGTCCATCGAGCCCCTCGGCGGCGTCCAGGGCATCACCGGCAAGATCGGCGCGAACTTCTACGACCTCAATCCCTTCCCCGAGGTCGACCGCGTCGAACTCGGGCTGCTCACCTACACCCGCAGCGATATCTGGGTGGTTGTGGTCGGCTGGATCGTCATCGGCCTGCTCCTGCTCCTCACGTGGGCCCTCATGCGCAGCCCCTGGGGCCGCTCCCTGCGCGGGATCCGCGAGGACGAGGACGCCGTGCTCGCCCTGGGCAAGAACACCTACCTGCGCAAGATGCAGGCACTCATCCTGGGCGGTCTCTTCGGCACCATGGCCGGCATCTTCTGGGTGGTGGCCAAGCAGTCCGTGCAGCCCGACTCGTTCGTGCCGGACTTCACCTTCTTCTGCTACACGATCCTCATCCTGGGCGGCGTCGCCCGCGTCCTGGGCCCGCTCGTGGGCACGATCATCTTCTGGTTCCTCCTCGTCTTCACCGAGCAGACGCTCATCACGGCGGTCGAGAGCGGGACCATCGGGTTCCTCCAGCTCACCCAGGTGGGCCCGATCCGGTTCATCCTCGTCGGCGTCGCGCTCATGCTGCTCATGATCTTCCGCCCCCAGGGAATTCTCGGAGACCGGAAGGAGCTGGCCCTCGATGCCCGCTGAAGTAGCCGCAGCCGCGCAGTCAGCCCTGGCCGGAGTCACGCCAGAGGCCGGCGCGCCCAAGCCCGACGCGATCCTCGTCGCCGACTCCGTGAGCCGCCACTTCGGCGGTCTCACGGCCGTGGACGTCTCACACCTGGAAGTGCAGCGCTCCAGCATCACCGCGCTCATCGGACCCAACGGGGCTGGCAAGTCCACGCTCTTCAACCTGCTCACCGGCTTCGACAACGCCGACACCGGCAACTGGACGTACGAGGGCGGCAGCGTCACCAACATGCCGTCCTACCGGCTCGCGCGCAAGGGCATGGTGAGGACGTTCCAGCTCACCAAGAGCCTGTCCCGCCTCACCGTGCTCGACAACATGCGCCTGGGCGCGACCGGCCAGAAGGGCGAGCGGATGGGAGCGGCCATCTTCCCCTTCATCTGGCGCGGACAGGAGAAGGCCATCACCGAGCAGGCCATGGCCCTGCTGGAGCGCTTCAACCTCGCGGCCAAGTCCGCCGATTTCGCGGGGTCGCTGTCCGGCGGCCAGCGCAAGCTCCTCGAGATGGCCCGGGCACTCATGCTCAAGCCGAACCTCATCATGCTCGACGAGCCGATGGCCGGGGTGAACCCGGCACTCAAGCAGAGCCTCCTCGACCACATCCGCGACATCCGCGAAGAGGGCACCACCGTCATGTTCGTCGAGCACGACATGGACATGGTTCGCGACGTGAGCGACTGGGTGGTCGTCATGGCGCAGGGCAAGATCATCGCGGAGGGCAGCCCCACGTCCGTCATGGGCAATCAGGCCGTCATCGACGCCTACCTGGGCGCGCATCACGACCGCAACCTGACCGAGTCCGGAGAGGCACTGACGCAGGGAGGCAGCTCATGAGCGGCTTCGACCCCAATGCCGGCGTCGCCCCGGGCGAGGAGAACGACCCTCGCGAACTCCCGGTGTTCGCGCAGGAGATCGACCTCAATGCCGAGCAGAGGTCCGAGCCGACCCCTGCGGCGCCTGAGGAGATCGGCGACTTCCTCATCCGGGCACACGACCTGGTCGCGGGGTACTTCCCCGGCGTCAACATCCTCAACGGCTGCTCGCTCACCGCCAAGGAAGGCGAGCTCGTCGGGATCATCGGCCCGAACGGCGCCGGCAAGTCCACGCTGCTCAAGGCGATGTTCGGGCTGGTCCGTGTCGGCAGCGGCACGGTGACCCTGCGCAACCAGGACATCACCAACCTGCGCGCAGACGTGCTCGTCCAGCAGGGCGTCAGCTTCGTGCCGCAGACCAACAACGTGTTCCCCTCCCTCACCATCGAGGAGAACCTCCAGGTCGGCTGCTATCAGAATCCCAAGATCTTCTCTCAGCAGTTCGAGAAGGTGTCCTCGCTCTTCCCCGCCCTCGGCCAGCGTCGCAAGCAGCGCGCCGGGTCCCTGTCAGGAGGCGAGCGCCAGATGGTGGCCATGGG
>CAIVWG010000145.1 GCA_903909555.1 uncultured bacterium | reverse complement strand
CGGCGACCGCGGCCGACACCGGCTCCCCCGCGCCCACCTGCGGGAGCCGGGGCGACATGTGCTGGTCCAGGGTGTCGGCGAGAGCGGCACGGCCCGCGAAGAGGGCATCGAGCAGATCCCGCTCCACCACGGACCCGACCACCTCGGCCGCCATGACCGGGGGCTCCGCCCTCACGACCGGCATCTGCGAGACGCCGAACTCGCGCAGGGTGTCGATCGCCTCGCGCACCGACTCGGTCGGATGCGCGTGCACGAAGGGCGGAAGGTCGCCGGACTTCCCCCGCAGGACGTCGCCGACCGTGCGCTCGCCCTCTGCGGGGCCGAAGCCATACGACGCCAGCCACTCGTCATTGAAGACCTTGGAGAGATAGCCGCGGCCCGAGTCGGGCAGCAGGACGACCACCATGTCGTCCGCCGATGCCCGCCGTGCCACGTCGAGTGCGGCGACCACGGCCATGCCGCACGATCCGCCCACGAGGAGGCCCTCCTCGCGCGCGAGTCGGCGCGTCATCTCGAAGGAGTCTCGGTCGCTCACCGCGATGACCTCGTCGGCGATCTGCGGGTCGTACGTCGTGGGCCAGAAGTCCTCGCCCACGCCCTCGACGAGGTAAGGCCGCCCCGTGCCGCCGGAGTACACCGAGCCCTCGGGGTCGGCCGCGATGACGCGCACGCGCCCGCCGCTGACCTCCTTGAGGTAGCGGCCCACGCCGGAGATCGTGCCGCCGGTGCCGGCACCCGCGACGAAGTGCGTGATCCGGCCGTCGGTCTGCTCCCACAACTCCGGCCCGGTGGTCTCGTAGTGGGACCGAGGGTTGTCCTGATTGGAGTACTGGTCGGGCTTCCACGCACCGGGGATCTCCTGGGCGAGTCGATCACTCACCGAGTAGTACGAGCGGGGGTCCTCGGGATCGACCGCCGTGGGGCACTCCACGACCTCGGCGCCGTAGGCCCGCAGGACGTTCTGCTTGTCCTGGGAGACCTTGTCGGGACAGACGAAGATGCAGCGGTAGCCGCGCTGCTGGGCGACCAGCGCGAGGCCCACGCCGGTGTTGCCGGAGGTCGGCTCGACGATGGTGCCGCCCGGCGTGAGCCAGCCCTCGCGCTCGGCGGTCTCGATCATCCGGGTGGCGATCCGGTCCTTAACCGATCCGCCCGGGTTGAAGTACTCCACCTTGGCGTAGACCGGGCAGGGGATCCCCTCCGAGACGCTGCGGAGCCGCACGAGCGGGGTGTTGCCGATGAGCTCCACGACCGAGTCGACGACGCGCACGATCGCAGAGTCTACGCTGACCCCGTGAGCAAGCCGCCCGTCGTCACCCTCGCCCCGGGAGTGCACCGGATCCCCACCCTCGGGGACTTCATCAATTCCTACGCGTTCGTGGACGAGGACGGATCCGTCACCCTCGTCGACTGCGGCCTCGCGAGGGCTCCGGCCAAGATCGTGCGCGCCCTCGCCGCTCTCGGCAAGCATCCCCGGGACGTGCAGCGGATCCTCCTCACCCACGCGCACTTCGATCACGCGGGCGGAGCGGCGCAGATGGTGTCGCAATCAGCCGCGGACGGCGTCGACGTGCACGAGGATGATGCGGGATTCATCGAGTCGGGCACCAGGGCGCCTGGTGACCTGGCCACCACCTCGGGGCGCATCTTCGCCCGCGCGCCGTGGGGCGACTTCCGCGCGACCCCGGTGCACGCGCGGCTGCACGACGGGGAGGTGCTCCCCGTCGCCGGAGGACTGCGGATCCTGCACACACCCGGGCACACGCCGGGGCACATCTCGCTCCTCCATCCGGCGAGCGGAGTCCTCATCACCGGCGATTCGATCTTCAACATGAACTCGCGCATGAGGTGGCCGACGAAGGTGGTCTGCACGTCGTTCCGGCAGAACGTCCAGACCGCGCATGCTCTCGGCGAGGTCGAGTACGACGTCGCCGCGTTCACGCACGGCCCGGAGATCCGCGACCATGCGCGGGAGGCTGTGCGGTCCTTCCTCAGGAAGGCCTCCCGCTAGCCATGCCGTCCGCCCGCACCACCGCCGCAGGGGCCGTCGCCGCCTCCGCGGTCGCGGCCGCGGGCCTGCTCGCCGCGCAGGCCTTCGAGGCCCATCGCCGGATCGGACGTCGCACCTCGTCGGCGCCGTACGCCGATGGCCGCTACGGCACCGGCGCGGGCACCTCGATCCGGCTCGCCATGCTCGGGGACTCCGCCGCCGCGGGCCTCGGCGCGGACCGGCCCCGGGACACCACGGGCGCCCTGCTGGCCGAGGCGCTCGCGGAGGTGTCCGGTCGCTCGGTGACCCTGAGCAACCACGCCGTCATCGGGGCGCAGGCCAAGGACCTCGATGCGCAGGTGGATCGCGCGATGTGGACCCGCCCGCATGTGGCCGTGATCATCGTCGGGGCGAACGACGTGACCCACCTGGTGCCTCGCCACCTGTCCGCGCGTCGACTGCGGGCGGCCATTCGTCGGCTGCGCGAGGCCGGCACTCATGTCGTCATGGCGACCTGCCCGGACCTGGGGACCGTCAAGCCGGTGCCCCAGCCGCTGCGCAGCATCATGCGCCGGCGATCGCGCGTCCTCGCCCGAGCCCAGGCCGAGGCGACGCTCGCGGAGGGTGGACGTCCCGTCTCCCTCGGCGCCCGGCTGGGACCGGAGTTCGACGAGCGACCCGACGTCATGTTCGCCGCCGACAGGTTCCATCCGTCCACCGACGGGTACGTCGCTGCCGCTCAGGCGCTCCTGCCCGAGGTCATCGCCGCCTGGCGGCTCGGCGGCGAGGGCGAGATCCTGCCCGCGCTCCCCGAGGATTCCTACAGCTCCTGACGGACGCGGATGAGGTCCTCGGCGACGTCGGCGAGGACGCCCGGAGGAGGTGACATCGCGAGCAGGTCGGCCAGCGTGACGGCCACCTGGTCCCCCACGGCCGCGTCGCCGACGTCGGGGACGTCGCGGCGCGGGCCTCCGGTGAGATCGGCGGCGCGGTCGGCGAGGCGCTGGGCCAGGGCGCGTGCCCCGGCGGCGCGCGAGGGATGCGGCGGCCACGGGGCCGCCAGCCGCGTCAGCGGCATGGTCCTCAGGCGGTCGACCACCCGGGCGGCCTCGGTCCGCACGCCCTCGTCGTCGGTCACCGGGGAAGGCTAGCCCGATTCGATCCTCGAAGTCCCTCCCCACGGGCCCCCGGGAAGGCATACGGTGGAGGAAGCAGCCCCGTCGACGCGAAGGAGCGCCCCATGACCTTGCACCACTCCGAGGAGACGCATCGGGCCCTGGTCGCCCGGATTCCCGAGGCGACCGGACGCGATATCAAGGAGTGGTTCGTGGTCCTGGAGGACGGGCCCGCGTTCCTCAGGTTCGACGAGAAGGTCACCTGGCTTCGCGCGGAGCACGACCTGTCACATGGTCAGGCGACGGCGATCGTGCACGAGTACGACATGCAGCGCGCCGCGCGCAAACTGGCCTGAGGCGGGGTCAGTCCCTGCCGGACGCGATGATCGCGAACATGCGCAGGAACTCCAGGTACAGCCACACGAGCGTGACCATGAGGCCGAACGACATCCGCCAGGACTCGCGCTCGGGCAGGCCCATGGCGATGCCCTGCTTGATCGCCTCGAAGTCGAGCATGAGGCTGAACGCCGCGAGCCCGACGCCGAAGATGCACAGCAGCAGGCCGAACGTCCCGACGCCGTAGAAGCCCCAGCCTCCGCCGACGCCGAAGAGCGCGGCGACGAGCGATGCGAGGCCGATGACGAAGTACGCGCCCATCGCCGCGATCATGACCCGCATGAATCGCCCGTTGACCTTGACGATGCCCGTGCCGAAGAGCAGGAGCATGACGCCGAACGTCGTGAACGTCGCGAGCACGGCCTGGAGGACCAGGCCCGGGTACTCGTTGGCGATGGCAAGCTGGTTGTACCAGTAACTCACCGCTCCGAGCATGAAGCCCGAGAACACCGCGTAGATGACGATGAGCGGCGGGCTGACCACGCGCTTGAAGGCATTGGCCAGGCCGAGGCCCAGGGTGGCGAGCATGGACACGAGGACGAGGACCCCGGCGAGGGCGGGGAAGAACTCGGTGGCCTGCCACCCCATGAACGCGGTGACGACGGCGATGACGAACAGGATGGCGCTCTTCACCATGACGTCGGGGAAGGTCACCCGGCTCCCCGCGGGGGCCGGGATCTGCACGCCCGCGTAGTAGCCGGCATCGGTCGCGGGCCCCGGTGCCGCCGGGGCCGGAGCCTGGGCCGAGGCCACGGCAGCGCGGCCCTCCTCGTAGGCGAAGCCCGGGCCGCTCGACGATGCCTGAGCCGCGTCGCGGTCGATGCGGGACAGGATGGGGTTCGCGGTCTGCATGCTGGGTCTACCTCCTGGGACGGGGCCCGGTCTGCGGGTCTCCTTCCACGTTAACGGATTCGGCCGCCGAAGCAATCCCTGCCGTGCCCCCGGAGGGGATCGAACCCTCACTGGACCGGGTTTAAGCCGGTTGTCTCTGCCGATTGGACTACGGGGGCGCCCTCAGGCTACGCCGGGTCCGCCGGCCAGGTCCCGGGCGCGACCGAGGACGGCATCGAGCATGGGCTCGGTGAGGCGGCCGGTGAAGGTGTTCTGCTGACTGGGGTGGTAGCTGCCCAGCAGGATCCGGTCGGGTGCGCCGTCCGGGCGGGTGAGCCGGGCCTCCGCCCCGTGCCCGAAGCGCGGTCTCGGCGAGGGGATCGCGTCGCCGAGCGCGCCCAGGGCTCGCAGGGCCGACTGCCACGCGAAGCCGCCGAGCGCCACGACGACGGGCGGGTCGCAGATGGCCACCTCCTCGACGAGGTAGGGAGCGCAGGCGTCGCGCTCGCCCGGCGTGGGCGCATTCCCCGGCGGCGCACAGCGCACCGCCGCGGTGACGCGCACGCCGACGAGCGCCAGGCCGTCGTCCCGGCTGACCGAGCGGGCCTGCGATGCCATGCCCAGGCGGTGGAGGGAGGCGAACAGCCAGTCGCCGCTGCGGTCCCCGGTGAAGACCCGCCCGGTCCGGTTGGCCCCGTGAGCCGCGGGGGCCAGGCCGACGATGAGCACTGCCGGGCGCACGGGCCCGAAGCCGGTTATGGGGCGTCCCCAGTAGTCCTCGTCCGCGTACGACGCGCGACGGGTCAGCGCCACCTCTTCGCGCCAGGCCACCAGCCGAGGGCAGGCACGACAGGCGAGGATGCGCTCGTCGAGCGCTGCCATGCGCCCGCCGGCCCGCTCGTCCACGGGTCCGTCGATCGCCGGGTCAGCCGGCGTGGCCGAACGGCCCGTCGAGCACGCGGTGGAAGAGGGCGAGCGAGCTGTCCCAGGCCTCGGCGGCCGCCGACGGGGCGTAGACCTCGGGGCGGTCGTCGTTGAAGAACGCGTGCTGCGTGCCGGGGTAGTCCACGATGACGGCCGTGCCGCCGTGGGCCGCGATCTCGGCGGCGTAGCGCGCGATGTCGGGCCCGGTGGAGGGGATGTCCGACTCGCACTGGTGGATGAGCGCCTCGCGCCCGCGGTAGTTCTCCCACGCGGGGTGGTAGTCGGGCCACGGCATGGCAGGGTAGAAGGCGGCGGCGCACGCGACGTGCGGGCTCACCGTGGGCGCGAGCAGCGCGAGCCCGCCTCCCATGCAGAAGCCCATGCAGCCCACGCGGTCATCGGGGAGTGCCCCCGTGCGGACGAGGTGGTCGGCCGCGGTGGCGATATCGGATGCCGCCTGCGAGACGCGCAGCCCCATCATGAGCTTGCCGGCCTCGTCGGGCTCGGTCGTGGTCGCGCCGCGATAGAGGTCGGGCGCCAGCGCCACGAATCCCGCCGCCGCCAGCCGGTCGACGATCGACGCGATGTGCGGAACGAGACCCCACCACTCCTGGATGACGACGACCCCGGGTCCGCGACCCGAGGCCGGCTGGGCGTACAGGGCGGGCATCGCGGCCGCGCCGGAACCGATCTCGATCGTCGTCGCCATGGGACGGGAGCCTAGTGCGGGCGGGCGGGGATCAGCCCAGGGCCACTGGGTCGGGGGCCGGCAGCGTGCTGCCGCGGGCCATGAGGGTCGTGGGCACGCGCACCGGTACCGGTACGTCGCCCCGCCACTGCCCGAGCACCTGCTCGGCGGCGATGCGTCCCATGTCGGCAACGGGCTGGGCGACCGTGGAGAGGTCCAGGAGCCCGGACAGGTCGTGACCGTCGATGCCGATGAGGGCCACGTCCTGGCCGGGTCGCAGGCCGTGACGGCGCAGGGAGCGCATGGCGCCGAACGCCATCTCATCGGCGAGGGCGAACACCGCCGTCGGACGTTCGGGGCGGGCCAGGAGGGCGGCCATCGCCGTCTCCCCGCCGTCGACGGTGAAGCCGCCGTCTGCCTGAAGCCGCGCGTCGACGGGGATCCCGGCCTCCTCCATGGCCGCGCGGAATCCTGCCATGCGCCAGGTGCCGGCCGAGTCCGTGGCGACGTCCCCGCTGCCGATGAGGCCGATGCGCTCGTGGCCGAGCGAGATCAGGTGCGCTGTCGCCGTCCGCGCGGCCTCCACGTCGTCGATCGTGACCGAGGCGACCGCCGGCACCGTGGCCCCGATGACGGAGAGCGGGACGCCGATGCTTCCCAGTCGCCGTGCATCCGGGGTGGGCAGAGCCACGGCGATGACCCCGTCGACGCGACCGCGCAGGCGACGCTCCCCCGGCAGGCTCGGGGAGGGGGCGTCTCCGATCGAATGCACCAGAAGATCGAGGTCCTGCGCCTGCAGCACCTCGCTGATGCCGGACAGGACGGTCGCGAAGAACCACCGCGACAGGGAGGGCGTGATCACGGCGACGGTGCCCTGCCTGCCGCTCGCCAACCGCGAGGCGTTCGCGGATGCGACGTAGTCGAGCTCGGCCGCCACGCGGGCCACGTGCTCGCGCGTCTGCGGGTCCACGTGGGGCAGGCCGCGCAGCGCACGGGACACGGTGGCGGTCGACACGCCCGCCTCCCGCGCGACGTCGCGGATGGTGATGCCCACGGCGGGACCGTAACAGGCCCGCAATCGGTTACACGGAGCGGAGGCCCCAGGCGATCCCGTCGAGGATGTCGTGCTCGCTCACGACCACGGTCGGCATGCCCGAAGCGTCGACGATCGAGCGCAGGATCATGGCACCCCCCGCGATCACATCCACCCGACCGGGGTGCATGACGGGCAGCGCCGAGCGCTGCGCGCGCGTCATCCGCAGCAGGTCGGCGGTGACGGCGCGCACCTGGTCGGCCGTGATGACCGAGCCCTGCAGGGCCTCGGCGTCGTACTCCGGAAGCCCGAGCGCGAGCGCGGCCACGGTGGTGACGCTGCCGGCCAGGCCCACGAGACTGTGCGCCCTCTCGGCCCCGACCGCCACCAGCGCGCGGCGCACCTGGGCGTCGATATCCCGCTGTGCCGCCTCCACGTGATCGGAGGTCGGCGGGTCTCCCGCGAGGTGCCGCTCGGTCATGCGCACGCACCCGATGTCGACGGAGATCGCCTGCGACGGAGCACCATCGCCGACCACGAACTCCGTCGAGCCCCCGCCGATATCGACGACGAGTCGCGGCATCGGAGCAAGGCCGGGGTCGAGACCGAGCGTGGCCCCGGCGAAGGACAAAGCCGCCTCCTCGTGTCCGGTGATGACCTCCGGCTCGACGCCGAGCCGCGCGCGCACGCCGTCGACGAAGGCACGCCGGTTGGACACGTCCCGACTGGCGCTCGTCGCGACGAAGCGCACGCGCTCAACGGAGTGCTCGGCGATCTCCGCGGCGTACCCGTCGCAGGCGGCGAACGTCCGCTCCAGCGCGGCGTCGCTGAACCGCCCGGTCCGGTCCACGCCCTCGCCCAGGCGCACGATCTCCATGCGTCGTACGACGTCGATCAGCCCTGCCGCGTCCACATCGGCGATGAGGAGCCGGATCGAGTTGGTGCCGCAGTCCACCGCGGCCACCCTGCCCGGCGGCGCCCCGCTCACCCGTCCGCCCGGCAACGTCCCGATGCCCACCAGGGGCCCACCTCGTCGCGCACGAGATCCCCGAGGGGGTTCACACCGGGGCCCGCCGCCAGCGCATGGGCCAGGAGGACGTGAAGGCACTTGACACGGTCGGGCATCCCGCCGGCACTCACGCCCGCGATTTCGGGCACGGACTCGATCGCCTCGCGCTCGCGCAGGTAGGAGTCGTGTGCCTGCGCATAGGCGGCTGCCAGTTCGGGGTCATCGGTGAGGCGGTCTTCCATCTCGCGCATGCGCCCGCTGCCCTCGAGTCGTCCTACCGCGGAGCATGCCCGCGGGCAGGTGAGGTAGTAGACGGTCGGGAATGGCGTCCCGTCATCGAGTCGCGGCGCGGTGACGACGACATCGGGTGCGCCGCAGGGGCACCGGTGCGCGACCGAGAGCATCCCGCGCGGCTCGCGTCCGAGCTGGCGGCGCACCGAGGCCACGTCGGAGACCGGTGCTGCGTCGTGCGATCCGGTCACGGTGCTGCGTCGGCCTCCCGCGTGGACGCCCACAGCCGGGAGTACCACGCGACCGACGGGTCGGAATCCTCCGCCACCGGATCGATCGGCCGGTCGTCGTCCCCCAGCACGACGTACCCGATCTCCCCCGGGAAGACGAAGTGCAGCCTCGATCGAGCCTGCGCGACGACGTAGGCGGGGTCCTCCCAGTCGGCAGCCTCGCGCTCGAGAGCCTCGACCCTCTCCTGCGCGGCCCCCACCTCCTCGCTCAGCGCCGCGATCTCCGCGCGCTGCGCCAGCCACTCGCGCATCGGGATCGCCAGCGTGAGGCCGAGGGCGGCGAGCACGACGATGACAACGACGGCGCGCCCCGCACGCGTGCGCTGGAAGGGGCGGGCCACCCGCCCATGATGTCACGCTCCGCCGGCGAAGCGCGGGAACGCGGAGCGACCGGCGTAGCGCCCGGCCTCGTCGAGCTGCTCCTCGATGCGCAGCAACTGGTTGTACTTGGCGACGCGCTCGGACCGGGCAGGAGCACCGGTCTTGATCTGCCCGCAGTCGGTCGCGACCGCGAGGTCGGCGATCGTCGTGTCCTCGGTCTCCCCACTGCGGTGGCTCATCATGCATCGGTAGCCGTTGCCCTGCGCCAGGGCGACCGCGTCCAGCGTCTCGGTCAGGGTGCCGATCTGGTTGACCTTGACGAGCAGCGCGTTCGCCACCTCGGCCTCGAGCCCGCGGCGCAGTCGCTCCGGGTTGGTGACGAAGAGATCGTCCCCGACGAGTTGCACGCGGTCGCCGAGCGCGCGCGTGAGGTGCCCCCAGCCCGCCCAGTCATCCTCGGCCAGGGGATCCTCGATGGAGACAAGGGGGTAGTCCGCGAGCAGGCCCTCGTAGTAGCCGGTCATCCACTCCGCGGATCGGTCCGCGCCCTCGAAGCGGTAGGACCCGTCCGCGAAGAACTCCGTGGACGCGACGTCGAGAGCCAGGGCGACGTCGGAACCGACCTGCAGGCCGGTGCGCCCGATGGCGAGGACGATGAGGTCGAGCGCCGCGCGATTGTCCGGGAGGCTCGGCGCGAAGCCGCCCTCGTCGCCGAGGCCCGTCGCGTAGCCGCTCTCCTTGAGCACCGACTTCAGCGCGTGGTAGCACTCCGTGCCCCACCGCAGCGCCTCCGTGAAGGTGGATGCGCCGATGGGGGCGATCATGAACTCCTGGATGTCGACGTCGGTGTCGGCATGCGCGCCGCCGTTGAGGATGTTCATCATCGGGACGGGCAGGACATGGGCGCGAGGGCCCCCGACATAGCGGAAGAGGGGCAGGTCGGCAGACACGGCAGCCGCCCGCGCGACGGCGAGCGAGACGCCGAGGATGGCGTTCGCCCCGAGCCGCGACTTGTTCGGCGTCGCGTCCAGCTCGATCATCACCCGATCGACGATCCGCTGCTCCGAGGCCTCGAGCCCGAGGATCTCCGGGGCGATCTCGTCCTCCACCGCCGCCACCGCGGCCAGCACGCCCTTGCCGGAGTACCGGGCCGCATCGCCGTCGCGGCGCTCCGCGGCCTCGAAGGCTCCCGTCGACGCCCCCGACGGGACCGCCGCGCGCGCGGCACTGCCGTCATCGAGGACGACCTCGACCTCCACGGTCGGATTGCCCCGGGAATCGAGGACCTCGCGGGCAAGGACGTCGTCGATGCTGGCCATGGGTCGAGCCTACCGAGCGGAGGATCGTGTCAGAGGCCGAGGAGGGCGCGCAGATGACGGGGTCCCACGGTGCCCTGCGACAGCATGAGGTCGTGGATCTCCCGGTCGCTCCAGTCGGGGTGTAGCACGCGGAGGTCCTGGGCGATCCCGCGCACCCCGCGCCACCCCACGAAGTACGTGGGCAGTTGCGTCGCCGTGAGCAAGGCGCGACGCCACTTGCCGACCGCCTCGCTCTCCTCCTGGAAGCCGCGGCGCGTGAGCAGGGCCAGCGCCTCCGCCTCGTCGATGTCGCCGCCATGCACACGGGCGTCGAGGATCGCATTGAGAGCCATCCGAGCCTGCATCTTCAATTGCTGCAGGCGCAGGCGCCGCGCCGCGTCTGCCCGGTCATCGGGTGCATACCCGCGGTCGGCCATGACTTCCTCGGCGTAGACGGCCCATCCTTCGGCGAACACGCCACTGGCCCCGAACCGGCGCACCAGGCTGCGCGGGGCGCCGGAGCCCCGGGCGTGCGCGAGCTGGAGGACATGGCCCGGCATGGCCTCGTGGACCGTGAGCTCGTGCAGGAGCACGGCGTTGTACTCGCGATAGAACGACGTCACGCGTCCCGCGTCCCAGTCCGCGGGCGTCGGCGCGACGGCGACGTACGTCGCCACGTCCGCGGCCTCGAGGGGGCCCGGCGCATCGCAGTACGCCACGGCGACGCCACGGTGGTATTCCGGCATCTCGATGACGCGCGTCTCCACGTCGGGCAGCGAGACGAGGTCGTTCTCGCGGACGAACCGGGTCGTGCGCGCCAGCGCCTCCCGGACGACGGGCAGCACGGTGCGGTCATCGACGGGCGCCTCCGCTGCGATGCGGGCCAGGGCCCTGCGCACGATGTCGGGCTCGCGCGGCGACCCGCCGAGCAGGATCGCGGCCTCGTCGCGCATGCGCTCGACGACGGAATCCAGGTGCCGCTCGGCCTCCTCGAGCACCTGCACCGGCGTGAGTTCCTCGTCGAGGTTGTGCCACAGCGCCGCGCTGTAGAGGCGCACGCCGAGTCGCGGGTCCCACCGTGATTCGGGCAGTCGCTCTCCCAGCCACGCGACGTGGCGGTCGACCTCCGCCTGAGCCGCCTCGGCTGCGGAGGCGAACGACGCGCTGAGGCCGGGCGCGGCGTCGGCCAGGGGGGCGGCCGTCGCGAGCAGGGACGCGAACCCGCGCAACTGCGCCATCGCGGTCTCGACGTGCAGTCCGGACATCTCCCGCAGTGTCGAGCGCGCGTCCGCGAGGAATCGCGGCACGTCGTTGAGTCGCGCGACGACGCTGCGGAGCCGGGCCTCCGGAGGCGCGAAGTCGCGCGCGATGAGCAGATGGATGGCGGTGGCAGGGTTCCACGCCAGCGGATCCCACTGCCGCCGCCGGATCTCCGCGAGGTCGAAGCGGACCGCCGTCAGCCGCGCACGCAGGATCTCGAGGTCCACGCACTGCTCGCGGGACAGCTCCTCGTCGTCGAGCGCATCCAGGGTGGTCACGTGGTCGTCGATGCGCAGGAGGGCATCGTGCACCGCGCCGTCGGTGAGGTCCGGCAGCCGATGGTCGCCGTCATGGTCGCCCAGGGCGGTCGCCAGCACGGGATTGAGATGGAGGAGGTCGTGCACCGCGGACCGCGTCGCGGCGGCGAACTCCGCGGTCATCGACCCTCGATGCCGCGGATTCGCTCGCGGTGGCGCCGTGCCGCCTGGCGTACCGCGGACTCGGCGTCCCAGCCGCGCGAGCGTGCCGCGGCCACGGCCCCGAGCAGCAGCTCGCCGAGTTCGTCCTCGTCGGCCATCCCGGCGACGAGAGCCTCGCCCTCCGCAGCGCGGGGGATCTCCGCGTCGAGCCCCTCGCTGCGCGCGAGGAGCTTCCCCGCCCACAGCAGGGCCGGCAGGGACTCCGGGATCCCGTCGGTGACCGACGAGCGCCCCTTCTCCTCCGCCTTGCGCTCATGCCAGCGCCGCTCCACCTGCTCTGCCGAGTCGACGGTGTCACCGGCGAAGACATGCGGGTGTCGGCGGACCAGCTTCTCCGCGATGCCGCGCGCCACGTCGTCCAGGTCCCAGGGGTCGTCGGGGTCCTCCTCGGCGATGCGGGCGTGGAACACCACCTGCAGGAGCAGGTCCCCGAGCTCCTCGCGCAGTCCGGCCCGATCCTCGAGCTCGATGGCCTCGACGGTCTCGTAGGCCTCCTCGACGAGGTATTCGACGAGGCTGCGATGAGTCTGGCGCGCGTCCCAGGGGCACCCGCCCGGGGAGCGAAGGCGGTCCATCACCTCGACGAGGGACCGCACGCCGTCCAGTCGCGCCGACGGGTCGCTCACGCGTCAGCCCTGGGGAACGGGAAGCTCGCCCAGGACCTCGTCCGGCTGGCCGGAGGTCGCGAGATCCGTCGGCAGGGGCCCGATGCGCAGTTCGACGTTCGACCAGGTCCCGAAGCGGGGGCTCACGAGGACATCGAGCTCCTCGGACAGCGCGACGACGTAGGCATAGACAGCCCCCTGCTGCTGCTCCACCGGGCCACCCGGCGCGAGTTTCTCCCCGAGCGCCTCTACCTCGATGGACAGCGCAATCTGCTCGTCGAGCTGGGAGGGGGGCACGTTGCTGTTGAGGAAGGCGAGCTCGAGTTGGTCCTCCCCGCCCACGCCCGCCGCCGTCTCCGCGCGCTTGGCGTCGATCTGGCCCTGCGTGAGGGAGATGCCCTCCCGCTGCGCGGACTGCGCCACCAGCTCGGTGATGATCTCGCGCTGGAGGATGTCGACCACGAGCCCCTCGTCCGGCGCACCGGGAGTGGTGCCGAGGGCCTCCTGCACCTCCGCGACGGTGGCGGCCAGGTCATCGGTGGTGATGCGTGCCGAGCCGATCACGGCCGCGTCGCCCGCGCTGGCGGTGTTGCCGCACGCGGCGAGCACGGCCGCGAGCACCAGCACGGCCGCGACCCGGGAACGCACTAGCCCCGGCACGGCTCCCGATCGAGGCTTCACGTCGCACTCCCTGACGTCGGTTCCAGGACATCGAGCACCGAGTCCGCCCACTCCAGGAGTTCGCGGTCGCGCAGGGGCTCTCCCCCGACGCGAGCCGTGGTGGGACGCGGCACCAGGATCGTACGGACCGCGGGCTTGATCACCGTGCCCGGGTAGACGCGGGCCAGGCGCAGCGCCCGGGATTCGGGAAGCTCCACGGGGGAGAACCTGATCCGCGGCCCCAGCCCCACCACCTCCTCCAGGCCCAGGGAGCGCGCGCGGCAGCGGAAGCGGGCCACCGCGAGCAGGGCCGCGACGGGCTCGGGCACCGGTCCGTAGCGATCGAGCAGCTCGGCCTCGACCGCGGACACCTCGGCGTGGGTAGCAGCGGCGGCCAGCCTCCGGTACGCCTCGAGCCGCAGCCTCTCCTCGGGGACGTACTCGTGCGGGATGTAGGCGTTGACCGGGAGCTCGACCTTCGCCTCGGCCACCGTCTCCGACTCCCCGCGTGCCTCGGCCAGCGCCTCCCCGACGAGCCGGACGTACAGATCGAACCCCACCTCGGCGATATGTCCACTCTGGTCCCCGCCGAGGAGATTGCCCGCTCCGCGGATCTCGAGGTCCTTCAGGGCGATCTGCATGCCCGAGCCGAGATCGGCGTGCTGCGCGATCGTGGCCAGCCGGTCGTAGGCCGTCTCGCTGAGCGCGCTCTCGGGCGGATAGAGGAAGTAGGCGTACCCGCGCTCGCGCCCGCGGCCGACGCGACCCCGCAGCTGATGCAGCTGGGACAGGCCCAGCAGGTCGGCACGATCGACGATGAGCGTGTTGGCGTTCGCGATGTCGATCCCGTTCTCCACGATCGTGGTGCACACCAGGACGTCGACACGCCTCTCCCAGAAGTCGACGACCACGCGTTCCAGGGCGTGCTCGTTCATCTGCCCGTGGGCGACGGCGATACGCGCCTCGGGCACCAGATCCCTCAGGCGCGCGGCCACGCGCTCGATGGACTCCACCCGGTTGTGCACGAAGAAGACCTGACCGTCGCGGATGAGTTCGCGGCGAATGGCCGCGGCCACCTGTCGGTCGTCGTACGGGCCGACGAAGGTGAGGATCGGGTGGCGCTCCTCCGGGGGCGTCTGGATCGTGGAGAGGTCGCGAATCCCGGTCAGCGACATCTCGAGCGTGCGCGGGATCGGGGTCGCCGACATGGTGAGCACGTCGACCGCGGTGCGCAGGGCCTTGAGATGCTCCTTGTGCTCCACGCCGAAGCGCTGCTCCTCGTCGACGATGACGAGACCGAGGTCGCGGAAGCGGACGGCGGGAGTGAGGAGTCGGTGCGTGCCGATGACGACATCGGCGGTGCCCTCCTCGATGCCCTTGAGGGTCTCCCGCACCTCCGCGTCGGAGTTGAAGCGCGACAGCGCAGCCACGCGCACCGGGAACGGCGCATAGCGGGCGGAGAAGGTCGACAGGTGCTGCTGGACGAGCAGGGTCGTGGGGACGAGGATCGCGACCTGCTTGCCGTCCTGGACCGCCTTGAAGGCCGCGCGCACCGCGATCTCCGTCTTGCCGTAGCCCACGTCGCCGCAGATGACGCGGTCCATGGGAACGGCGCGCTGCATGTCCGCCTTGACCTCGTCGATCGACGCCATCTGGTCGGGGGTCTCGACGTAGGGGAACGCGTCCTCCAATTCGCGCTGCCACTCGGTGTCGGGACCGAAGGAGTGGCCGGGAGCCGCCTGCCGGGCCGCGTAGAGGCGGATGAGCTCGCCGGCGATCTCGCGGACCGCGCGGCGGGCCCGTCCCTTGGTGCGCTGCCAATCGGTGCCGCCCAGTCGATGAAGGCTGGGGGCCTCACCGCCGATGTACCGGGTGACCTGGTCGAGCTGGTCGGTCGGGACGTACAGCCGATCGGGTGGCTGGCCGCGCTTGGAGGGGGCGTACTCGAGGACCACGTACTCGCGGGTGGCTCCGGCGACCGTGCGCTCGATCATGTCGACGTAGCGGCCGACGCCGTGCTGGTCGTGGACGACGTAGTCCCCCGCGACCAGGGCCAGCGGGTCGATGGCGTTGCGTCGGCGCGAGGGCATCCTCGCCATGTCGCGGACCTCGCCGCGCTGGCCGAGCAGGTCCATCTCGGTGACGACGACGAGGTGCGCGGGTCGACTGGCGAACCCATCGGGGATGCGGCCGGTGGCCACCGTGAGCGCGCCCGCCCGGGGCACGACCGACGCGGCCGGCCCGGGTGCACCGGCCGCCACCGGCAGTCCCTCGTCGCGGAAGTACTGACCGAGCCGCTCGGCGGAGCCGTGTCCTTCCGCGACGAGGACGACGGCATCGGACTCGGCGAGCCACGAGCGCATCGTTCCGGCGGCGGCGGCCAGGTCGCCGCGGAAGTCCTCGATGGCCGCGGCCTCGAGCACCACGGCGCCCGGGTCCTCGCGGGCGAAGGGCCCGGTGTCCCACCAGCCCAGCCCGCGAGCGCGCGCAGCGGCCTCCACGTCGCGGAGATCCGCGTAGGCGGCCGCGGACAGGTCGAGCGTGGCGAGCGGCGCCTGCGCCCCCATCGCGGCGCTGTGCCAGGACGCCTCGAGGAACTCCCGCGATGTCTGGACCAGTTCCCCGGCACGCGCGGCCACGCGTTCCGGGTCGCAGGCGAGCACGAGCGATCCCTCGGGAAGGACGGCGGTGAGGGGCTCCATCGCGTCGACGAGCACCGGAGCCAGCGCCTCCATCCCTTCCACGGCGATGCCCTCGGCGATACGGCTCACCACGTCGCCGAGTTCGGGATGGCTGCTCGCGAGGTCCGCCGCCCGCGCCCGGACCGCGTCGGTGAGCAGGATCTCCCGCACCGGCCCCGCGCGGAGGCCCTCCTCCGCGAGTCCCACGGACCGCTGGTCGCTCACGGCGAACGCGCGTACCTCCTCGACCGTGTCGCCCCACAGTTCGACGCGCACCGGGTGCTCCTCGCCGGGCGGGAAGACGTCGAGGATCCCGCCGCGCACGGCGAACTGCCCGCGCTTCTCGACGAGATCGGTGCGCGCGTAGCCGTACTCGACGAGCAGGCGCATCGCGTCGTCGAGGTCGACCGTATCCCCCGGCACGAGGTGCAGGACCGGGATCAGGCCCAGGCCGGGGGCGAGCGGCTGGAGGAGTGCGCGCACGGGCGCGACGACGACGCGCAACCGGGGACCTTGGGCGATGCGGCGCAGGACCTCCAGCCTCCGTCCCACGGTGTCGGCGGACGGGCTCAGGCGCTCGTGCGGGAGGGTCTCCCACGCCGGGAACTCGGCCGCGGACCCCGGACCCAGCAGGTCCGTGACCGCCCACGCGAGGTCCTCGGCCTCGCGCGCGGTCGCGGTGACGGCGAGGCACACCGCTTCCTCGGCCATTGCGCTGGCCACGTGCCCGATGAGGAACGGGCGCAGGGCGGTCGCGGCGGTGACGCGCAGGTCCTCGGCGGCCGGGCGCAGCGCTGCGCGCGCCAGCGCGGCGCAGCCGGGCACCTCCGCGAACGCACCGAGGAGTCCCGCCGGGGTCATGTGCCGGGGTTCTCGGATTCCGCGGCCCGGGTCGCGAGCATGGCGGCGCGCAGTTGCTCGGCCACCTCGGGGATCCCGACGAGGAGGTCCGTGACGTACGGCCGCGGCTGATTGAAGGCAATGGGATCGCCGCTGATGTGCGACGCCGGAAGGCCCTGCGCGTGAGCCACGGCAAGGGGCGCGGCGACGTCCCACTCGTAGAAGCCGGTGTCGTGAACGTAGGCATCGGCGCGGCCGCTGAGGATCTCGTTGACCTTCGCGCCCACCGACCCGACGTCGACCACTTCGACCCCCGCGTGGAATCCCTGCTCTGCCAGCCGAGCGGAGAGGACGTCGACGGCCGCGGCGAGCGTCGCCGGAGGACGCGTCCGCGAGGCGACGACCCGCACCGGGCGGTCCACGGGCAGGCCCGGACTCGGGACGGGGGCATCGGCGACCTGGCGGGAGAGCCCCTGGGCGGGGAGCTCCACCGTGCCCGCGCTCAGCACGCCTCCCGCCGGGCTGCTCGGGTCGCGCGTCCACAGCACGATGTGCACCGCGAAGTCCGCGCGGCCCTGGCCGTACTCCCAGGTCCCGTCGAGCGGGTCGACGATCCAGACGCGGTCCGCGTCGAGGCGCACGGGATCGTCCGCGCCCTCCTCGCTCAGGACGACGTCACCGGGGCGAGCCTCGGCGAGCCGGGCCACGATGAGCTCGTGGGATGCGCGGTCCGCCGCCTTGCGCAGGGCGTCCGCGGACTCGCGGTCGTCCACGGGGCCGTGGGACTCGCGCAGACGCAGCAGCAACTGGCCCGCCTCGGCGGCCACCCGAGCCGAGACGTCCATGTCGGTGGAGGGATCGGTCATGGCAACTCCTCGGAAGGATCGGCGTTGAAGAGATTCTGTGCTCGCGTCACGCCCTCGGACACGATGCACTCGAGGGCATCGTCGGCGCGGTCGAGGATGGTCGGCAGTTCCTCGCGCTGCGCCGCAGTGAAGGGCCTGAGCACGAAGTCGGCGGGGTCCTGCCGGCCCGGCGGCCGACCGATGCCCACGCGCAGTCGCACGGTGTCTCCCGTGCCGAGGGCCGAGCGCACGCTGCGCAGCCCGTTGTGGCCGTTGTCGCCGCCGCCCTGCTTGACGCGCAGCGAGCCGAAGGGGATGTCGAGCTCATCGTGCACGACGATGAGGTGATCGGGGTCCACGCCGAAGAAGTCGCACAGCGCCGAGGCGGGACCGCCGGATTCGTTCATGTACGAGCGCCCCCGCGCGAGGACCACCTTGGCGCCGGCCGAGCGGCCCTCGAAGACCTCGCACCGGGTGTACCGGTGGGAGGAGAGCTTGCCGCCCCACCGTCGGGCCAGGTCCTCCACGACCATCACGCCCACGTTGTGACGGGTCGCGGCGTACTCCGGGCCGGGATTGCCCAGGCCCATGACGAGCCAGGGCTCCATGGCGCGATCAGGGCCGTCAGGACTCGTCGGACGTGTCGGATCCCTCGCCGGACTCGGTGCCGGACTCGGTGCCGGACTCGGAGCCGGACTCGGTGCCGGCCTCGGTGCCGGCCTCGGCGCCGGCTTCGCCGGCCTCGCGCTCGGTGGCGTAGGAGCCGCTGAACTCCGGCGCACTGGCCGCGGCCTCCGCAGCCGCGGCGGCTTCCGCGATGAGCGCCTCGGACTCCACGGCGCGCTCACGCGCCTCCGACTCGGTGACGATGATGAGATCGACGTGCTCGAGGGTGCGGCGCACCGGATCGCGCTGCACGTCGCGAGGCTTGGCGAGCGTCGTGCCGCCCGACCGCACGATCTCGAAGGTCACCCGCGGGCGACGCAGTGCCTGCTCGAGGTCATGGCCCGGAAGGGACAGGTGCACCAGGCCGGAGTCGTCGCCGTACAGCACCGCCGGGATACGGCCGTCGCGGCGAAGCCGGCGAGCGGCGCCCTTGCCGAAGTCCGAGCGCGGCTCGGCATCCAGGCGTACGTACACGTGTCCTCCTCGGTCAGGGTCGCCCACGGGAGCGGCCGCGCGTCGTGCCCTCCGGCGATGGCACGCGGGGGTCTCCTCGCGGAGCGGCTGGAGCCGCTCCGGCAGCGACCCTCGTCGATGACGGTGGCGGACCACCCTCGCCGGGGAGCGTCCCCAGCCTACCGGAGGGCTACGGGGTCGCCGTCACGTGCTCCGCGAGCTCGAACATGCTCGTGACCGAGCCGTCGGTGAAGACCTCGTAGATGGCCTTGGCCAGGAGCGGCGCGATCGACAGGACGGTGAGCTTCTCGAACTCGTGCTCGGGCGGAATCGGCAGCGTGTTCGTGACCACGACCTCGCTGATCCGCGAATCGCGCAGGCGCTGCGCGGCCGGAGGACTGAGGATGCCGTGCGTCGCCGCGACGATGACGTCCGCGGCTCCGTTGTCGAACAGCGTCTCGGCCGCCTTCACGACCGTCCCACCGGTGTCGATCATGTCGTCCACGAGGACACAGACGCGATCCTTGACGTCGCCGACGACCTCGAGCACCCGCACCTGGTTGGGCAGCAGTGGATCTCGTCGCTTGTGGATGATGGCCAGCGGCGCGCCGAGCACATCGGTCCACTTCTCCGCCACCCGCACGCGGCCGGCGTCGGGGGACACGACCGTGATCCGCGAGCGGTCCACGCGCTCGGACACGTGCGCGGCCAGCAGGGGCAGGGCGAAGAGGTGATCGACCGGACCGTCGAAGAACCCCTGG
>CAIVWG010000144.1 GCA_903909555.1 uncultured bacterium | reverse complement strand
GTGCTCATCGGCGAGGACATCGGAGCCGGCGGAGTCTTCAAGACGACAAAGGGCCTCCTGGAGGAATTCGGGGCGATCCGGGTTCGTGACACGCCAATCTCCGAGCAGGCCATCGTGGGGGCGACCATGGGCGCCGCGATGGCCGGCCTGCGCCCCGTCGCGGAGATCATGTTCTCGGATTTCTACGCGACCTGCTGGGACGGTGTCGTCAACGAAATCGCCAAGGCCCGCTACATGAGCGGCGGCCAAGTGAGGCTGCCCCTCGTCATCCGTTCGGCCAACGGCGGCGGGCTCGGATTCGGCAGCCAGCACAGCCAGGCCGTCGAAAACTGGGCGATGTGCGTGCCGGGCCTGAAGATCGTGTCGCCGTCAACCCCTGCCGACATGGCCGGTCTCCTGGCCGCAGCCATCCGAGACAACGACCCGGTACTCGTGTTCGAGCACAAGGGACTCTTCGGGACCCGCGGCGACGTCCCCGACGGCGAGGCGTACGTGCCCCTCGGCGAGGCCGCGATGCGCCGCTCCGGGGATGACGTCACGATCGTCGCGTTGGCCACCACCGTCCCCATGTCCCTCGCCGCCGCCGAACTGCTCGCGGAGCAGGGAGTCAGTGCCGAGGTGATCGACCTGCGCTGCCTCGTGCCCCTGGACGCTCGCACCGTACTGGAGTCCGTGGGCCGCACCGGCCATCTGGTGATCGCCGAGGAGAACCCCGGTCAGCTCGGCTGGGGAGCAGCCCTTGCCGCGATCGTCGCCGAGGAGGCATTCGACGCGCTCCGCGGACCTATCCGCAGGGTCTCGGGCGGGAATGTCCCCCTTCCCGTCGCCAAGAGCCTCGAGGACGAGGTGTCCCCGTCCGCGGAGAAGATCGCGGCCGCCGCCGTAGCGGGTCGACAGTAGGAGTTGGCTGCAGCGCTATCCGGTTATCTCCTCGCGCACGATGCGCACGGCCTCGCCCATATTGCGGAGTTTGCCGTACGCGGCAGTCCGGCTGAAGTAGCCCAGTCCGCAGTCAGGGGCGATGAGCAGTCGGTCCGGGCCCACGATCTCGAGTCGCTTGCGGATACGGTCCGCGATGACGTCGACGGGGTCCACCATGTAGCTCTTCGCGTCCACTACACCCAGGCCCAGCACCTTGTCCTGCGGGAAGTCCCTGTACGGCGCGAGGTCACCGAACTCAGGGCTGCAGGTCTCCAGATGGATAACGTCGACCGGAGAGGCCTCAAAGAGGGGAATCATTTCCCGGGTCTTCGCCTCGAAGACGTCGCGTTGCCCGTCGACGCTGCCGTAGCATATGTGCCACATCTTGATGGCCTCCACGCCATCGAAGAGGATGTTCTGAACCTCGATCTGCCACATGTCTTGCGTGTAGGGGGCGAGAACATCGATGAGCTGCACCGACTCCATGCCCATGGCCACGAGGGCCTTGAGTTCCTTGTTCATGGCGTGGGCTAGGGCGAAGGCCACCTCGACGCTGTCCTGGTAATACTGGTTATCGACGATCACGCTCTGCTGCGCCGGGCCGAGGAATGCCACCTTG
>CAIVWG010000143.1 GCA_903909555.1 uncultured bacterium | reverse complement strand
GCCGTCGCCGGGGACGCGCCCATGGAGACCATCCTCACCGCCGCGCGCGAGGCCTTCGGTGCGCCCGCGTCGGTCTGGGACGACGTGGAGTTGCAGGCGCTCGCGGTAGCGCCGTTCGATGAGCAGCTCGCGGCGGTCGTGCGCGATCGCCTGTCGCTGCGGTGGGAGGCGGCTCGCACGGTGGTGCGGCAGCTGCGCGGCGAGGGCGCCGTGGATCCGACGATTTCCGACGATGCCGCCACCCTGCTCCTCGTCGCCGTCGGCGCGGGCCTTGCGCTCGTCGAGGGGCTCACGCCGGCAAGCGCCGACGTCGCCGCCTGGACCCGCCTCACCGCACGACTGCTGGAGTCCCTCGCCGCCGTCGATCCCCCGGGGGCGTCGTACGAGGGCACCAAGGTGCCCTGGCGCATCCGCGTCGTGGCGCCCGACAGCCCCGCCGCCACCGCGCGCGTCCTGCGCGTCATCGCGCTGCTCAAGGCCGACGTCGTCACGCTCTTCACGCACGCGCAGGCCGACGGCACCCAGCTCGTCGACATGATCGCGTCGATGCCCGAGGAGACCGGCCGCGAGGCGATCGCGCAGGCGCTGGCGTCCGTGGCGCATCGCACCCTCGTCGCCCGCGGTCTGCCCGAGGACGAGGACGATCTCGTCACGCGCATCCTCGACGGCGCAGCCGGCCTCGTGGAGCACCCCGAGCGCGCCCCGCGCGCCGCCGCCGACCTCGTCCTCGCCGACTCCTGGACCGTGGAGCCCGCGACCGAGGGCGCGGACGCTTCCGCCGACGTCATGCGCCTGCAGTGGACGCCCGACCACCACGTGGTGCTTCGCCGGGCCGACTCGCCCTTCGTCGCCGTCGAGCGCGCCCGCGCGTCGGCGCTCCTGCGTCTCGTCGAGGCTGTCGCCACTGCGCCGGCGGGCGCGGGCGGATTCGGCTGGGTCGAGCGGTTGCGCGACGGGACCCGCGTGACGATCCGGCTGGCCCGCCCCGAGGACGCCGAGCCGGTCGCCGATATGCACGCCCGCAGTTCCGAGCAGACGCGGTACCAGCGCTACTTCGCGCCGGCAAGCGAGTGGCGCGAGGACCAGTTGCGCCGCATCGCGGGCGGCCACCGCGGCGCGACACTGGTCGCTCTCGACGCCTATGGCCACATCGTGGGCCTGGGGAACGTCTTCCCCGATCGTCCTGGCGACACCGGATCGGCCGAGATCGCCGTGATCGTGGAGGACGCCTGGCAGGGCCGCGGACTGGGTGGACGGCTCCTGCATCACCTGGTCGACCTGGCCCGCCGGCAGGGCTTCGACGAGGTGGTCGCGCTCGTGCTCGCAAGCAACACGGGGATGGTCCGACTCCTGGAGCGGATGGACCTGGAGTGGACCCGGTCCACCGATCCCGACCTCGGGACGTCCGTGGTCAAGCTGTCCGCGCCGCTGTCGTAGCGGCACGATGCCGTCCGCGCGCACGATCGGCGTCGCAGGGGTCACGCCGGCACGGATGGGCTGCCCTGGGGATTTCCCGCGGCAGGCCTAGGCCAGGGCGGCCGAGACGGCATCCTGGATCCGACGCACCTGGGCCGCCTCCACCTCCCGCGCGGCGCACCGGGCGACGATGACGCGAACTCCCGTGTGGTCTTGCGCGAGCGCATCGCGCAGTTCCGTCATGGTGCCCACGGTCCTGACGTCCACCGTGGGAGCGGCGAGGAGGGAGGCCACGTCGGCGCCATGCGGAGTCCCGAAGACGCGCTCGAAGTCCGCCGCGAACTCCGGCGCGCCCTGCTCGAGGTCGCTGAAGATTCCGCCCCCGTCGTTGTCGCACACGATGTAGGCAACGCTGGGCCGCGGCTCCTGCCGCGGCGCGAGAAGACCGTTGCGGTCGTAGATCGCGGTGAGGTCGCCGACGAGGGCGTACGTCGTCCCGCCGTTGTGCGCGAGTGCGGCGCCCCACGCGGTCGAGATGACGCCGTCGATGCCGGAGGTGCCGCGATTGCCGATGCAGCGGGCGCGCAGGCTGCCGCCGTACGCCGACACGTGGCGCACGGGGAACGACGCTCCGATGACGAGGAGGTCGTCATCGTTGGCTTGCTGGGCCACCGCGCGCGCGACCGAGGCCCCGGTGAGTTCATCGTTGTCGAGCAGCCCGGTGACGATGCCCTCCGCCGCCGCGTCAGCCGCGCGCCACGAGGCCAGCCACGATGGGTCGGGAGCCCGGTCGGCCCGGGGGACCGCACCGACGACCGCGATCGCCGTGCGCGCGGGGTCGACCCGGCCCAGGCGCGGCGGTACGTCGACGGCGATGTGCGCGCGGGCTGATCGCAGGGCCTGGATCTCCGGGCGGTGCAGGCCCACGCGTCCCACGGAGACGACGACGTCAGGGGAGTGGGAGCCCGCGAACGGCGTACCGAGGACTAGCGGCCCGTGCCGCAGCGCGTGATCGTGCGACGACAGGTTGCCCGACGGCTCGCTGATGACGGGCCAGCCCATCGCCGACGCGAGCGCGATCGCCGCCGTGCGCGTGGCCGCGTCGTCGAAGTCCCCGGCGATGAGCAGACCGCGGGCGGAGTCCACTCCGGCGCGCAGCAGCGTCGAGAGCGGGGCCCCCGCACGCACCGCGTCCCTCGCTCGCTCCCGGACCGCGATGCCGGCAACAGAGTGCGCACCCGGCTCCACGAGCGGCTCGGCGAAGGAGACATTGAGGTGCACGGGACCGGCCTGGTTCACGCCCGTGTCGAGGGCTGCGCCGACCGCCGTCCGCAGAGCGACCTCGTCGAGTCCCTCGAGGTCGGCGTAGGCGACCGCGTCGGCGCCGTAGAGGTGGCGCTGGTCGATGGTCTGGTTGGCGCCGCTGCCCCGGACGCTGCCCGGACGGTCCGCGGTGATGGCGACCAGCGGGACCCCCGAGTACGCCGCCTCGACGATCGCCGGGTGAAGGTTGACTGCGGCGGTGCCCGAGGTGGTGAGGACGGCGACGGGCCGTCCGGACACCCGTGCGATCCCCAGGGCAAGGTAGGCGCCGGAGCGCTCGTCGATGCGCACGTGCAGACGCAGCAGGCCGCGTCGCTCGGCGTCGGCGAGGGTCAGCGCGAGCGGGGCGGAGCGCGAGCCGGGGCAGACGACGACATCCGTCACGCCGGATGCAAGCAACTCCTCGACGACGGCTCGCGCGATCGCCGGACTCTCCACGGCCGTCAGCCTCTCACGCCTGCGCACACGCCGGTTTGCGCCCCCAAACCACAACTACCCGCCGCCAAAGTGTCGATTCGCGGCGCGATTCCTCAGCGGGCCGGGATGACGACGGTGTTGGACTTCACCGACTCGTGGGTGAAGTAGACGTAGAGCTTCCGGCCGGTCTTCCGGCCCCACTCGAAACTCCCGTCTGACCCGACTGTCCTGAGACCCGCGCCCGCGGAGAAGGATGTCTCGCCACGAAAGCGGATCCACGGCGTCACCTGCTCGCCCAGCAGGTCCGTCGTGATCCCCCGCACCACCGCCAGCCGCGGATCCCCAACATCGCGCGAGCCCGTGATCACGATCGTCGGACGCGCCACCGCACGCGGCGTCACCGCATTACTGAGCGCCGACTCCGCACCCCAGCCCGCGCCATTCAGCGCCCGCACCGCGAACGTGTACTCCGTACCATTCACCAGACCCGACACCTCGCACGCAAGGGCCGGCGCACGCACCAGACAACTCTTCCCACCGGGCACTGACGTGACCTGATGTGTCGAGATCGGGAAGGACCCGGAGTCCGACGGCGCCACCCACGACACCGACGCCGACGCATCTCCGGCTACCGCTGTGACCAATCTGGGCGCACCCGGGGGGTACACCGGCGGCGGCGTCGGAGCCGGCGAGCCCGTCACCGTGTAGCTGGTCGTTGCAGTCCCTCCCACCGCATCGACCGCGATCGGGTAGGAGCCGTCATACAAGCCGCCGGGAATCGTCAAGGAGATGGTCGTGGAGTCATCGCGGGTGTAGGGCACGGGCGAGCCATT
>CAIVWG010000142.1 GCA_903909555.1 uncultured bacterium | reverse complement strand
TCGCCCAGCCGCACGACGGCGAGATCGTCCTCGCCGACAACGGCATGCCCACGGGCACCCTGCGCGAGTGGGGTGCCTGGCGTCCTGTCTACAACCTGTTGCCCGAGCCCCCCCAGGACATGCTCATGGACGCGATGTCCTTCGCGTCGCGCTCCTTTGCCTCCGCCGGCATCACCTGGATCCAGGACGCGTGGGTCGAGCCGAGCGCCGTCGGCACGTGGCTCACCGCGGAGCAGCGCGGGATCCTCGACCAGACGGTCGATCTTGCGCTGTGGGCCGATCCCAACTCCTGGCGCGATCAGCTGGCCAGCTTCCAGGAGTCACGTGCCCGCATCGCTGCGGAGGGCGGCGGCCAGGTCACGGGCCACACGGTCAAGTTCTTCGCCGACGGCGTCATCGAATCTGCCACCGGGGCACTGATCGAGCCCTACTGCGACTGCCCCCACTCCAAGGGCATGCCCAACTGGGACCCCGAGGAGATGAAACTCGCGGTCGCGGCCATCGATGCCCTCGGCTTCACGGCTCACATTCACGCTATTGGCGACTTCGGCGTGCGGATGGGACTCGATGCGACCGAATACACCTCTCGCGTCAACCCTCCGTGGGATCGCCGGTGGGTGATCGTCCACACACAGCTCGTCGATCCTGCCGACCTCGCGCGCTTCGCCGAGATCGGCGTCATCGCCAACTTCGAGCCCTACTGGTCGAAGTTCGACTCGTGGCAGACCGAGTTGACGGCGCCGCGACTCGGACCCGAGCGCACGGCCCGGCAGTATCAGACCGGGACCATCGCCCGTCTCGGCGCCACCATCTCCTTCGGCAGCGACTGGCCCGTGACGACGTACGCGCCGCTCGAGGGCATCCAGGTCGCCGTTACGCGTCAGATGGGGCCGGGCGAGCCCGTGTGGCTGCCGGAGGAGTGCGTCAGCGTCGATGCCGCCCTGGCTGCCTACACCAGCGGAGTGGCCTACCAGGCCGGTCGCTCCGACGCCGGCTACGTCCGCCCCGGTGCGGTGGCCGACCTCACCTGGATCGCCCAGGATCCGCGCGCGGTCGACCCGCTGACGATCGGAGCCATCCCCGTCATCGGCACCTGGTACCGCGGACGCCGCACCTTCAGCGGCTGACATGTCGCTCACTCCCGGCGAGGCCGACCGGCTCCTGCTCTTCACGCAGGCGCAGTTGGCTCGCGCCCGCCGCGAGCGCGGCCTGCGGCTCAATGTGCCGGAGGCGACCGCTCTCATCGCCGACGCGGTGTGCGAGTGGGCACGCGATGGGTTTACCTTGACCGAGGCGCGTGATCGTGCACGCACGATCCTGGGCGTCGACGACGTGCTGCCCGACGTGCCGGAGGTGCTCGCCGAGGTTCGCGTGGAGGCGCGCTTCGATGACGGCACCCGCCTCGTCGTCGTCCGCGACCCCTTCGGCGTCGGCGTTGACGACGCGACGACCGCGCACGTCGTCACCGGATCCCCGCTGACGATCCGCAATGAGGCCACCACGCCGATCGGCATCACCTCGCACATCCACCTCGCGGAGGTCAACCCCCGCCTGCGCCTTGATCGCGGGGCGGCGTTCGGC
>CAIVWG010000141.1 GCA_903909555.1 uncultured bacterium | reverse complement strand
TTGTACGAGGAGTACTCCCCCTTGACCATGAGGGTGAACATCTCCTCGTGCGTGGGACCGAGCAGAAGGTCGGTCCCCTTGCGATCCTGCAGGCGAAACAGCGTGTCGCCGTAGTCGTCCCAGCGGTGCGTCCTCTCGTATGGCTCTCGGGGCAGCAGCGCGGGGAAGTGCACCTCCTGGAAGCCGGCCCGGTCCATCTCCCCCCGGATGATGCGCTCGACGTTCCGGTAGGCGAGGTAGCCGAGCGGCAGCCACGAGAAGATCCCGGGCGCGACACGGCGCACGTAGCCCGCTCGCACCAGCAGCCGATGACTGGGGACTTCCGCGTCCGCAGGATCCTCCCGCAGCGTGCGCAGGAAGAGCGTGGACATCCTCAGGATCACGTGACCCTCCCCGGTCGGCGGAGTCTGAGGATACAAGGGGCGGGTCTCGGCCCCCCGCGAGTCTCAGCCTGCACCGACGCGGTCAGAACAGGACCGTCGCGAAGGACCCCACCTCGGTGAAGCCGACGTGCGCATACGCCTTGCGCGCCGCGGTGTTGAAGTCGTTGACGTACAAGCTCACCCGAGGTGCGCACGAACGGCGCGCGAGTGCGACGACCGCTGCCATCCCCGCTGCTGCGAGCCCGCGTCCGCGCAGTCTCGGGTTCACCCAGACGCCCTGGACCTGGCACGCTCGCAGCGTGGACGCGCCCACCTCGGCCTTGAACACGACCTCCCCGTCGTCGATGCGGGCGAAGGCGCGTCCCTCGCGGATGATCTCCGCGATCCTGGCGCGGTAGGCGGCCCCGCTTCCTCCGGCCACCGGGGAGACACCCACTTCCTCGGTGAACATCGCGATGCACGCGGGCAGGAGGAGGTCGATCTCGTCGGGTCGCACCGCGCGCACGCCGGGATCGGGCGCCAGGTCGGGGTCGGACTCGAGGGACAGCAGGGGCTGCCGGTCACGCACCTCGCGCGCGGGTCCCCAGGACGGCTCGAGCTGGCGCCACAGGTCGAGGATCTCCTCGGCCGGTCCGACGAGGGACGACCCGCGGCGTCCGGTCCGCCGAAGTCGGTCGGCGAAGGCGGCGCGAGCGGCAGCATCACTCTCGATGGGGACGACGTTCGCGCCGATGAGCAGTGCCGAGGTCAGCGTCGTGCCGTCGGCGAAGTAGCCCCACAGGTCCACTCCCCCGAGGGAGCCCGACCCGACGCGCGACTCCACGAAGCAGTGGCGCACCGGATCGGGTTCGATGAGCGCCCGGAGAGCGGGCAGGTCGGCCGCGCTGAGCGCCCGGAGGCCGGGGTGCACGAACTCAGCCGACGGTGACGACCGGCGCGCCCGGTGAGGCCTCGGCGTCGGCCTCGGTGCCCATCTCCTCGGCGAGACGCAGGGCCTCCTCGATGAGCGTCTCCACGATCTGGGATTCGGGGACGGTCTTGATGACCTGGCCGCGCACGAAGATCTGGCCCTTGCCATTGCCGGAGGCCACCCCGAGGTCCGCCTCGCGGGCCTCGCCGGGACCGTTGACGACGCACCCCATCACCGCGA
>CAIVWG010000140.1 GCA_903909555.1 uncultured bacterium | reverse complement strand
TCCGATGGCGCGCCCGGAGGGACTCGAACCCCCAACCGACCGGGTAGAAACCGGTTGCTCTATCCATTGAGCTACGGGCGCCGCCCACATCTTCTCAGCCCCGCCCGGGACAGGCCGCTGTTCCTCGAGCTCGCGCCGGAGCCGCTGTACGTGTCCTCCCCCAGCGGGCACACGTTCGCAGGAATGACCGTGTGGGTCTCGATCTCGATCCTGCTCGTCGGGGAGCAGAGCCGGCCAATGGCGTCAGTGCCGAAAGCTCTGGCGCTTAGACGTGAGTTCCGCCGTGGATCGAGTCGCGCACCTGGTCCACGAGCTTCATGAACTCAGGCTGGGACCGCAACTCCGACACCGGCAGGCGCTCGCTGCCCTCTTCGAGGCTCGACTCGATGTCGAGCACGATCTTGCCGGGCCGAGGGCTCATGACGAGGACGCGGGAGCCGAGGAAGACAGCCTCCTCGACGCTGTGCGTGATGAAGAGGATCGTCTTGCCGGTCTCGCGCCAGATGGTGAGGAGCTCCTCCTGGAGGCGCTCGCGCGTCAGCGCATCCAGGGCGCCGAAGGGCTCGTCCATGAGGACGAATTCAGGGTCACTGGCGAGGACCCGGGCGATCTGGCAACGCTGCTGCATGCCGCCGGAGAGCTCGTAGGGTCGACGCTCGGCGAAGTCGGAGAGACCCACCATGTTGAGGTATCTCTCGGACTCCTCGCGCCGCTTCGCCTTGGACACTTTCTGGAACTTCAGCCCGAGCTCGACGTTGCTGCGCACGTTCATCCACGGGTACAACGTCGCCGCCTGGAAGACCATGCCGCGATCGGGACCGGGACCTTTGACGGACTTGCCCTCGATGGTGATCTTGCCTTCGGAGGGAGTCATGAATCCGGCGACGAGCCGGAGCAGTGTGGTCTTGCCGCACCCTGAGGGTCCGGCAAGACACACGAACTGCCCCGGCTCGATCACCAGATCGATACGCGACAAGGCCTGGACCTGGGAGCCCTTCACTCCGAAGAACTGCCGGACCCCATCCACCACCAGGCTCTTGTCGTGTCGCATGCTACTTCGCCGCCTCCGCCGCGAAGGTGTTGTTCACGCCGGCCGCGTACGCCTCAGGCGTATTGACGGCATCGATGGCGCCCTGCGTCAGCAGGAACTCGGCCGTGGCGAGGAAGTCCTCGGCCAGCTTGCCGCCCAGCCACTCCGGGGAGGCCTGCTCGGCTGCCGAGAGGTACTTGTACCCCGCGAACATCTTCTTGACGTCGGCCGGCGGCACCGCGAGCTCTGCGGAGATGCTTGTCGCCGCGGCGTCCGGATTGCTGTTGATGAGGTTGACCGCGTAGTTCTGCGCCTTGGCCCACATGGTCATGAAGGGGCCGTTGGCGTCGATGAACGGCTTGGTCGCGTTGGCCAGGTCGTACGTCGGCTTGCCCGCGGCAGCGGTGTCAGCCGCGGAGGCCAGGGGCACGCCGCCCTGGGCGACGATCTCGCTCAGCGTCGGATCCCACACGAAGACGCCAGCCAGATCCGGCCACGCCGCCACCATCTTCTCCGGCTCCAGGTTCACCAACGTCACGTCGGTCTCGCTGAGGCCATTCTGCTCGAGGTAGTTGAGCAGGGAGTAGTGCGCGGTGGAGCTGAAGGGGGTCGCGATCTGCTTGCCCTTGAGGTCCGCAGCTGACTTGATCTCCGGCTTCACGATGAGGGACTCGCCGGCCCCGATGACGTCGAAGATCCAGATGTTCTGGGTGGGGGGCAGGGTGGTGTCGAGGGGAGCGGACAGCGCCTTGACCGCCGGGTTGGAGCCAGTCAGGCCGAGATCGACCTCGCCGGCGCCGTAGGCCTGAAGGACGTCGCCGCCGGAGGCGAAGACGTTCCACGTGATCGTGGCATTGGGCATGCACTTCTCGAGAATGCCCTGCTCCTTGACGATGAGATCCCCGTTGGGGATCTTCTGGTAGGCGATGCGCGCCGTGGTCGTGATCGACTCGTCGGGAGCGCCGAGTGGGCAGCTGGCATCAGCCCCACCTGACGAGCTCTCACTCGACGCACTGCCGCCCGATCCACCGCACGCCGCGAGGACCACGGCAACTGCCGCGGCCGCGCTGGCCGCGAGGATGGTCTTGGACAATTTCATCTGGGTGTGCCTCCTTGAGATTGCTTCTGGGATTGCCAGTGCCTTCTTCTTCATGGTGCTAGGCCTTGCCTCGCCAGGGGACGATGACCTTCTCCAAGGCCTTGATACCGCTGTCCAGCACGATCGCCGTGATACCGATGACGATGATGCACACGATGGTCAGCGGAGTCTGGAGTTCGGTACCCGAGAGGTAGGCGAGACCGCCGATGCCCGGGATGCCGTTGTTGAGCTCGGCCGCCACGACCGTCGTCCACGCGAATCCCACGGCCACCCGGATACCGGTGATCAGGTCGGGGGCGATCGCGGGGATGGTGACGTTGGTGACGACCTGGAACTTGTTGGCGCCGAGGGTCTGCGCCGCGTGGATCTGGTCCTCCTTGATGCCCTTGACGCCCGCGATGGTCGCGATCGTGATCGGGGGGAAGGCGGCGAGAAAGAGCAGCCAGATCTTGGAGGTGTTGCCGATGCCGAACCACACGATGAGGAGACCGATGTAGCCCAGCGGGGGAAGCGAACGGAGGAAGTTGATGTACGGCTCGGCGGCGGTGTTGATCCACTTGAAGTTCGCCATCATCAGGCCCAGGGGAATGCCCACGATGATGGCGAAGAACAGGCCGATGCCGATGCGCTGCAGAGTGGCGAGGAGGTGCTGCCACAGGTAGTAGCCGTACTCGCCGACGACCATCTTGTCCACGCCAGGAGCGACGGGGTGGATGGTGTTGGACTGGATGAACGCCTCGATCACCGCGGGAATCGACGGGAGGTACAGCGGCAGCATGATGGGCTTGCCGTCGTTCCAGCCCCAGGGGATCGTGAGGAAGGCCCACAGAGCGAGGAAGGCCAGCAGCGCGAGGAGTCGCGTCACCCAGGGGCTCTTGCCCACCCGCACCCATCGGGCGGGAGGCTCCGGCACGATCCCCGCGATCTGGTCGGGGTCGTAACCCGCGGCCGTGGGGTCAATCGCCGTGCTGTCGATCGACATCTACTCGCCTCCCTGGGGAGCATCGTGTGCCCCGGCGACCGCCTCGACGGCCGTTATTGCCGAAATGTTGTAAACGTCCTCGGCGCTGCAGCCCCGGGAGAGATCGTTCACGGGCGCGGCAAGCCCCTGGAAGAGAGGACCGTAGGCATCGGCGCCGGCGAGGCGCTCCGTGATCTTGTACGCAATGTTGCCGGCGGCGAGGTTGGGGAAGATGAAGACGTTGGCGCGTCCCGCAGTAGAGGAGCCAGGCGCCTTCGACTCGCCCACGTGGGGGACGACCGCCGCATCGAACTGGAGCTCGCCGTCGACGTGCAGCTCGGGGCGCTCACGACGGATGCGGCCCAGCGCATCGCGGATCACGTCGAGAGAGGCGTGATCGGCGCTGCCCTTCGTGCTGAAGGACAGCAGCGCCACGACCGGCTCCTCGCCCACCAGGGCGGCGAAGGTGTCGGCTGTGGACAGAGCGATGTCCGTGAGCTGATGCGCGTCCGGCTCGGGGACGACCGCGCAGTCCCCGTAGGCGAAGGCTCGCCCGTCGGGCAGCGCCATGATGAAAGAACTGCTCAGAGTCGCGCGCCCCGGAGCCATGCCGACGATGCGGAGCGCCGACCTTGCGACGTCAGCGCTGGAGCGGGTCGCCCCGGCTACGCAGCCGTGGGCGGCACCGGCACGAACGGCGGCGACCGCGACCGTGAGGGGATCGGACGCGAGGGCGGCCTGCTCCCCGGCATCAAGCCCACGCTTGGCGGCTTGTCGATCCACGGCCTCGGCGACCACGTCGGACACGTCCCGGCCGGGATCACGGGGGTCGAGCGTCTCGATACCGCGGTGAGCACCACCGCGGTCGTCGGTGACGAGGACGGGTGTCACGCCGGAGTCGGCGAGTCGGGCCGCGGCCTCGCGGACCCGGGGGTCGTCGCCGTCGGCCAGGACGATGCGCACGCCCACGTCAGCCGTCTGCAGGAGCCAGCGCTCCTGCAGACGGCTCGGTGTCATGGTCGCGTTCAGACGTAGTCCTTGTACTTGTCGAGGAAGCGCACCGGCTTGTTGAGCGCGTCGCGCCGGAAGGGATCGCCGAGCTCGCGCGTGCACATGATCTCGATGACCGTCGTCTTGCGGTCGTTCATCTGGGCCTCGATGGCCTTCGTGAGCGCGGGCCCGACATCCTCGAGCCGATCCACCGTGATGCCCTCGGCACCCATGGAGCGAGCCACGTCGGCGAACGACGGATTGTCGAGCTCGTCGGCGACGAAGCGCCGGGAGTAGAAGTCCACCTGGTTCTTCTTCTCCGCACCCCACTGCCGGTTGTGGAAGACCACGGCGGTCACGGGGATGTCGTGGCGCACCGCCGTCATGATCTCCACCATGCTCATGGCCCAGGCGCCGTCACCGGCGTAGGCGACGGCGGGGCGGTCGGGGCAGGCGGCCTTCGCGCCGATCATCGTCGGCAGGGAGTAGCCGCAGTTGCCCCAGCTCATCGGCGCGAAGAACGACCGGGGCTCCTCGAAGCGCAGGTAGGAGTTGGCCACGGCGTTGATGTTCCCGATGTCGGTGGACACCATGACGCGCGGCGGCATCGCCTTTTCCAACTCGCGAAGCACCTGGCGCGGGTGAAGCCAGTTGCCTTCCTCGGCCTCCGCCTCGGCGATCATGTCGAGGCTGAAGGGATCCCGCTCGTGGATCCAGTCGCTCAGCTCAGCCTCCCAGGCATCCTTCTCCGCCTGGATCTCGGCGGCGCGCTGCTCCTTGCTGGAGTCGCACTTCAGGGTCGTGCCCTCGAGTCGATCGAGGAGGGCGACCGCGGCCTCGCGGGCGTCGCCGCAGATGCCGACCGTCACCTTCTTGACGAGGCCGATCTGGGACGAGTCGGCATCGACCTGGATGATCTTCGCGTCCTTCGGCCAGTAGTCCATGCCGTGCTGCGGCAGCGTGCCGAAGGGCCCGAGGCGCGTGCCGAGCGCGAGGACGACATCCGCCCGCGAGATGAGCTTCATGGCGGCCTTGGAGCCCTGGTAGCCGAGCGGCCCGGTCCACAGGGGATGGCTGGCCGGGAACGAGTCGTTGTGCAGGTAGCTGTTGACGACGGGGGCGCCGAGGCGTTCCGCGAGCGCCCTGCACTCCTCGACGCCGTCGGCCATGACGACGCCTCCGCCCGACACGATCACCGGGAACTCGGCCTCGGCGAGCATCTGGGCCGCCTCGTCGAGGGCATGGGAGCCGCCGGGGCCGCGCTCGAGCGGCAGTGGCTTGGGGATCTCCACCTCGATCTCGCCGTAGAACAGGTCGCGGGGGATGTTGAGCTGCGTCGGGCCGATGTCGCGCACGGCACGGTCGAAGCACCGCGCCGTCATCTCGGCCATGCGCTTGTTGTTGTTGACGTGCCCGGCGTACTTGACGAACTCCTGGAACATCGGGAGCTGGTTGGCCTCCTGGAACCCGCCCAGGCCCAGTCCCATCGTCCCCGTCTCGGGCGTGATGATGACGACGGGCGTGTGCGCCCAGAAGGCGGCGGCGATGGCGGTGACGCAGTTGCTGATGCCCGGGCCGTTCTGCGCGATGACCACGCCGTGGCGGCCGCTGGACCTCGCGTAGCCGTCGGCCATGTGCGCCGCACCCTGCTCGTGCACCACCGGGATCAGGCGGATACCCGCGGGCGCGAAGATGTCCATCGCATCCATGAACGCCGAGCCCATGATGCCGAACATGTCCGTGACGCCGAAGGAGACAAGAGTCTCGACGAAGGCCTCGGACGGTGTCATCTTCGTGACGCCCTGGACCACCGACCTGCTGTCCGCCATGGGTTCTCCCATTCTCGTTGAATTCTCGTCAAACTATAGTGACTTTATAATTTATCCACCCTTTCGGGCAGACGCTCGAATCTGTGACCTGGCCCACAAAGTAGTGACCGACACCGGTATGGTCAATGCATTCAGTCCAGAGAACGGGATGATTGAGTTCGAAAAATGGAATCTGGAGAAGCCATGGCGGTGAAGTCGGCGGGCGAGGATTCGCCCATCACGGGCTCGAGTCCCGTGCTTCGGATGTTCTCCCTGCTGGAGCTCATCGCCTCCAAGGACGAGTTCGTGTCCCTGCAGATGCTCGCGCGGGAGACCGGCCTCCCCAAGGCCACGCTCCACCGCATGCTCACCAACTTCGTGGCCGAGGGGCTGCTCGTCCGCCAGACCGACAAGAGGCTGTACGGCACCGGGCCGCGGCTTCGGGTGTTCGCGGAGACCCTCCTCGTCAACGCGACGCAGAGCGGGGCACGCCATTCGGTGCTCCGGTCGCTCGTGCAGGAGCTCGGGGAGACCTGCAACATCACCACCCTGTCGGGTGCGGAGGTCCTGTACCTCGACCGCGTCGAGACGTCCGAGTTGCTGCGCTTCCACCTCGGCGCCGGTTCGCGCGTCCCGGTGCACTGCTCGGCCAGCGGGAAGCTCCTCGTCGGCCAGTTGTCCGATTCCACGCGACGTCGCCTGCTGGGACACGCGCCGCTGCAGCGCTTCACCGATGCGACGATCACTGACTACGACGCCCTCGAGGAGGAGGTGCGTCGGTCCAAGGAGCGCGGCTTCGCCGTCGACGCCGAGGAGTTCATCCCCGGACTGGTGTGCTTCGCCGTCCTCGTCCCCGGATCGCGGGGGAGGTCCAGTCAGTGCGTGGCCGTCCAGGGCCCGTCCCTGCGGCTCTCGACCGACGATGCCGACCGCGTCCTCCCGGCGCTGCGCCGAGCAGCGGAGGCCCTGCAGCAGATCGAGTCGGAGAGTCGCACGGCGTCCTACGGCAAGCGGGCCAGCGCATGACCGCGCTCGAGGGCCTCTCCGCGCCGGCGATCCCCGACACGGTCGTGTCGGCCCGCGAGTTCGGCCTGGACTCCGACCTCCTCGTCCCCGCGTTCTCGGTCCGAGATGACCACGTCCCCGACATCGACGAGAGCTACCGCTTCAACCCCGACGTCACCCTGGCGATCCTGGTCGGCTTCCAGCGCAATCGGCGGGTCCTCGTCCAGGGACTGCACGGCACCGGCAAGTCGACTCACCTGGAGCAGGTCGCCGCACGGCTGAACTGGCCGTGCGTGCGCGTCAACCTCGATGGGCAGATCAGTCGGTTCGACTTCATCGGCAAGGACGTCGTCGTGGTCCGCGACGGGCAGCAGGTCACGGAGTTCGCCGAGGGGATCCTCCCGTGGTCGCTTCAACGCCCGGTGGCGCTCATCCTCGACGAGTACGACGCCGGCCGGCCGGACGTGATGTTCGTGATCCAGCGCGTGCTCGAGCGCGACGGCAGGCTGACCCTCCTCGACCAGAGTCGCGTCATCAGCCCGCATCCCGCCTTCCGGCTCTTCGCGACGGCCAACACCGTCGGCCTCGGCAACCTGTCGGGGATGTACCACGGGACCCAGCGCCTCAACCACGCCCAGGTCGACCGGTGGGACATCGTCGCGTCTCTCAACTACCTGCCCGACGAGGATGAGCGCGCCATCGTCCTTGGCAAGGTCCCGTCCTTGGATACCGAACCAGGACGGCGCACGGTGGCGGCGATGGTTGCGCTGGCCGGCCTCACCCGCGAGGGCTTCCGCGCCGGGGACCTGTCCACCCTCATGTCGCCGCGGACCGTCATCGCGTGGGCGGAGAACCTCGACATCTTCGGGGATGTCGCCCAGGCGCTGCGCCTGACCTTCCTCAACAAGTGCGACGAGTCGGAGTGGCCGGTCGTGGCGGAGTACTTCCAGCGCTGCTTCGACGCGCCACTCCTTCCCGAGGACTGACGGTGCCCCCGCTCGACGTCACGTCTCCCGAAGGCCTGGAGCGGGCCGAGCAGGTCACGGCCGCAGCGGCCCGGGCGATCAGCAGGCAGCCCGACCTGCGGTTCCGAGGCCACGTCATGCACGTCGGCCTCGACGTCGCCCCGGTGCGGGCGCCGTACCTGCATCCCGACGTCGAGGACCGGGACCTCGACGACCTGCGCGGCATCGCCGACGGCGTGGCCCTGCGGCTGGCACTCTCCGATGAGGCGACGTACGCCCGGCACTGCCCCGACGGCGATGTCGAGACCCTCGTCTACGAGGTCCTCGAGCAACTGCGGGTGGAATCCCTCGCACCCGAGGCGATGCCGGGAGTGCGCACGAATCTGCGCCACCTGTTCGAGGCCTGGACAGCCCGGTTCATCGAAGAGGGCATGCTCGAAGACGACCTCGGCATCCTGCTCTTCTCCGTGATCCACGTCTGCCGGTCGCGAATCCTCGCCGAGCCGATCGAGGAGCGGGTGAGCGACCACACCGAGGCCACCCGCTTCGGGATCTACGAGGTCATCGGAGAGCACGTGCGCGACCTACGGTCGCTGCGCGGCGACCAGGAGGAGTTCGCCCGTCGTGCTGCAGCCCTGGCCTCGGCGATCGCCGACCTGGCCGCCGGTCGCCGGGGGGCCGGCTCGCCCGCCGCCAAGCGCGCCTCCGTGCTGTCGATGCTCGAGGTCCGGGGCATCAGCCGCGATGAGGATGTCGAGACCGATGGCGCTGACGCACGCGAGGTCGCGACCACGCCGGCCTATCGCGCGTTCACCACGGCCTACGACGAGACCGCCCACGTGGACACGTGGGTCCGCCCCCACGCCCAGGCCTCGGCGCGGGCGGAGCTCGATGCCCTGCTCAGCGAGCACCGCCCCCTTGCCGGGTGTCTGTCGCGCGGCGCCCAGGCGATCTTCCCCGCTCCGCGCGACGATGCCTGGCAGTCGGAGGAAGAGGAGGGGTACGTCGACCCCCGCCTGCTCACGTCGCTGGTGACCGGCAGCCGCGAGGGCCGCATCTTCCGGTTGCCCTCCCCGGTCGCGCGCCCCCGCGGCGCGGTGAGCATCGTGGTGGACTGCTCGGGCTCCATGAAGGGCCCGATCCCTCAGGTGGCCGTCCTCGTCGATGCGCTGGTGCGCGCGCTCGACGGAGTCGACGTCCTCACCGAGGTGCTGGGGTACACGACGGGTGCGTGGAGCGGCGGACGTCCGCACCAGGAGTGGCTCGCGGCGGGACGGCCGGCCAACCCCGGACGCCTCAATGAGGCCCGGCACATCATCTTCAAGGACGCGGCCACTTCGTGGCGCCAAGCGCGCAGGGGCATCGCGGCGCTGCTGTGGACTCCGCAGTTCCGCGAAGGGATCGACGGAGAGGCGGTGGAGTGGGCCTACGGTCGTCTCCGGGGCGTCGAGGCTCCCCACCGGCATCTCATCGTGATCTCCGACGGCAGTCCCATGGACGGTGCGACGACGCTCACCAACGCGGAGGGCTATCTCGATCTCCACCTGCAGGAGGTGGTCGAGGAGATCGAGTGCGCCTCCGCCGTGCGCGTGTCCGGCCTGGGAATCGGCCACGACATGAGCGCCTACGTCCGCGAGTCGCGCTTCGTGGAACCGGACCGGATTCTGGAATTGTCGACGGCGCGGACGCTGCTGTCCTTCCTGGCCCGGCCCTGAGCCGGCGACCGAGACCGGCGTCATCGCCGGTGGTTGGCGCGCGAGCGCGCGAGCCGTAGAGTATGACCCGTCGACTTCCCGTGAAAGCGAGTGGCCATGACCATCACCGCCAACCCCGACGAGGGCAAGCGCGTCTACGACCTCGACCGCCAGTACGTCTTCCACTCGTGGAGCGCACAGGGCAAGCTCAACCCGCTGTGCGTCGCGGGAGCGGAGGGGTCCTATCTGTGGGACTACGACGGTCACCGCATGCTCGACTTCTCCTGCCAGTTGGTCTACACGAATCTCGGGCATCAGCACCCGAAGCTCGTGGCGCGGATCCAGGAGCAGGTCGCCACACTCGCCACGATCGCTCCGCAGCACGCGGTGGACGTGCGCGGCGAGGCGGCGAAGAAGATCGTGGACGTCGCACCCTCGAACATGCGCCAGGTGTTCTTCACCAATGGAGGGGCGGACGGCATCGAGAACGCCATCCGCATGGCCCGCCTGCACACGGGCCGGACGAAGGTGCTCACGACGTACCGCTCCTACCACGGCAACACCACGACCGCGATCACCGCGACCGGGGATCAGCGCCGCTGGCCCAATGAGTACGGCATTCACCACGTGCACTTCTTCGGCCCCTACCTCTACCGCTCGGTCTTCGGCGCGACGACGGAGGAGGAGGAGTGCCAGCGTGCGCTCGCGCACCTGGAGGAAGTCCTCATGTTCGAGGGGCCGCAGACGATCGCGGCGATCCTTCTCGAGTCCGTTCCCGGCACGGCCGGGATCTTCCCGCCCCCGCCCGGATACCTCGAGGGCGTGCGCGCACTATGCGACAAGCACGGGATCATGTACATCGCCGACGAGGTCATGGCGGGCTTCGGCCGCACCGGCACGTGGTTCGCCTTCCAGAACTACGACGTCCAGCCCGACCTCATCGTCTTCGCCAAGGGTGTCAACTCCGGCTACGTCCCCGTGGGCGGCGTCGTGATCTCCGAGCCCATCGTGGCCACCTTCCAGGAGCGGGTGTTCCCAGGCGGGCTCACCTACTCGGGCCATCCGCTCGCCATGGCGTCGATCTGCGCGGCCATCGACACCATGCACGAGGAGGGGACGATGGAGCACGCCGCCGCGGTCGGCCGCGACATCCTCGGCCCCGGCCTCAGCGAGCTCATGGAGCGCCACCCCATCGTCGGCGACGTGCGCGGCATCGGAGTCTTCTGGGCGGTGGAGCTCGTCCTCAACCGCGAGACCAAGGAGCCGGTGGTTCCCTACGGCGCGCCGGTCGGCGGTGCCCTGGCCGAGGTCAATGCCGAGTGCAAGAGGCGAGGCCTGCTGCCGTTCGTCACGGGCAACCGGGTGCACATGGTGCCGCCCTGCAACGTCAGCGAGACCGAGGCCAAGGAGGGCATTGCCATCCTCGACGAGGCGCTGTCGACCATCGACAAGTACGCCCAGGTCTGACGGGAAGCGCCGGGTCGTGCCCTTCGGCATGACCGTTCAGGGACCTCCGACCCTGTCCCCGCGCGCCCCCGGCGGGCTACGGTCGAGGAGTGAGCGCACCGGCAGAGCAGATCGCACCCGCTGACGTCACCCGTCGGCGCGGATACCTCGCGGGAGCGTGGCTGTCCCTGGTGCTCGTTCCGGTCTTCTTCTTCCTCGGCTTCGCCGCCGCGCACCTGCCGTACCTCATCTGGCCCTACGAGGAGGGCTCGGGGGAGGAGCCGCTGTGGTTCGGCGGCATCACGACGGGCATCTTCATGCTCATCCTGGCGATCCCGCTGGCACTCTCCGCATGGTTCGGCCTTCGTGCCGTGCGGGCCGGGACCGCGTGGGGATGGCTCCCCACGATCATCGCCGCCAGCGCGGCCGTGCTGGTCCTCGCGGTCAACGTGATCGGGCTCGTGGTCCTCCTCGTCTCCGGCACGCCGCTCGGCTAGGCCCCTCCTCCACAGGGGCTTCGCACCCGGGGTCATCCCCAGATCCTGCAGCGTGGATGCGGCTGATGCTCGCGTGTCCGAAGGTCGGGTGACACATCCCGAATCGACAGGAGGATCCCGTGAACGACATCACGATCACCGGCAACGTCGTCTACGACCCGGACCGACGCGAGGTCTCCGGCAAGACCTGGGTCACCTTCCGCATCGGCCACAACCACCGCTACCGCGACCTGGCGAGCGGCGAATGGGTCGAGGGCGGAACGACGTTCATCGAGGTCTCCTGCTGGCGGTCGCTCGCGGAGAACGTCGCTGCCTCCATCGTGAGGGGCATGCCCGTGATCGTCACCGGCCGCCTGCGCTCCCGCGAGGCCACCGTGGAGACGGGGGAGTCGTCGGTCAGGCGCACGTACTACAGCATCGAGGCCGAGTCGGTGGGCGTTGATCTGCGCTTCACGGCCGTCGCCGCTCGACCGGGGAAGTCCGCGTCGGTCCAGCGGCAGGAGGACGTGGCGATCGCGGAGGCCACCGGCCTGGTGCCCGAGTCGGTCCCCTACGCGCCCGCCCATGACTTCCGCGAGGACGAGGCCGCCTGACGTCGACGGTCAGTCGCCGCGGGCCCGATCCTCGAGGTAGTCCAGGACAACGGGGTCGATGGCCCCGGGGACCTGGCGCTCCTCGAGGTTCTCCACCCCCGCGGCCCGTTCGAGCGCACGCTCGAGGTCGGGGTCGTCGTAGCCCAGGGTGTCGAGGGCATCCCTGAGCCTGGCGGCGACATCGCCCTCGAGAGCCAGCGTGGTCTCGGGCTTGCCGAAGAGCAGGGCGTGGATCCCCATGAGGCGACCGAGTTCCGCGACAGGATCGGGGTGGTCGTCGACGCGCAGGTCCAGCGCGATGTCGCTCCCGCCGCCGTAGCCCGCCCCCACGCGGCCGATGAGGAGCGCGGCGCTCTGCCGTCCGCGCGAGTCCCCGCCGGCGCGGTCCCCGGCCAGGAGCGCGGCGTACAGACGGTCCGCGAGTGGGGCATCCGATCCTCCGGCCAGGAAGGCCTCGAGCATGGCGTCCACGACCTGCGGCCCCGCGAGGATGTTGCCCTGGATCGCGTACCCCGGCCCGGTGACACCGCCGGCCCACGGCATGCACTCGGCGCCGGTGAACGTCGCGGACCCGCCACGGCCGTCCACGATTCCCGCTTGGCGCTGATCGCGGTCGTCGTCGGCCGCGACGAGGTTCGCCAGGACATCCTCGGCGCTTCGCCCCTCCTCGAGGAGGGCGAAGCCGTCGGGGAGGTAGCGCAGGTTGGCGAAGGACTGGGTCGCGATGGCGCCCAGCGGGGCGCGCACTCCCGGGACTACCGCCCCGACGGCGAGGAACTTGCTCGCCACCGCGACGCCCCAGCGCGCGTGGGCATCCGCGGCGCTGCCGGGGTCCCAGGCCACGATGGAGAACGTCACGGCGCCGACTGTAGCGGGGCGCCGACCGTCGGGGCCGAGTTTGGGGAAGCCGTCGTGCGCTTGCCCGACGTGGGTTCGGCTTCCCGTGCTGCGCCACTGTGACCGACGTCAGGGGAGTAGCGGGGGCTGACTAGGCTCTGGCCCCATGGCCGAGTACATCTACACCCTGAAGAAGGCGCGCCGGGCGCATGGCGACAAGGTCGTGCTCGACGACGTCACGCTGGCGTTCCTGCCGGGCGCGAAGATCGGGGTGGTCGGTCCGAATGGCGCCGGCAAGTCGTCGCTGCTGAAGGTCATGGCGGGGGTGGACCAGGTCTCCAACGGGGAGGCGATGCTCGCCCCGGGGGCCACGGTCGGCATCCTCATGCAGGAGCCCCAGCTCGACGAGTCGAAGACGGTGCTGGAGAACGTCGAGGACGGAGTGGCCGGCACCAAGGCGATGCTGGATCGCTTCAACGAGATCTCCGCGGCGCTGGCCGACCCGGAGGCGGACTACGACGCCCTGCTCGCGGAGATGGGCAAGCTCCAGGAGGAGATCGACCACCGCAACGCCTGGGACCTCGACTCCCAGCTCGAGCAGGCCATGGACGCCCTGCGATGCCCGCCCGGTGACGCCGATGTGGCCGTGCTCTCCGGCGGAGAGAAGCGCCGGGTGGCGCTGTGCAAACTGCTCCTCCAGCAGCCTGACCTTCTGCTGCTGGACGAGCCCACCAATCACCTCGACGCCGAGAGTGTCCAGTGGCTGGAGCAGCACCTCGAGAAGTACCCGGGCACCGTGATCGCGATCACCCACGACCGCTATTTCCTCGACAACGTGGCCCAGTGGATCCTCGAGCTCGATCGGGGTCGCGCGTTCCCGTACGAGGGCAACTACTCGACCTACCTGGAGAAGAAGGCGGCACGGCTCAAGGTCGAGGGCCAGCGCGACGCCAAGCTCAAGAAGCGTCTGACCGACGAGCTCGAGTGGGTGCGCTCCAGCGCGCGCGCCCGGCAGACCAAGAGTCGAGCGCGCCTGGAGCGCTACGAGGAGATGGCGGCGGAGGCGGATAAGCAGCGCAAGCTCGATTTCGACGAGATCCAGATCCCGCCGGGACCGCGCCTGGGCAACGTCGTCGTCGAGGCAAACGGCCTCACGAAGGCTTTCGGGGATCGCATCCTCATCGACGACCTGTCGTTCACCCTCCCGCGCAATGGGATCGTGGGTGTCATCGGGCCCAACGGCGTTGGCAAGACCACGCTCTTCCGCATGATCGTGGCTGCCGCCGAGGGCGGCTCCGACGACAAGGACGAGCTGCCCACCTCCGGTGACATCAAGGTGGGCGAGACAGTCACGCTGTCCTACGTCGACCAGAGCCGGGCCGGGCTGGAGCCCGACAAGAACGTGTGGCAGGTCGTGTCCGACGAGCTGGACTGGATCAAGGTGGGCAACGTCGAGATGCCGTCTCGCGCCTACGTGTCGGCCTTCGGCTTCAAGGGCCCCGACCAGCAGAAGCCGGCCGGCGTGCTCTCCGGCGGGGAGCGCAATCGGCTCAACCTCGCGCTCACCCTCAAGATGGGGGGCAACCTCCTGCTCCTCGACGAGCCGACCAACGACCTCGACGTGGAGACGCTGGGATCGCTGGAGAATGCCCTGCTGGAGTTCCCCGGATGCGCGGTGATCACCTCGCACGACCGGTGGTTCCTCGACCGCATTGCGACGCACATCCTCGCCTACGAGGGCGACTCCCAGTGGTTCTGGTTCGAGGGCAACTTCGAGTCCTACGAGAAGAACAAGCTGGAGCGTCTCGGGGCCGAGGCGGCGCGCCCGCACCGCGCCACCTACCGCAAGCTCACCCGGGACTGAGACGCGCCGTGGGGCATCGCTACACGGTCCATCGCTACACGATCGAGCAGCGCTTCGACGACCTGGACCTCCTGGGCCATGTCAACAACGTGGCCTACCTGGTGTACCTCCAGGAGGTGCGCCTCAAGTTGCTCGCCGACCTCATTGGCTTCAGGCTGACGTCTGTGAAGCACGTCGTGGTCCGCAACGAGATCGACTACGTGCGCGCCCTGGGCTATCGCCCGGAGCCCCTCCCGGTGGACGCGTGGATCTCCCGCGTGGGCGGGTCGTCGTACGACATCAGCTACGAGATCTTCGACGGCGAGGGTGCCGTGGCGGCTCGGGGACGCAGCGTCATGGTGTTCCTCGACGATGCGGGCACCGCCACCGTGCCTATCCCCGCCGATGTCCGCGACATTCTCGAGCGCGAGTGCGGGGCGGCCGCATGAGCGAGGGGTCGGTCACCATCGAAATGGCCGCGCATGAGGGCCGGCTCCTCTCGGCGCATCTCGGTCGCCTGTGCGGCTGGGACCCTCACGTCCTCGTGCGGGCCCAGGGCCGGGGGAAGGCGATCGGCGTGTACGCCGCACCGCCGATGGACGTGCTGAGTTTCGTCGCGCTGCCGATTCTCGGGCCGGATCCCACGCCCGAGTTCGACACGACGGTGGCAGCGTCGACTCTGCGCCAGGCAATGCAGGATCACGACGAGCACGTGGAGATCCGCCTTCCCGAGCCGCTCGTCGGGGGCGAGGTCCTCGCGGTGCTGCCTCCCAGCGAGGGCTGGCAACTGCCCATCCCGGGGGTGTCGGGCGACCTGGTGCCCGTCGTCGACGAGGCCATCGCGGAGTTCCGGTCGCGAGCAGCCTCGGTGCCGGACTCGGACCGCCTCGCGCGCGAGATCTGGGACCGGCCCGGCTTCGGCGGACTGCCTCTGCGCGTGCTGCACGCGGCCCGGCGGCTCGGATTCCTTACCGATGATGCTTCGCGGGTGAGCGCCGCCACCTGCACCGGGTGGAAGCGCCTCACCACCGTGCGCGGCCAGGTCTTCATCCGCACGGTGCCCCCGACCGCGCGGCCCTCGCTCGCCGTCGTGCGGTAGCGGATCTGCCCTAGGCGAGGGGCGTCTTCGGCCGTGTGTTCTTCACCTTCTTCAACTGCGCGTTGGCCAGTTTGACCGAGCACTCAGCGAGGGCTTTCAGGTCCGGTGACGCTGTGTTCGCTGCGCATGCGCCACTGATGAGCCCCTGCTTGCCCCGGATGGATGTCCACGCGGACGCCATCATGGTGGGGTCTGCTGGGACGCTCGTGTAGGTGATGCGGCGAGAGTTCTTCGACACGATCTTGATCGTCTCGTTGTTGAACGGCTTGGGGTTGAGGACGTGCTCGCGAAAGTGCTTGTTGTTGGCAGCCACCGTGGGGAAGCCAGAGATGTAGACCAGGTACGGGTAGTTCTGAGGGTTGTTGAAGTCCTGCGGCGCAGGTGCTGCCATGCAGTCCCGACCCCCGTCGTCGGTGTCGTAGCACGAGGGGCTATCCGGGGGCGATACGAGGGTGCCGGAGTAGCCCGTCGCCTTGACCATCTCCTCCGTGGTGAGCAACAGGGACTTCATCCTGTCCTCGGGGGGCAATGGCTCAGCGAGGGCTGCGTTCGGCAGCACGAGCAGGCCACCCACGAGGGTGGCGCTGGCGATCAGGGCGGTACGACGTCGCATGGGCACTCCTAGGTCCGGATAAGCCGATCCTGAAGGACAGGCGCCCCGCGACGCATGACCAGGGGCGATAACGCACCCTTAGAAAAGTGCCCTCACGCCTTGCTGGTGGTGTACTCGTAAGTGATGTCCATGGCCCGGTACCCGGGGACCGCCGGAGCGGTCACGCGCAGCGTGATCCGCAGCGCCGTCGTGCCCGGCACGTCGATGAGGAGCTTGCCGCTGGGCTTGCGGATCACCCGGCAGTAGTCCACGTCCCCGCGGGTCTGGACGCCTCGCGGGGCGCAGGTCACGGTGACATAGGCGCGCTGGCCGGCATTGGTCTTCGGCGGCTTGTTGTAGATGACCGTCTTGCCGGAGTCGCGGATCTTGTCCGGAGGCTGTGTCGTCGGCACCTGCTCCTGGCGTCCCTTGTCGGTGATGTTCACCGTGGACTCGTCGGTGTTGTTGTCGGGATCGGGGTCCGGGAGGTCCGATTCGCCGTAGGCGACGTTTGTGGCCTGGCCGGTGGCACCCTTGGCCACCACAGCGGCGATCGTGAAGGACGTGGACTCGCCGGGGCTCAGGGTGCCGGCCGCGCACGCGATCGCGTCGCCGTCCTGCTCGCATCGAGAGTCCGACTCGTCGGCATCCCACATCAGCTGGTTCGGAAGCACGTCTCGTGCCATCGAGCCGGTAGCGGTGTCGGGCCCGTTGTTGGTCAGGGTGATGGTGAACTTCACTCGCTGACCCGGTGACGCCTTGGATCGGTCGGCCGACTTGGTGACCTCGATGTCGGCCTCGTCAGGATCGTCCACGACCTCGATCGTGGTGCGATCGGTGTTGTTGTCGGGATCGGGATCCGGCTGGCTCGAGTCGCCACGGGCGGTATTCCTGATCGGCCCCAGCACGCTGTCGCTCACCCTGGTGGCGATGACGAATGTCGTCTCCTCGCCGGCACCGAGGGTGCCTTCGGCGTTGCAGACCACGGCGGATGTCTCGTTGGCGCAGCGGCCGTCCGACTCCTCCGGGATCCACGTGAGGCCCGGGGGCAGCGCGTCGCGCACCTGGGCGTCGCTGGTCGCGCCGGGCCCGTTGTTGACGAGGTGCAGGACGTAGTAGGCCACGTCTCCCGGCCTGACGACGGGGGTCACGGCCTCCTTGATCACGGCGATGTCGGCGGAGCGCACGAGGATGGCCGACGTTTCGGAGACGTTGTTGGAGCGGTCGGTCTCCTCGCGGCTCCCGGTCACCTTCGCCTGCGAGTCGACCTGCGTGCCCCTGGGGGGTGTCGTGCTCGTGATGCTGATGCTCGGCAGGGAGTCGCCGAAGGGCAGGGGCCCGGGGTGGGTGCACATCGCCTGAGATCCGTCGACGCTGCAGTCCCAGCCGGGGCCGGAGACCTCCCGGTCGATCGGGCGTGCACCGCCCTCCTGGCCGATGACCACTTCGAGCGGGCCGGGTTCGTCGGCGGGCCCGTTGTTGCGTACCTGCACCTTCGTCTCCCAGGTGTCCCCGGCCTGGAGGCGGTAGGGCCCGAAGTGCGCGACGTCGAGGTCGATGACGTCCTCCACGGGGTTGGTCACCTCGTCGGTGTCTCCCTCGCCGGGGGAGCTCGGTGTGACCGCGGCCGAGTTCACGAGATCGCCGCTGGTCGACGTGGCGAGCAGGGCTTTGATCGACAGCAGCGGCAGCGTGGCGCCGACCGGGATCTCCTGGTCGGTCGTGCAGCTGATCCGCTGCCCGTCGATCTCGCAGGACCAGCCCTCTCCCACGGCCACGAGGGGGGTCAGCGTCGTCGGGAGCTCGTCCACGACGGTGGCGCCGGCGCCATCGGACGGGCCCTCGTTGGTCACGCGCAGGTCGTAGATGACCGTGGAGCCTGGAACGAGCCGCTCGCCTTCGGCGGCGTCCCGCACGGACTTGCGCAGGGAGAGTGAGGAGTAGGGATCCGTCGTGATGTCGACCTCCGCCGGGGGACGCTCGCCGCCCGGGGTCGACGAGGTGGCACTCGCCGAGTTGGTGGTCACGCGTCCGGGCTCGGACCACGCCGGGTCGGTCCGGGCCACGACCGTCACGACGCCGCGCTCGCCCTTGCGGAGCATGGGCGTGTAGCAGCTCACCAGGGAATCGTTCGAGGCACCGCAATCCAGGGTGCCCTCGACCACGGTGATCGACTCCACGACCAAGCCGATCGCAGTGAGGTCGTCCACGAGGAACACGTCGCGCGCGGCCGATGGGCCGCCATACGGCGCCCCATTGCTCACCGTGAGCGTGTAGGTCACCGTGTCACCGGCCCTGATGGACGTGGGCTGCGCGCTCTTGGCCGTCCAGATGTCGGCGACGTTGGTCACCGTGATGGGTGCCGTCGTGACATCGTTGTCGGGGTTGGAGTCAGGGGTGGGCGAGCTCACGATCGCCGTGAGATCGAAGGATCCCGGGAGCTGCTCCTCGTTGGGCGCGCTGACCTCGAGGACGATGGGCGGCAGTGACTGGCCCGCGGGCAGCGACCCCGAGTCGAGGGTGCACGTCACCTTCTCGTCCGCGGTGGCGCAGGTCCAGGGGCTCCCGGGTGCAGCGTCGAGGGCGAGGTCGTGCAGTTGCGAGAAGCGCACGGTGAAGGGCCCCGGGTCCACGGATGGCCCGTTGTTCGTCACGGTGAAGGTGAGGGGGGCCGACGCACCGCCCGCCACGAGGCTCGCGGAGCTGGTCGTCGCAATCTGCAGGTCGGCGAGGGACTCGACCGTGATGACATCGCTGGCTCGGTTGTTGTCGGTGTCGATCTCCAGGACACCGCTGTCGTTGCTGACCACGGACGAGACGGTCTTGTCGTCGGTCTCGCCGGCGGCCACGGCCACGTCGACGGTGAGGTCGGTGACGCGCGTGCCCGGCTCCCACGGCGCGGTCAACTCGCGGCTGCAGGCAATGACCTCGGGCGTGTCCGTCGCTGTGGCGGTCTCCGGGCTGCATGACCAACCGGCTCCGCTGTAGCCGGTCATGGACGTGCCCGGGGGAATGGTGACAGTCTGGGTCACGGTCGAACCCGTCGGGATGGACGCCGGACCGGCGTTGTAGGCACGCACGAGCACGGGTACGGGCGGCCCGCCCGCGACAGCCTTCCCCGGGTGGGTCAGGCTCTCCACAACGTCGACGAGGCGCACCCGGCGTGAGTCGTCGGTCGCGGTGTTGTTCGAGGGCGTGGGGTCCTTCTCGTTTCCGCTCACGGTGGCGGTGTTGGCCAGGGAGGAGCCCTCGGCGGTGAGGACGGTGGCGACCAGAGAGATGCCCGAGGCTGTCTCGCCGGGCTCGAGTGGGGCGCTCAGGGTGCAGCGGATCTCGGTCGTGCAGGTCCACCCGTCACCCTCGGCGGAGACGAACTGCAGGGAATCCGAGAGTGTGTCGACGACGGTCACGCCCGTGGCCTGCGACGGCCCGTTGTTGCGGACCGAGATGGCGTAGGTGATCTCCCGGCCGACCACGGCGTCGCCCACGTGCTCCTTGGCGATGGCCAGGTCGGCGAGCCGCTCGACCGTGCCGGTGGAGGTGGACGTGTTGTCATCGGGATTGGGGTCGGGAGTCTCGCTCGTCACCGATGCGCGGTTCGTGACGGCGGTACCCGTCGGCGCGTCGGCGTCCACGGACACCTTGACGGTGATCGTCGAGGCCGTCGCGCCGCTGGCGAGGCGGGCGCGCGAGCACTGCAGGCGCGAGGACTCCTCCGCGCAGGCCCACCCGGTCCCCTCGGCAGAGACGAAACTCGTCCCCGCGGGCAGGGTGTCGTCGACCACGACGTTCTCGGCCGAGCCCGGGCCGGCGTTCGTGACCGCGATCGTGTAGGTCGCGTCGCGGCCGGCGTAGAAGACCGTGCCGGGGATGCTCGGCTCCTGGTCGACGGCGGTCTTGACGATGGAGAGGTCGGCCCCGTTGGCCACGACCGTGACGGCGGCCTCATTGGAGATGCCGCTCACCTCGAAGCCGGAGGTGGCCGCGCGGCCGGCGACGGTGAAGTCGTTGGCGAGAACAGTCCCGCCCGGCGTGGACGCGTCCACCGTCATGCGGTAGCTGATCGTGGTGCTCGCGCCGATGGCGAGGCGGCCTCCCGTCGTGGCACTGGCGCCCGCGCCCACGCGGACCGTGAGGCGGCCGGGCTCCACGGTCGCCACGGAGCCGGAGTCCGGGACGGACTGTCCGTCGATGACGAGGCTGCCCGGCGTGTAGGTCGCCCCGGTGGGCAGGACGTCGCTGATCACCGTGCCCTGGGACGCATCGCCGTTCTCGGCGGTGACGTCGTTCTTCAGGGTCAGGGTGTAGAGGAGTTCGTCGCCGGGGCGCACCACGTCGCCATTGACGTCGACCACCGACTTCACGGCGGCGTAGCGCGGAGCGAACAGCTCGGTGGAGAAGGTGAGCACCGCGGGGTAGTACTGGTCACCTTCCGAGGATGCTTGGAAGGTCGCCCTCGTCGCGTTGTTGGCGATCCGGCCCGTGGCGTCGACGAGACCGGCGTCGAACCCGAGCTGGTTGCGGTAGTCGGGGGACTTCGCGGCGAAGTGTCCGGTCTTCGTGGTGATCGTGGAGTTCCAGAAGTTGGTGCCCGAGCGGATGCTGTCGCTCAATGCCCTGCCATTCAGCGTGAACTTGTCCCCCGTGAGGCCCAGGTCGCCCTCGTAGGCCACCATGCCCAGGGCCGTGCGCACCGGCCCGGTGGGCGGGGTGAGGAAGCCCTCGACGTCGATGGTCGCGGGACGGTCCGAGGTCACGTCCGCGACGCCGTCGTAGACGCTGATGGCGCGCACCGGCTCGGTGGGATCGCCGTAGACGACGACGAGGGACCAGCCGGCGAAGTGGTTCGTGCCGAGATCTGTCTTGACGTCGGCGACGGCGTAGGTGCCGCGTCCCACCGTGCGCACGACCGAGGTGACATCCGTGAACGCGGTATAGGTCTTGTTCGATCCCTTGGTGGCGATGGGGGAGTAGCGGTCTGCGGTGAGGCTGCGGTAGGAGGCGTCGCCGGGGACCTTGAACTTCACGCGGTCGGCGTTCGCGGGCGCGTAGCCCTTGGCCTGGTCGCCGGACGCACCGGCACCCCAGTAGAGGCCGGCGAAGAGGACGGGTGCTCGGTCCGGGATGCGCAGGTCGGCGGTCGAGGAATTCGGCGTCGAGGCGTCGGAGTCGATGTCGACCATGATCATCGTGTAGTCGTTGTTGTTGAGGCTCTTGGACCCGGTGGCGCTCCGGGCGCTGGCGCAGGTGGATACCGCGGTCGAGCAAGTGAGGAGGGTGTTGCCGGTGATGACCAGGTCGCCGGCGGCCTTGACGGAGTAGCGCTCGGGGAAGACGTTCGCCCGGGGGGCGGGGGCCACGGAGGGCTCTGCGGCCGGGGCGGCACCCGCGGGAGGGGCCGCGAGCAGGGCGAGCGACATGGCGGCAGAGCAGGCCAGGGCGAGGGTGCGCGGCATGCGCTCCAGCCTACCTTCAGGCCCCCTCGGAAGGCGCCGCGTTGACCATGGAGAAGGCGGCCTGGGCGAGGTACTTCCACAGGTGCGCATCAAGATCCGGGGGCAGGGCACGGGCGTCGAGGGCCGCCCGCATGTGATCGAGCCAGTGCTGCATCGCGTCGAAGTCGATGACGTACGGTGCGTGCCGCATCCTCAGGCGCGGGTGGCCGCGCTGCTCGGAGTACGTCGTGGGGCCGCCCCAGTACTGCTCGAGGAACATCCGCAGGCGCTCCTCCGCGGGGCCGAGGTCCTCTTCGGGGTACATCGGCCGGAGGACGTCGTCGGTCGCGACGCCCGCATAGAAGTCGTGCACGAGGGCGACGAAGAACTCATGACCGCCGAAGAGCTCGTAGGGCGTGGTCTCGTGATCGGACACGCGGACTGCCTACGCCGTGGCGACGGCGTCGCCGACGCCGTCGATGACATTGCGGAAGTCGACGGTGGCATCGAGTCCGCACAGCAGCGCGATCGTCCCCATGACGGCACGGTGCTCGAGCAGGTAGTCGGGCGGGAAGCGCAGCCGGCTGGCGCCCTGGAGGGCCTGGACCGGGTCCTGGAACTGCTGGGAGCGCGACTGGAGCCACTCCTTGCTGAAGGTGAATTCCTCGCGGGTGTAGGGGCGCACATCAGGGTCGAGCATCGCGATGAGCTGCTCGGTGGTCGTCGACTCGGCGACGAGCCCCGCCGACCGCCAGGCCTCGAGCACCTCGTCATCGCGACCGGTCGCGGTGAGCTCGAGGGTCGTGGCGAACAGCCGAGTGAACAGGCCGGAGTCCTGCGCGACGCTGCCGAAGTCGAGGACGGCGAGGCGGTCATCCTCGAGCAGGCGGAAGTTGCCCGGGTGCGGATCCGCATGCGTCGCGCCGGTGAGCCGCGGCGACCAGAAGCAGAAGCGCGCGAGCTGGCGCCCCGCCGCATTGCGACGGTGCGCGTGCTCGTTCACGAGGGCCGTGAACGGCGTGCCGTCGACCCATTCGGTGACCAGGACCGTGTCGGTGTTGAACATGACCTTGGGGATGACGATCCCCTCGGCCTTCCAGGCCTTGCGGAAGCGCTTCTGCCACGTCGCCTCGTGGTCGTAGTTGAGCTCCTCGGAGAGCCGGCGGGCGTGCTCGTCGATGAGGGCCTTGACGTCGAGCGTGGGCAGCAGGCGGCCGACCAGGGGGGCCATCGCGCGCAGCTGGAGCATGTCGGCCTTGACGACCTTCGGTGCGTCGGCGTACTGCACCTTGATGGCGACCGGGGTGCCGTCCTTCCAGGTCCCGCGGTGCACCTGGCCGAGGCTGGCCGCCGCGATCGCCTCGGGGTCGATCTCGACACCCGGGGGGAGGGCCTTGAGCTGTGCTGCCACCGTCTTGAGGGGCTGCGGCTTCGCGTCCTCGTACAGGCGGGTGAGCGCGGTGAGCTGCGCGGCCTGCTCGGGCGGGAGTGCCGAGGAGAAGACCGCGAGCGCCTGGCCGAACTTCAGGGCGGGGCCGCGCGCCTTGGCGAGGGACTTGGTGAGCGTTTCGACCGATGCCGCGGTCGCCTTGGCGTAGACGGCGTCGCGGTCAGCGCCGAAGGCGGCGGCGGTGGCGGCACCGGCCATCCGGGCACCGGTGGTGACAGGGACGGAGGCGAGGGAGGCAGCGCGCGAGATGAGGCCCATGGCGCTCCCTACGCTACGCGCTCACGGGCAATGCTGCTCGCTCGGCCTCGTCGACCACGTGGGCGGCCATCCCGGGGAACACGAAGCCGTGGAAGGGAGCGACCGACCACCAGTAGGCGTGGCCGCTGAGGCCGCGCGGGTGGAAGATCGCCCGCTGGGTGAGGAGCGACCCGCCCCCGGGCTGCGGCTCGATGCGGAACTCCAGCCAGGCGAGCCCCGGCATCTTCATCTCGGCGCGCAGGCGGAGCAGTACGGGCGGCTGGCGCTCCTCGACGCGCCAGAAGTCGACCGCGTCACCCACGAGGAGGTGGTCGGGGTCCCGCCGGCCCCGCCGGAGGCCGACGCCCCCGACGACACGGTCGATCACGCCACGCACCTCCCAGAGGAAGCGCGCGGAGTACCAGCCGTGCGGGCCGCCGATGCGCTCGACCGCGCGCCACACCTGCTCGGGTGACGCCGGGGTACTGACGCGACGCACGTCGGTGTAGAGCGAGCCGCCGGACCAGGTCGGATCGGAGGGGAGAGGATCGCTGGGCGCGCCGGGAACGGACGCGGACGACCAGCGCGTCGTCACCTCCGCGTCGCGCACGCGGGTCAGCGCGAGCCCCACCGCGGTGTCGAACGGCAGGAGTCCCTCCGGGGGATCGGGGATGAACTGGGCAATGGCGTGGTCGCGGCACACCGCCGGATGTCGCAGCGACTCCACGAGAGGCCGCGCGATGCGGCGCGGGACCGGGGTGACGAGCCCGACCCAGTGGCTCGAGAGACCGGGCGACAGCATGTTGATCGGAAGGATGACGCGCTTGGGGAGGCCGGCGACAGAGGCGTAGCGGTGCATCATGCTCTCGTACGTCATCACCTCCGGGCCGCCGATATCGAACGCCTCGTTGACGTCGGGCGGGAGGTCTGCCGCCAGGATGAGGTACCTCAGGACGTCGCGCACCGCGATGGGCTGGGTCTTCTGCCGCACCCATCGTGGGGTGATCATGGCGGGCAGACGCTCCGTGAGGTAGCGCAGCATCTCGAACGACGCGGACCCGGACCCGATGATCACGGCGGCGCGGAACTCCACGGTCGGCACGCCCGACATGCGCAGGATCTCGCCGACCTCCACACGCGAGCGCATATGGCGGCTCATCTTGGACTTGGGCACCTGCGGCGCGAGACCGCCGAGGTAGACGATCCGCCCCACCCCCTCCTCGCGCGCGGCGGCGGAGAACACCTGCGCCACCCGGCGCTCCTCGATCTCCAGTTCGGGACCGACCTGCAGCGAGTGCAGGAGGTAGTAGGCCACGTCCACGCCGGCGAGGGCCTCGCGCGCCGCTGCGGAGTCGCCGGCATCCCCGGCCACCACCTCGACATGGGGGTACCAGGGCATGTCGCGCAGTCGCTCGGGGTGGCGGGCGAGGACGCGTACGCGGAATCCGGCTTCGAGGAGTCGCGGAACGAGCCGGCCGCCGACGTACCCGGTCGCGCCGGTGACAAGGCAGAGTCGATTCACGGGACCATCCTGCCCTCGTCCGCCGCTTCGTGCAGAACCGCGGCTAGGGTGAGCCCGTGGCCCCGGATCCTCGCCAGCGCGCGAGCGATGCCGATCGCGATGCCGTTGCGGCCGAGTTGCGGGAGGCCTTCGCCGAGGGCCGGCTCACGCAGGACGAGTTCGAGGCACGCCTCGACCAGGTGCATGCCGCGCGGACGTACGGCGACCTCTCCCCCATCACGGCGGATCTCCCCGCACCCACGACCCCGGTCCCCGCCGTGCGGGATGACGCCGCCGCCCGGCGGTCCCGCACGCTGCGCGCCGGCTGGGCGTCCTGGCTGGGCGTCTCCGTGATGGTCAACATCATCTGGTTCGCGTCCTGGGCCGCGGGCGGAGAGTCGCCCTCCTACTACTGGCCCATCTGGGTGATGGGCCCCTGGGGAGCCGCGATGGTCATCGCAACCTTGAGCCAGAGGGCCCGCGGCGACGATCCCTAGCCCTGCAGCCCAGTCCAGCGGGCTGCGAAGGCGAGGACGTCGGCGGACTCCTCCACCGACCGCGACATCGATCGAGCGCCGTGGCCGACATCGCCTTCACCACGGAAGACGACCGGCCGGTCCGACGCCGTGGCGTGCTGCAGGGCCGCGCACATCTTGCGGGCGTGCATGGGGTCGGTGCGCGTGTCGTTGTCGAACGCCACGAACATCGTCGCGGGATACGCCGTCCCCTCGGCCACCCGGTGATAGGGGGAGTAGCCGAGGAGCCAGTCCAGCTGTTCGGGGATGTCGGGGTCGCCGTACTCCACCGTCCACGTGGGACCGAGTTCAGAGGTGGTGTAGCGGACCATGTCGAGAAGGGGCGCGACGCACACGACCGCGTTGAAGAGGTCGGGCCGCTGGGTGAGCGCCGCACCCACGAGCAGGCCGCCGTTGGACCCTCCGTTGATCGCGAGCTGGCCGGGCGTCGTCCAGCCCCGGTCGATGAGCCACTCGGCGGCCGCGTGGAAGTCGTCGTAGACGTTCTGCTTGTGGCCGAGCATGCCGGCGCGGTGCCAGTCCTCACCCTCCTCGCCTCCGCCGCGGAGGTTGGCCACGGCCCACACCCCGCCGGCCTCGACCCAGGACAGGATCATCGCCGAGTAGCCCGGGGACAGCGGGATCCCGAAGCCGCCGTAGCCGTACAGGACGGTCGGTCGAGGCTTGTCGGGCTCCTCCGTGGGAGAGAGCACGAACATGCGCACCTCGGTCCCGTCGCCCGACGTGTACGTCACCTGGCGCGAGTGCACGCGCGGAACGTCGACGGTCCCCGGAGGAGCCTCCCAGAGCGTGAGCTCTCCGGTCGTGGCGTCGAAGGCGTAAACGTGGGGCACCGTGGTGTGGTCGGTGTAGACGAACCACGCGACCGGGCCGCCGTCAGGTCGCTCGACGGGTCCGGCGAGCGTGCCCGCGCCGGGCAGGGGGATCGACCGCAGCAGTTCGCCGGTCTCGAGGTCGTGCAGGGAGAGTTCGCTCACGACGTGGCGGGTGCGCGCGACGAGCATGAGCGGGCGCGCGATCGCGGGCCCGTCGAGGATCGCGAACCCGTCGAGGACGGCCTCGGGATCCTCCGGGATGAGATCGCGCCACGGCTGGTCGAAGACGCGCTCGGGAGCGGAGACGGCGATGCGTCCGCGGGGGGCGTCGCGGTCGGTCGAGATGTAGAAGAGGCCATTGCGGCCGACGTCGATGCCGGTCTGGGCGTCGACGTCGCCCTGCACGAGTTGCAGGGCGGGCGCGTGCGCAGGTGACGCCTGCAGGTCGGCAACCCACAGGTCGTTGCGCGGCTCGGTGCCCTCCGACGCGGAGATCTGCAGCCAGCGGCCGTCGCGGCTCACCTCGACCCCGTAGTAGTTCGTCATGGTCATGCCGGACCCGAAGACGAGGATGTCGTCCTCGGGGTCCCCTCCCACGCGATGGAGGTACACCCGACGGTGGAACTGCTGCTCGGACTCGGGGAGCAGGGCGGGGTCGAGGCGGCGTACGTAGTAGAAGTGCGTGCCCCCGGGCAGCCACGCGACGGGGGAGTAGCGGCATCGGTCGATCACGCCGTCGACATCCTCGCCGGTCGCGGTGTCCATGACCGCGAGCACCGACTCTTCGGTGCCGCCGACGGAGTACTGATAGGCGACCAGGTCGCCCTCCTTGGAGGGCTGCCAGGAGTCCAGCGTGGTCAGCCCGCTGGGATCGCGTGCGATGGGGTCGAAGAGCACCCGCGGCTCGCCGCCGGAGCGCCGGACGTAGAGCACGGGGAACTGCTGGCCCGGCTCCCGCCGGGTAAAGAAGGTCCACTCGCCGCGGGAGTACGGCGGCGACACCGAGCCGGCGCCGAGGAGTTCCTCGATGCGCTGCGCGAAGGAGTCCCGCAGCCGCCACTCCGCGCGCTCGCCGGCCATGAGGTCGTCCTGCGCCCGGCGCCATTCCACGGTCCGGGGGTCGTCGGCATCCTCGAGCCAGCGGTAGGGATCGGGAACGGCTCGGCCGTGCAGGTCGTCGACGAGATCGAGGCGCTCGGCAGCGGGGTAGTCAGGCACTCCCGCACCCTAACGGCTGGCCTAGGCTTCGCCCATGTCCGCACTCCACGACCTCACCGCGCTCGAGCAGGCCGCCGCCATCCGCGCGCGTGAGGTGTCCCCGGTCGAACTCGCCGAGCACTACCTGCGCCGCACGGAGGATCTCAACGAGACGGTGGGGGCGTTCATCACCGTGACGCCGGACCTCGCCCTCGAGCAGGCCCGCGCGGCGGAGCAGGCGGTGATGGATGCCGTCGACACGCGTGACCTCCCGGTGCTGCACGGCGTCGTCGTCCCCGTGAAGGACCTCAGCTTCCTCGCCGGGGTGCGGTGCACGCTGGGGTCGGCGACGTACGACATCACCCCCTTCGGCGACGACCATGTCGTGACCCGACTGAAGCAGGGCAACGTCGTCATGACCGGCAAGACGAACACCCCGGAGTTCGGGCTGCCCTGCTACACCGAGCCGTCCATCGCCCCGCCGGCCCGCACCCCCTGGGACCTCACCCGCTCCGCGGGAGGATCGAGCGGCGGCGCCGCCGCCGCGGTGGCCGCGGGGCTCGCGCCGGCCGCGCACGGATCCGATGGCGGGGGCTCGGTGCGCATCCCCGCGAGCGTGTGCGGCCTGGTGGGCATCAAGACCTCCCGAGGGCGCATCTCGATGGGTCCGCTGCGCGACCCGGTCGGGGAGTTCCCCGTCAACGGCCCGCTGGCGAGGACGGTGCGCGATGCCGCGGCGCTGCTCGACGTCATGGCCGGCGCCTTCCCGGACGACCCCTACCCTGCTCCCCCCCTCCTTCCCGGGGAGACGTTCCTCAAGGCCGCGGGGAGGGAGCCGGGGGTGCTGCGCATCGGGCGCTTCCGCAACCCCCTCATCGCCGACGCCGATGTTCATCCGGACTGCGTCGCGGCGTACGAGTCCGCGAGCATGCTGCTGGAGGAGCTCGGGCACGTGGTGGAGGACTTCACCCCCGCCTTCCCCGACACCACGGTGAGCACGTTCGAGACGATCTGGTGGGTGCTGTCGCTCCTCACCCCGGTCGACCCGGCACGCGAGGGCGACCTCATGCCGCTCACCCGTCTGCTGCGCGAGCGAGGCGCGGCGTTCAGCGGGATCGACCTCGCCCGCGCGGTGTCGTTCGCCCGGCTCGTCGGCCGCGGCGTCATCGCGGGTGCGGCGGCGTACGACGTCCTGCTGTCCCCGACGCTCGCGCTGCCGCCCGTGCCGATCGGCCACTTCACCGCCGGCGGCGATCCCGCGGTGGACTTCGAGCGGCAGAAGGAGTTCACGCCGTTCACCGCGCTGTTCAACCTCACCGGTCAGCCGGCCATCACGCTGCCCCTCTACTGGAACGACGCGGGCCTTCCCATCGGCATCCAGCTGGTGGGACGCCCGTACGACGAGGTCACCCTCATCTCGCTGGCCACGCAGCTCGAGCAGGCGAGGCCGTGGCTGGGCCGGCGTCCGGAGATGTGGTGACCGAGGGGCCCGACCTCTCCGCCCTCGCGGCGGCGTACGGCGTCTCCACCGGCTACTGGGACCAGGCCGGCCGGCGGATCGAGGTGTCCCGCGACTCGGTCGCCGCCGTGCTGCGCGCCCTCGGCGCGGATCCCACCGACGAGGACACCGTCGCGCGGAGCCTTCGCGAACGCGAGGACCGCGCGTGGCGGCGCACGCTGCCGCCGGTGGTCGTCACCGCGGGCGGCCGCTACGGCCACGCCTGGGTGCACCTCCCGCACGGCACGTCGGTGCGCGTCTGGATCGAGTGCGAGGACGGCACCATCGTGGAGCCGGCGCAGCTCAACCGCTGGGTGGAGCCGCGCGACATCGACGGGCAGCTGGTGGGGGAGGCGACGTTCGCGATCCCGGCGGACCTGCCGCTGGGATGGCACTCCCTGCACGCGGCGACGGAGGCGTCCGTCGACTCCTGCCCGCTCGTGGTGACGCCGGAGCGCCTGTCGCCGCCAGCGCTCGACGAGGCGCAGCGCATGTGGGGCTTCATGGCGCAGCTGTACTC
>CAIVWG010000139.1 GCA_903909555.1 uncultured bacterium | reverse complement strand
GCTGGCGATTCCCATCGCGCTCATCGTGGACAGCGATCAGCGGGCGGCGTTCGTCGCGCAACTCGAGGTCGACACCCTCACGACGGCATCCGTCATGGGCTCCCAGCCGTCCGCCGAGTGGCCCGCCACCGCCCGGGAGGTCGCCCAGCGCACGGGGAGCCGCGTGGTGGTCGTGGACGACTCGGGGGTCCTCGTCGCCGACTCCGACCAGACGGCGCTCGATCGCTCCTTCGACCGGCCGGAGATCACCGCGGCGCTCGGCGGCACCCTGTCGTCGGACGTGCGCTACTCCAACACCCTGGGGGTCGACCTTCGCTACGTGGCAGCACCCGTCGTCCAGGACCAGTCCGTCGTCGCGGCCGTGCGGCTGTCGCTCCCCGAGTCGGCCGTCAACGACCTGGTGTGGAGGACCCGGCTTTCCCTCGGCCTGTTCGTGCTCTCGGTGGTCATCGCGGCCGCTCTCATCGCCTGGGTGATCGCGTACTCCATCGCATCCCCGCTGCGCCGGGTCGCCGAGGTGGCCGACGGACTCTCCGACGACCTCGAACTCCGCGCCGAGGAGGACAGCGGGCCGCGGGAGGTGAGGTCCGTGGCTCGCGCGCTCAATCGCACCGCGCAACGTCTATCGGCGATCCTGCGTCGGCAGGAGCGCGTGGCCGCAGATGCCTCGCATCACCTGCGCACCCCGCTGACCGGAGTGCGCCTGCGTCTGGAGGCCATCGAGGACATCTCCCAGGAACCCGCCGTGCGATCGGAGTCCGCATCGGCCATTCGCGAGGTGGATCGGCTGGGCCGTCGTATCGAGCAGATCCTCGCCCTGGCGCGGACGGACACGGGCCAGCCCGCCATGCGCGTCGACGTCGCCGCGATCGTGGAGGAGCGCACCCAGGCACTCCGGCCGGCCGTGGAAGTCCAGGGCATGGATCTCGAGGTGGGGATCGGTGCGGGACCGCTGTGGGCCCTCGCGGGCCCCGGCGTGATCGACCGTGTAGTCGACGAACTCGTCGGCAATGCCCTGACGTACGCGCGATCCCGCATCGAGGTCGACGTCACGCGACACGGGGATCTCATCGCTGTCTCCGTCTCCGATGACGGCCCCGGCGTGACCGATGAGGACCGGGGGCGCATCTTCGAGCGGTTCGCGAGGGGCTCGGGGGCCCAACCCGGGGGAAGCGGCCTGGGACTGGCGCTGGTGCGTGAGTCCGCGCAGGCGGCGGGAGGAGACGCAGAGGCGCAAGCGTCCGCCGCCGGCGGACTCCGCGTGACGACGACCTGGCCCGCAGCCCACCGCTGACGCGTATCCCGCGCTGCATCAGGCGGCGGGATCGGTAGCCTCCCCCCATGGTCGTCGACTACGTGCCACACGGCGACGGGGTCGGCATCATCCGGCTGAACCGCCCCGAGCGGCTCAACGCCGTCACGCCGGCTCTCGTCGACGACCTCCTCGAGTCCTTCGACCGCGCGGAGGCCGACCACGCCCGGGTGCTCGTGCTCGCGGGCAGAGGTCGGGCGTTCTGCGCCGGATGGGATCTCAAGCAGCCGCCCATCGATGAGACGGTCGACCAGGCACGCGCACGGCTGCAGCGCCTCCAGGAGGTCACCCGTCGCACCCGTGCCTTCGCCGGCCCCGTCATCGCCGCGGTCCAGGGGTATGCGCTCGGGGCGGGAGTCGAATTCGCGCTGGGATGCGATCTCGTCGTCGCCGGTGAGGACGCGGTCTTCGGCTTCCCCGAGGTCGAGGTCGGGCTCAGTGGCACCAACGGGGTCTCGGTGTTGCTGCCCCGTCTCGTCGGGCTCGCGCGCGCCAAGGAGTTGGTCCTCCTCGGTGAGCGTTGTGATGCTCGGCGCGCACGCGACATCGGCCTCATCGCCCGCGTCGTCCCCGCCGGGGCCCACGAGGACGCCGCCCTGGAGATCGCCGAGCGGCTCGCCACCCGGCCGCCCCTGGCGCTGCGCCTTGCCAAGCAACTGCTGGACGAGGGGCTGGAGACGGCCCTCGAGGAGGCGCTCGACGGCGAGGTCGAGGCAGCGCTGGCAACCCTGGACTCCGGTGAGAACGCCGCCGCCACGACTCGGTTCCGCGGACGCTGAGGTCACGTGGGCGACCTCAACGACGTGCGCACGCTCCCGGACGCGGTGCGCCGCGCCGCCGCGCTCTGGGCGGACCGCGTCGCCTGGGTCTTCGACCTGCGCGACGGCCCGGAGCCTCGGGAGTCGATCTCGCTGACGTTCGGCGAGGTCGCCGAGGGTGTCGATCGCGTCGCGCGTCATCTGCGGGGTCGCGGCATTCGACCAGGCGACCGCGTCGCCGTCATGCTCCACAACGGGCCCGACTTCGCCTTCGCCTGGCTCGCCCTCGCCCGGCTCGGCGCGACGATGGTCCCGCTCGGCGCCAAGGCCCGCCACGACGACGCGGGGTGGATCCTCAGGAAGTCGCGCGCCGTGGCGGTCGTGACGACACCGGCGCTCCTGGAGCGGGTATCCCCCATCGTCCTGCCGGTCATCGACGTCGCCGACTTCACCGCGCCGCCGCCCGACGATCAACCGCTGCCCGAGGTGCACGACCCGGACGGCATCGTGAACGTCCAGTTCACGTCGGGCACGACGGGCCATCCGAAGGGATGCCTGCTGTCCCACCGCTACTGGCTGTACCTCGCCGCCAGCCTGGTGACCGGATTCCCGCGACTGACCGCGCATGACCGCCTGCTCACCGCTCAGCCCATGTCCTACATGGATCCGCAGTGGAACATCGCCGCTGCCCTCGTGAGCGGTGCTTCGGTCGTCGTTCTCGACGGCTTCCATCCCGTGAGCGTCTGGGATCGCCTGCGTGACCATGGGGCGACGTACTTCTACTGCGTGGCCTCGATGCCCGTCCTCATGCTCACCGCGCCGCCGACGTCGGAAGACCGGGAGCACTCGGTGCGGGTGATCCAGTGCTCCGCCATACCCCCGGCCCGGCACGCCGAGCTCGAGGCTCGCTGGGGGGTGCCGTGGTTCGAGGTGTTCGGGATGACCGAGACCGGCGGTGACATCCACGTCACCGACGAGGATCACGACGAGTGCGTCGGAACCGGCACGATCGGCCGGACGAAGCCGGGTCGAGAGGCGCGCATCATCGACGCTGAGGGCCGCTCGCTGCCGGCCGGATCCGTGGGAGAGCTGACGCTGCGGGGTCCGGGGATGATGTCGGGCTACGACGACGAGCCCGAGGCGACGGCCGCGGTGTTCCGCCACGGCTGGCTGCATACGGGGGACCTCGCCCGGCAGGATGAGCGCGGGTACCTCTGGCTCGTCGGCCGCGTCAAGGACGTCGTGCGTCGATCCGGGGAGAACATCGCGGCGCGCGAGGTCGAGGACACGCTGCTCGCCCATCCGGCGGTGCGGATGGCCGCCGTCGTCGGTGTCCCCGACGACCTGCGCGGCGAGGAGGTGAAGGCCTTCGTCGTCCTCACCGACGATCGGGGCGCCGACGAGGTGTCGAGCGAGCTCGCGCGGCACTGCGGGGAGCGGATCGCGGACTTCAAGGTGCCGAGGTACTGGGAGGTCCGCCCCGATCTGCCGCGCACGCCGTCGGAGCGGGTGGCCAAGCAACTGCTCGTGCCCGGGATGACGTGGGACGCCGACGGCGACGACTGGATCGACATGTCACCGGCGAGCACCGTCGCCTACGACGAGGCCCAGCACGGGAGGGACGTGCGACGCATCTACGAGTCGTCGTTCCCGGAGTCGCTGCGGTCGGACTGGTCGACCATCAGCGGTCATCGCGATGATGAAGAGATCGTCGTCCTCGTCGACGGCGCGCCGGTGGGCTTTGCGCTCGTGCGCCACCTGGGGGAGACGGGATACGCGTTCGTGCGCTACTTCGCCGTCGACGAGTCGGTGAGAGGGCGCGGCTACGGCGCTCGCCTCGTGCGCGACCTCGTGCGTCTCCTGCGCGACCGCGGGTGCCGGGCGCTGCTCCTCGATGTCGAGGACCCCGACCGGGACCCGGGCCACGCCGAGGAGCATCGGCGACGCATCGCCTTCTACGAGCGTCAGGGTCTGGCGCTGCTGGAGGCCACGGGCTACGCGCCGCCCGATCACGGGATCGCGGGGGAGCAGGTGCCGCTGCTGCCCATGGGCATGCCCCTGGGCGGGGATGCCGAGGGCCCGGCACCCCTGGTGGGCGACGAACTCGATGCCGCGATCGCCGCGATCATGCGCTACCGCTACGGCGTCGGCGCGACGTAGCCCGCGACTATCCGCGATGCAGGCCGAGATCCCACTCGCCGGACAGGCGGCGCAGGGTGGCGGCCGCCTTCTCCACGCTGTCCCCGCCCCCGGCCAGGGCTGCGGCATAGCCCAGGAGGTACGTCGTGATGGGGGCGGCGGGACGGTCCACCGCGTGCGCGGCGTCGCGCGCGATGTCGAGGAGCATCTGCTGGTCGACATCGGGCAGCATCACGCCCAGATCCTGAGACAGGGCATCCGCGGCGGCCTTGGTCCACTGGGTGAGCGGGTCATGCGTCATGTGCGGATCCTCTCACCCTCGCGGGCGCGGCGGACGGCCTTGTAGGCGGCATCCACGCCCAGCAGGGCGCCGGCACTCGCGATCGCGATCGCCCAGCCGGCTCCGGTGGGCGGCGCCTGGCCGAGCGCGCCCGCGAGGAAGGGCACGAAGACGAAGGCGGCCGCGATCGCGAGGTCGATGGCCACCGCGGGGATGAGGAGGCGGTTCGTCGTCCACCCGAGGGCTCCTGGCCAGCGGGTGGCGCTGCGGCACGCGAAGGCGTTCGCGGTCTGCGCGAGCACGATCGCCGTGAACGTCGCACCGGATGCGGCCAGCGCGATCTCCCCTCCGGGGAAGGGCTCCCCGGGGCGCCAGCCCCACGCGAGGAAGGTGACGACGAATGCGGTGAGGCTGAACAGCGCGACGGTGGGGCCGAGGATCCCGAAGGCACGCAGTAGGACCGTGCGATTGAGGAGCGGTCCCGAGGGCGGGGGACGGTCCAGCGCGCTGGTCGGTGCACGGCGCCCGGCACGTGGGCGTCGGGTGCTGCCCGCGGGCGGCTCCGCACCCAGGGCGGTGGCGGCGAGCGTGTCCGTCCCGATGTCGATGGCGAGGACCTGCAGCACCCCGAGCGCGAGCGGGAAGGCCCCGCCGGACAGGGCCCACAGAACGAAGGGAGCGAGCTCCGCGACGTTGTCGGTGAGGTGGTACGTGAGGAATCGCCGGATGTTGACGTACGTCGAACGGCCCTGCTCCACGCCGGCCACGATCGAACCGAAGTGGTCGTCGAGCAGGACGAGGTCGGCGGCATCCCGGGCGACATCGGTACCGGACTGGCCCATCGCCACCCCGATGTTGGCCTCGCGCAGGGCGGGAGCGTCGTTGACGCCATCGCCCGTCATCGCGACGACGTGGCCTCGGTCGCGGAGCGCTCGCGCGATGCGCAACTTGTCCTCGGGCGTGACCCGTGCGACGACGACGCCGGGCCGATCGATCAGGGCGCCGAGCTGCTGGTCGTCCGCGGGGAGGTCCGTGCCCTCGATGACCGGGTCACCGGGGTGCCGAAGCCCCACCTCGTCGGCGATCGTCGTGGCCGTGACGGGATGGTCTCCGGTCACCATCGCCACGCGGATCCCCGCGTTCCCGCACGCCAGGACGGCGTCGCGCACGTCGGGGCGGGGCGGGTCCTCGAGGGCGAGCAGGCCCAGGAGGGTGAGGCCTTCCTCCGCCTCGGGGAGGAGGGGATCCTCGGGAGCGTACCGGCGCCCGACCGCGAGGACGCGCAGTCCGCGGGAGGCCATGCCCTCGAGGACCGCTCGTGCGGCATCGGCACCGTCGTCGCACAGGGGAAGCAGGCTGTCCGGCGCGCCCTTGACGATCACGGTTCCGTTCACGACCACGGACATGCGCCGTCGCTGCGGGGTGAAGGGGAATCGCCTCGTCGTGACGGCGTCGCGTCGCAGGCGGTCCACGTCGATGCCGAGGCGTTGAGCGAACGCATCGAGAGCCGCCTCCATCGGGTCCCCGTGCGCCACCCACGTCGCCTCGCGCAATTCGATGCGACCGTCGGAGCACTCCACCGCAGCGGTGCCCAGCGCCACGAGCGCCGGGCGCTCTCCGGTCACCTCCACCCGCGCGTCGGGG
>CAIVWG010000138.1 GCA_903909555.1 uncultured bacterium | reverse complement strand
GTCACGTCGGCCAACGTGCAGTGGGGCACACCGTCGAGCGATGGGGGCAGCACTGTGACCGCCTACACCGCTACCGCCTCCCCGGGAGGCGCGACCTGCGTCACCTCCGGGAACTCCTGCCAGGTGGGAGGGCTCGCGGCAGGGGCGTCGTACACCTTCACGGTCACCGCGACGAACATCAAGGGCACGAGTTCGGCGTCGGCGCCGTCCAACGCCGTCACCCCCCTCACCCCACCTCCACCCGTCCCACCGTCGGCACCCACCTCGGTGACCGCCCTGGCCGGCGATACCCGCGCGTCCGTGTCGTGGCAGGCTCCCGCGACCGCGGGCTCCTACCCGGTGACGTCGTACCAGGTTCAGTCGACGCCGGGAAGCAAGTCGTGCCTGACGGCGGCGACCTCCTGCGAGGTGGTCGGGCTCACGAACGGCACGTCCTACACCTTCTCGGTCCGCGCCCTCACGGGTGCCGGATGGGGGCCCTGGTCTGTTCCGTCGAGCACGATCACCCCCCAGTCCCACGCCATCCTCATCACCGGCTCGCGAGAGGGACGATTGGTCACGGTCACCGGGAGCGTCTCCGGGCTTGAGGTGGGCGCGCAACTCGTCCCCTGGCTGCGGCTCGGTTCCGCGGGGGAGTGGCAACGGGGCCAGGTGTCGGCGAGCGTCGACGCAGACGACACCTTTGCCTGGCAGAGGCGCACCAAGCGTGCGATCTCGCTCTACTTCATGCACGGTACGACGCGGTCAAACACGATCACGGTCTCTCGCTGACCGAGCCCGGTCAGAATCCGCCTCCCAGGAGTGCGCGAACCTCGTCGAGCGGCAGGGCCCGCATCGTGCGCCCCTGGTATCCGGTCGTCGTCGAGGCGTTGATCATGGAGGCGACGACGGCTTCCTCCGCAGCATCCACGGTGGCCGCGAAATAGGCGTCCAGATCGCGCCCGGTGAGCGCGGGGCCCCCGCACCCGGAACGGCGCAGACCGTTGGCCATGCCGAGGAAGATCTCCCCGGAGCCGTGGTGGGCGACGGAGCCGGTACGCGCGAGCCCGAGGCCGATGCGCCGGGCCAGGCGCTCGCAGGCCGGGGGGTCGAGTGGCGCGTCGGTGACGACGATGCCGATGCACGATCCGGCCGGTGGGGGCTCCTCGGCGCCATCACGGCCGAGACGCTGCCCCACGGGAATGCCCGCGATGGTGAGTCGCTCTGCGCTTCCGAAGTTGGTGAGCAGAAGTACTCCCACGACATGGCCGTCGGGCAGCACCCGCGACGCCGAGCCGATGCCGCCCTTCCACCCGAGGCATGACATGCCCGTGCCGGCACCCACGGCACCCTGCGCGAACTCCCCGCCCGCTCGCGCGACGTCCAGGGCAGCCCGTACGTCGTCAATGTCCACGTGCATGACGCGCGGATCCGACAGCCACGAGTCGTCGCACTCCCCCACGACGGGGATGATCACCTCGCCGAACGTCGATCTCCCGTCGTGGACCAGGGCCTCCGCGAAGAGCAGCCGACAGGCGGCGTCGTACACGCGGCCCAATTGCATGGTGGACGTGAGGAACACCGGTGTCTCCGAGTAGCCCCACTCCTCGATCTGGGAGCGCCCGGTGAGCTCGCCGGCCCCGTTGAGGATCGCCACCCCGGCGGGCACCGGATCGGCGATGCAGTCGCCGCCCGGATCCACGACGGTCACGCCCGTGCGCGCGACGCCGCGGCCCTCCGGCGGTGGAGGGTCGTCGTAGGAGACGGTGGCGTGGCCCACCCCCACTCCGGGGACGTCCGCGATGCTCGCGGTGGGACCGGAGGGGAAGGGACCGATGACGATGCCCAGGTCAGCGACGCGCACACCGAAATCCTGTCAGGGCGTGGGAGGCTGAGGGGGTGATGCCCGTGGTGGGTTCCCGTCTGGCCACGGGGCACGTGCCGGGCGCGGAGATCTGGCTGGGGACGCGCACGCCCGGTACGGAGGTCCCCGAGCGTGTGGCCGCGATCGAGGCGGCCCTGGCCGACTGGCCGCGCATCGAAGCCGCCGCGCACGATGACGACGTCCTCCTCGCCGTGCACGACCCTCGCCTCGTCGAACACCTCCGGACGATCTGGTCGCGCTGGGATGCCTACGGCACCGATCGCGTCGTCCCCTACCTCTTCCCCACGCCGGGCCTGCTCGGCGATCTGCCCGAGCGCGAGCCCACGGCACCGCACGCCGCTGCAGGGCGCTACTGCTACGACACGATGACGCTCGTCTGCCCGAGCACGTGGGAGGCCGCCCGCGGCGCCGTCGATGTCGCGCTCACGTGCGTCGACCTGCTGTGCCGCGGGGATAGTCCTGCCCCCCGCGCGGTGTACGGCCTCACCCGGCCACCGGGACACCACGCGACGCGCACGGCATACGGCGGGTCCTGCTATCTCAACAATGCCGCCGTCGCCGCGGAGGCGCTGCGCCGTGCGGGCCATGAGCGCGTGGCCGTCGTCGACGTGGACGCCCACCACGGCAATGGCACGCAAGACATCTTCTACGCGCGCGGCGACGTGCTCTACGCATCGCTGCATGTCGACCCGGGCGCGGGGTGGTTCCCGCACTATGCCGGGTTCGCCGACGAGACCGGCGTCGGACCCGGGGTGGGCGCGAACCTCAACATCCAGCTCCCGCCCGGCACCGGCGACGGCGCCTGGCTGGGTGCCGTACGCAGGCTCGCCGACGAGGTCTCGGCGTTCGGAGCGACCGCACTCGTGGTGTCCCTTGGCGTGGACGCCGCGGCCGCCGATCCGGAGAGCCCGCTCGAGGTCACTCCCGAGGGATACGCGGAAGCCGGGCGCATCCTCGGATCCCTGGCCCTGCCTGCGGTGGCCCTCCAGGAGGGGGGCTATGACCTGCCCACGCTCGGGGGGCTGGTCCGAGCTTTCCTGGGAGGGCTCGCAGGATCCCCCGCATAAGGGGACACCGGGGGCAGCGGTCGGGGATGATGGCCCGCGTGACGCGCGGGTGGTGGGCCGGCCCAAGCCCGGCAAGGGGCCCGAGTCACCGATGCGTCGCTTCGGCATGATCTCGGGCCTGCCCGGGGCCTAGCGAGCTGGCACGCGCACGCGCTTCGAGGTCACATCGCCCGCGGTGAAGTACACCGAGACAGCCTTCCGCGTCGTCAGCGTCCATCGGAACGTGCCGTCGGCGCGCACCGCCACCGGCTCACCGGCAGTGAAGTCTCGAGCGCCGCGCAGTCGAACCCAGGGGGTGACGGTCGTGGCCTCGAATGCCGCCACTTCGCCAGAGACAACCACTCGGCCACCCTGACGCGTGCCCTCAACCGCGATGCGCGGGGCAAGTGCGAGTGCGATGTCGAATCCCTGGAGGTTCTTGCCGCCGACGACATCAACCTGAGTGCCCGTGCCGCCCCCAAACCACGCAGGCGCGTAGATACCGCTGGCATCGGTGACCTGCAATCGCACGCCACCCGGCAACATCGGCCCGACGTAGTAGATGCCACTCGCCAGGTCAACGGGACCCGTCGCCACCGCGGTGTCGCCTCGCCACGCCGTCACGCTCAGCGACGCCTCCGGTGAGAGGGCTGCACCACCGGGGCCGGTGATCGTGCCGACGATGCCGCCTGCAGCCGGCAGCGCGAGGTCAATCCCGGTGACGACGCCGCCCTCGCTGACCGTGATCGGCGTTGCCTGGTCGGCGGTACTGGCACCGTCCCACCACTGCGGCAGGCCGAGGCCACTGCCGTCCTCGCCCGCGATGAGGTAGGTGCCGGGCAGGAGCGAGGAAAACTCGTACGCGCCCGTCTCGTCGGCCTGCCGGAGGTCGAGCGTGCCCTCTTCGCCCGCGGCGCCGAGGGTCAGCAGCACGTTGTCGGGGCTCCCACCGGTGGTGACGCGTCCGGAGATGCGTGCGCCGGGGGTGAGGGACACGGACACCGATGAGGTACGGCCCTTTTGCGTGGTCACCTCAGTCGCCTCACGCTCCGAGGCGACAAGGCGCGCTCCGGCGTACCAGCCACTGGCATAGGGACTACCCGGATAGGTGTTGTTGATCTTCACCTTCGTCACACCCGGGGGAATGCGCGGCACCAGAACCGAGGTGGCGCCAGACGCCATACATGCCTCGCCCGTTTCATCCATCCCGCCTGCGGATACGGTGTGCGCGCACAGCGCACCCGCAGCGACCGATCCGAGGGCCGACGTAGGCAGCTCGACGCGAAGTGCCGAGCCTTGCAGCGCGGTCGTCGACACGCGCGTCACCGCCCCCGCCTTCACCGTGATCGCCGTCGCCTCGCTCCTCGACTCCTGCGGCCCCGACACCGAGTACCACGATTCAAGCCCATAGTCGTCGAGGTACGACGTGAGCATGCGATAGCGCCCGGGCCACACCAGCGGGAGCGTCAGCGTCGTGCCGCCGCTGGAGCAAAGGG
>CAIVWG010000137.1 GCA_903909555.1 uncultured bacterium | reverse complement strand
CTCAAGATCAGGCCGACGATGGACGACGTCGCCGAGTTCCTCACCCTGGGGGCCTTTCGGGCATTTCGGGCCCGATCGTGCGCGGTGGTGAGCGTGGACTATCGGGCCCGCCTCGCCCTGGTCGGTTCCTTCGGGCTCGAGGGGGCCGAGGCCTCCCGCTACGAGAGCTTGACGGTCTGGGACCCGCACCCGCTGGCCACCGCCATCCGGGAGGGCACCCCCCAGGTGTCCTTTCGGGCCGCGGGCATGGAGGCCCGGGAGGCTCCCTCGCAGCAGCGGCCTCCCTGCGCCGCCATGCCGATCACGGCGCCAGCCCACGTCTACGGCGCGATCTGCGTCACCTTCGACGTGAGCGAGGCTCCTCGCGGGGACTGCCTGAGGCTCCTGCGGCATGTCGCCGACCTCATGGCTCTCAGCTGGTCCGTGGTGCCCGCCCGGCCCACAGCCGCCAGCGGGCCGCCGTCCTATCTCAGCGTCACGTCGCGGCAGGGCGCGATTCTCCAGCTCCTCGATGAGGGCCTCACCAACTCGGCCATCGCCCGGCGTATCGGGTTCAGCGAGTCGACGGTGCGTCAGGAGCTCATGTCCCTCTTCCGCTCCCTGGGGGTCCATGACCGCGGAGACGCCGTGCGACGAGCGCGAGAAGCGGGCCTCCTCGACACCGCGCAGGACCCCGAGGGCATGAGCGCCACCCGGGAGGCTGACGCGATCTCCGCTTAGACTCGTTCTCACGGGCCTGAGAGGAGAGTGGAGTGCGGCGAAGGATCCTCGCCACCGCCGTGGTGGTGCTGTCCGGCGTCCTCGCCTGGGGCGTGCCGTCGGCCGCCGCCCAGGCCGCGGTCACGGTGTCGATCCGGGCCGGAGACGAGATCAAGGTCCGCACGACGGGACCGGGACCGAGGTTCGACCTCACCTACGTGGTCAGCGACCGCGACCGGAAGGCCTACATCATCAAGACCTGCAGCTACAACGTCGCTGCGGACGAGTACGTCCTGTGCGAATCGAAGGCTCTGAGCACCCAGAACAGAGGCATGACCCGCACGAAGACGGGCTGGCGCTACGAGCGCTTCTACCGTTACACGGAGGCCGTGAGCGCCCGGCAGTGCGCCGCGGTCAACAAGCAGCGCCCCGAGTTCATCGCGAGGGTGTGGATCAAGGATCGCGGCCGCGAGGTCATCGCGGAGGCGGAGCATCCCTACGCGGTCGTGTGCGATAGGTAGCTCCCGGGGAGGTTGATGCCTCCCCGGGAGCCCCCCACGTCATCGCAGGGCGCAGGCCTGGTCCTTGATGTCCGAGGGAATGCCGTCATCGGCGCCGCCGCTGCAGATCGTGCCGATGTCCTTGGTCACCCAGTAGGGACCCTCGGCCTGGAACAGGAAGGCCGTGGTCTGCTCGATGTCACCGGACTTCGTGATGCCGAAGACGATCGCCCATCCGTCTTCGCAGTCGTAGTCGTTGGTGTTGAGGAGGTCGATCCCCTGGGCCGCAGCCGCCTCCTCGGTCGCCTTCTCGAGAGCGTCCGTCGTGCACTCCGCCGCTCCGCCGCCGATGGGGGAGTCGGTGGGCGCCGGCGCCGGTGCCGCGCTCGTGGTCTCCGAGGAACTGCTGCCACCGCCGCAGGCGGCGAGGGCGAGCATGCCCGTGGCCAGGAGGGATACGGCCATGATCTTCTTACGGTGCTGGGTCATGCGACCACTGTAGGTTGGGGCGGCGCTCGGTCGGAGCAGGCGCGCCGGGGAAGGTGAGGGGCCATGGGCATGGCAGGAGAGTCGGCGCAGGAGCGCCCGATCCGCATCGATGTGCGCGCCGATGACGCGCTCGGTGATGACGATGTCATGGAACTGCTGCACCGGCTCAAGCGACGCGAAGTCTCGGCGGAGGAGTTGCGTGATGCGGCACGTGCGCGCATCGACTGCGCGAACCCGCACCTCAACGCCGTCGTACGCGAACTTGACCTGCCCGTGTCGGGTGACGGGCCGTTCGCGGGCGTGCCGACCGTCCTCAAGGACAACGAGGACCTCGAAGGCTTCCCCACGCTGCACGGATCCTGGGCTCCCGCCGACCGTCCCGCGTCCGCGACCAGCCCGTGGGTGCGCCAGTTCCTCGGTCTGGGCTTCCGTCCCCTGGCCAAGACGACCCTGCCGGAGTTCGGCCTGACCGCATCGACCGAGTCGAGCCGGTACGGCGCCACCCGGAACCCGTGGAACACCGCCCACTCTCCGGGCGGTTCCAGTGGCGGATCCGCGAGTCTCGTCGCCAGCGGAGCGATCCCGATCGCCCATGCCAACGACGGAGGAGGGTCGATCCGCATCCCCGCGGCGGTGTGCGGCGTCGTCGGGATGAAGCCTTCCCGCGGGCGACTCATCGACCTTCCGGAACTCGACCGCATGCCGGTCAACCTCGTGACGCAGGGAGTCCTGACCCGCAGCGTCCGTGACACGGCGTACTACCTCGCGGAGGCCGAGCGGGCCTACCGAAACCCGGCCCTGCCGCCCATCGGGATGGTGGTGCGGCCCGAGCAACGCCGACTTCGGGTGGGCGTCGTCACCGACAGCGTGGCCGGTCTGCCGGTGGACCCGGAGACCCGGGAGGCCGTCCTGCAGGTCGGCGCGGTCCTCGAGAGCCTGGGACACGAGGTGTCCCCCGTCGAACTCCCCGTCGCCGAAGGATTCGGCAAGGACTTCCTGCGCTACTGGGCGCTGCTGGCGTTCGCCTTCCAGAAGGCCGGCTCGCGCCTGCTGGGACCCGGCTTCGACGCGACGCGCACCGAGCTCCTCACCAAGGGCCTGAGCGCGATGTTCGTGCAGCAGATGGTGCGGGTCCCGCTCAGCGTGCGGCGCCTCGTGAAGGCGTCGCGGGAGCCGTCGTACGCGCACCAGGACATCGTGGTGTCGCCGGTCGTGGGGCATCCCGCGCCGCTGCTGGGGCAACTCGGTCCCGACGTTGCGTTCCGGGAGCAGATGGTGCGCCTGCTGCGCTTCTCCTCCTTCACGCCCCTGGAGAACGTCACGGGCGCGCCGGCGATCTCCCTCCCCCTCGCACGCTCGAGAGCGGGCCTGCCGATCGGGATCCAGCTGTCGGCGCCACTCGGCGAGGAACGACGCCTGCTCTCGGTGTCCTACGAGCTCGAGCGGGCGATGCCCTGGCCCCGCACGCCCGCCGCCGCGTGACGCGCTCCTGGGCTGACGACCCGCGTCACGACCTGCGGGATCAGGTGAGGGCTCCCCAGAGGAGGAACGCGGCCAGGATGAGGCAGATGGCCGCCGTGATGAGCTTGGTGTGCGCGTTCACCCAGTGATTGAGCGAGAGCAGGAAGGCATCGGCCTTGCGCCCGAAGATCGTGGCCAGGCCCACGGGGAGCAGGGCCGGGAGCAGCGTGAACAGCAGCAGGACGGCGAGGGCGACGACCTGGAGGGCGAAGGCGGCCTCGGTTTCCTGGACCACGCGGACGCCGGGGATGATGATGATGAGGGACGACAGGTCCGTGGCCATGACGGCGAGGCCCACGACGAAGAAGGCGGGCGGCTTCGCGTCGGCGACCATCTGTCGCACCCGGCTTTGGTGTTCCTCCCCGGGCGGCTTCTTGTGGACGTACGTGCGAATCGCGAGCACGACGAAGACGAAGGCCAGGGCGAGCTCCACTCCCCGGAGGATCAGGCTGGGCTTGTCCTGCCCCACGGGAAGGCGACTGAAGCCGAGGTAGACCACGACGACGTACAGCAGCGTGAAAGCGGTGCATCCCAGCGTGTAGAACCATCCCCGCGCCTTCGGCTTATGCGGCCCGATCAGGATCAGGGCCTGGACGGTGAGCACGAAGGGGCTGATCATGGCCCCGAGGGCGAAGGGCAGAACCGCCACGATGGGATCGGTCACGCGATCAGCCTCTCACGGTCTCCGGGCCTCGGGTTCACGCTCGGAGAAGCGAGGCGACGGTGTCGCTGCGGAACTTCCCGGCGGGATCGGTGTCCTGCACCAGTCGCGCGAAGTCGTCGAATCGGGGATAGGCGGAGACGATCTGCGCCGGCGCCGCCACGGTGACCTTGCCCCAGTGCGGACGCGCGCCGAGGGGCAGGAGCGCCTCCTCGATGGCGGGGAGGACGTCGTAGATCCGCTTGTCCTTGTGCCACGTGAAGTGGATGCCCACGGTGTCTCGTCCCTCTGCCGGGCTCAGCCACAGGTCGTCGGCGCACATCGTGCGGATCTCCGTGACGTGCAGCAGGGGCGTGATGCGCGCGGCCAGGCCTCTCACCCGGCGGATGCCCTCCACCGCGTGAGCCCTCGGCAGGAGGTACTCCGCCTGGATCTCGTCGCCGGAACTCGGGGTGAACTCCGCGCGGAAGTGCGGCAGTCGCTCGAACCACGGCCCGGGCACCCCGCCCTGGGGCGTGCAGTGCACCGGATCGAGCTCCTCCAGCGGGTGCATCGAGCCGCCGTGCGGCCGGGCACCGAAGTCCGGGCTGCCCCCCCACGGGCCCTCGCGGTCCACCCTGCGCTTCAGCCAGAGCTGGGCGTCGGGTTCGGGTCGCCACCGCGTGAAGACGCTCACCGACGTGGCAGCCGCGAACACCGCGTCGAACTCGGCCTCGACCACGTCGAGGTCCAGGCCGAGGAGCACGGTCTGCGCCACGTCGTATGTCGGCTCGACGGCGAGCTCCAGGCGTGTCACCACCCCGAGGGCTCCGAGGGCCACCACCCAGCCGGCGAAGTCCGCGTCAATCCCGCGTCGGATCCAGCGCAGGTCGCCGTCCGCCGTGACGATCTCCAGGGCGCGCACCGCGGAGGAGAGCGTGCCGATGAGATCCCCCGACCCGTGAGTGCCCGTCGCGATAGCGCCGCCGACGCTGATGTGCGGCAGCGATGCCATGGCCGCCAGTGCCAGTCCGCGCGCGTGGAGCGCGGGGCCGAGGTCCGCGTAGCGCATCCCCGCCGACACGAGGGCGGTGCCGTGATCGGAGCACGCCTCGACCGTCGGGGGGAGCCCCTGCGTGCCGATGTGCACCCCCGGGCTCACGGCCAGGGGGCTGAAGGAGTGCGCGGTGCCGATGGCGAGGACCCGGTCCTGCGCCCGCACCGCCTCCTGGACGTCGGGGATGGTGGCGGGGACCTCCCACGCCTGGGGGAAGTCGACGGTCCCGGACCAGTTGCTGCGCACGCGCCGACCGTATTCGCCCCCGGAATCTCACCGGAGGAAATCCGGCGAGAACCAGTTGATTCGGGAGAATCGCCCGAATTCGCTAGACTAGGAAGCCTGTTCTCCCCTGGAGGTGTCCGTGCGTCCGCTCGCGCGAGTCCTGATCGATGAGAGCCACCGGCAGGCGTGGTCCACCCGGCCCGACGTGGCCGCGGCCATGAGCCCGGCCAATCCGGCGGATTCCTCGTATGCCGAGGCGGCGCGCACCCTCGAGGACGCCGGCTTCGCCGTCGCCGCCCACACCGACGGCCCCCTCTCCGCGAGCCTGCTGGCGGAGGTCGACGTTCTCGTGCTCCCGCACTGCTCCCTGGACGACTGGGAGTCCACGGTCGGCGCGGGCAGCCCTGTGTATGCCGATTCGGAGATCGTCGCCATCGAGGAGTTCGTGCGCGGCGGCGGGGGACTCGTGCTGCTCGCCGAGACGGAGCAGGCGAAGTACGGCAACAATCTGGCAGCCATCTCCGAGCGCTTCGGCGTTGGAATCGACAACGTCACGGCGCAGGATCCTGTGCACCGCTTCAATGACGTGTCCACGTGGGTCCGGCTGGAGCCTGAGACGGCGCACGGCTGCGATGTCTTCGCGGGAGTCGGGGAGGCGGTGTTCTACCGCGCCGGAGTCCTGCGCCTCGAGGCCGATCCCTCGGCGTCGTTCGTCTTCGCCAGGACGTCGGCAACGGCGTCTCCGGCCAGGGCGCCGCTCATCGTCGGAGTCGCGTTCGGGGACGGCAGGGTCGTCGTCACCGCGGACTCGGACTTCGCGGGGGACGACTCGCTCGATGACCTCGGCAACCGTGCGCTCTGGCGGGCCCTGGTCACGTGGGTGGCCGCGGGGCCCGTGTCCGTCCCGGCCCGATCGACCTCGAGTCCCATCCTCTCGAGTCCCGCCTGGGATCGGCTCGTCACGGCGGTCGAGGCCCTGAGGCCGCTGCAGGCGCCGGACGGGGTCATCGCGGGCGACTCCCAGGTCGCGTCGCAGCGCGTTGACGAGATCGTGTCCGCGCTGCGGGACCTCGCGCCCCTGGTGCCGCATCAGGCGGACTACGTGGAGGCGGTCGCGGCGGACTTCGATGCGTGGCGCGAGGGCGGGTTCGGGGTCCCGGACTTCCTGGACTCCCTGCTGGCGTTCCACCCCGAGGCGGTACGCCGTGACGGCATCGAGCATGTCGTGGTGTTCCCGATGTACACCCAGAACGGCAATCCGAATCGCAACGTCGAGGCCGTGGCCATCCGCACCGTGTGGCCTGACTGGGTCGCCGAACTCGAGGCCACGGCATACGACAACGCGGCCTTCGTCCCCATCGAGTTCCTCGGATTCACCGCCGGGTACGACACTCACTCGGCGGTGCTCTTCCCCGAGACCGTGGCCACGCGTGAGGTGGTCCCCTTCAGTTGGGGAGGCATCTTCTGCGACCGCGAGGCAGCCCGCTTCCGGCGCGTGTCGCGTGCGGCCAGCGATCGACTCCAGCTCGCGCTTCCGCCCCAGGCGGAGATGCTGCTCAACGACCAGGGCCTCGCCCAGGAGACCTTCGTGCTGTGGGACCTCGTGCACGACCGGACGCACAGCCACGGTGACCTGCCGTTCGACCCCTTCATGATCAAGCAGCGCATGCCGTACTGGATGTACGGCCTGGAGGAGTTGCGCTGCGACCTGTCGACATTCCGGGAGACGGCGCGATTGGAGGAGGAGGGCGTGGTCCTGGCGCCCTACGTCCGCCTCGCCATCCTCTTCGACCGGCTCTTCCGCTTCCCGACCACCGGTGACCGGGTCCGGAACTACGACGGGCTGGCCGGCCAGATCGTCTTCGCGTGGCTTCACCAGCACGGGGTCATCCGGTGGACGGACAACACGCTCCGTGTCGACTGGGCCCGGGTGCAGGAGAGCCTCAACGACCTGTGCGACGAGGTCGAGACCCTCTACCGGGAGGGAATCGACCGTTCGCGCCTCGGCCACTGGCTCGCGGCCTACTCCTTCGTGAGTTCCCTGGTGCCCCCGCACCCGAAGTCGGTGTGGGCGCAGGGCCCGCAGGCCCTGCCCAGTGAGCTGAAGGAGGCGGTCGATGCGGTCCTGCCCGACGAGTTCCCGCTCAACGTCTTCTATGAGTCGCTGCGCAAGGCGCTCGCGCCCACGATCGACTCTGCTCGAGGCATCACGGGGGTGGCTGCGTGAACCGGCCCGTCGCGCTGGTCCTGGGCGCCGGAATGGGCGGCAGTGCGGTGGCTCGCGCGCTCGCCCAGGACTGGTTCGTCGTCGTCGTGGATCGGGATGAGGCGCTGGCCCGGCCCCTCGCCGAGTCGGTCGGAGGGGAGTGGGCGGTCGTCGATCTGCTCGACGTCACCGCGCTCGCGGGATTCCGCGACGATCTCCTCGCCAGGCACGGCCGACTGGATGCGGTCATCCACCTCGTCGGGGGCTGGGCGGGATCCACGACCGTCGACGTCGACGCGCTGACGGCCTGGGATGCCATCGCCCCGGGCGTCTTCGGCACCGTGCGCACCACGACGGTCGTGTTCCGTGACCCTCTGGTCCGCTCGGACGCGGGGTGCTACGTCATGGTGTCGAGCACGGCAGCGGGCAAGCCCACCGCGGGCAACGTCGCCTACGCCACCGCGAAGTCGGCGGCCGAGACCTGGGTCCGCGGGCTCGCCCACTCCTTCAAGGACACCCCTGCCCGAGCCGTGATCGTGGCGGTCAAAGCGCTCGTCGACGACCGCATGCGCGCCGCGAATCCCGGCAAGGATTTTCCCGGCTACACCGACACCGCGGCTCTCGCCGACGCCATCGCTGGCATCCTTGAGCAGACGGGTCCGGCCAACGGCACCCGCGTGGACCTCACGGAGGGCTGACGTGACCTGGCGTGGCTTCGCGAGCGACAACTACGCCGGCGTGCATCCGGAGGTGCTCGACGCCATCGTGCGTGCGAACGCCGGGCACGCCGTCGCCTATGGAGACGATGACGAGACGTCCCGCCTCGGGGAGCTCGTCCGCGATCACTTCGGAGCGCACGCGGAGGTCTTCCCGGTCTTCAACGGCACCGGGGCCAACGTCGTGGCACTGCAGGCGATCTGCCGGCCCTGGGAGTCGGTCATCTGCGCGGACACCGCTCACGTCAACGTCGACGAGGGCGGCGCACCGGAGAAGGTCGGGCGCCTCAAGCTCTGGACGACGCCGACCGAGGACGGGCTGCTGACCCCGGAGGCGATCGACGTCCACGCCGTCAGGTTCGGCGATGTCCATCGCGCGCAGCAGGCGGTCGTCACCGTCACCCAGTCGTCCGAGTTGGGCACGGCCTACTCCGTCGAGCAGTTGGGCACCCTGGTCGAGCACGTGCACTCGCTCGGAATGAAGGTGCATCTCGATGGCGCCCGTCTCGCCAATGCCGCCGCGGGTCTCGGGGTCGAGTTGCGCGCCATCACGACCGACGTCGGCGTCGACATCGTGTCCCTGGGTGCCACGAAGAACGGCGCCATGGGCGCTGAAGCCGTGGTCGTGCTCGACAACTCGCTGCTCCACGCGGTCCCCTACCTCCGCAAGACCTCGATGCAACTCGCCAGCAAGATGCGCTTCGTCAGCGCCCAGCTAAGCGCACTGCTCACTGACGACCTGTGGCGGCGCAACGCCCAGCACGCCAACGAGATGGCCCAGCGACTCCTCGAGGGAGCGCGCTCAGTCCCCGGCGTCCGGATCGCGCGGCGCGTGGACGCGAATGCCGTCTTCGCCATCCTGCCGCGCGACGTGACCGCTCGACTGCAGAAGCGCTATCGCTTCTACGAGTGGGATGAGCACACGGGCGAGGTGCGCTGGATGTGCGCATGGGACACCACTCCCGAGGACGTGGACGACTTCGTGTCCGCTCTCGCCGAGGAGATGAGGGTGTGAGTCACCAGCCTCCCGCCAGGACTGTGAGCGGCACGTAGCGCCAGCGCGGGAGGTAGGTGGCCGCGTAGACGGCCTCGTGCAGCGGGGACAGCGACTCGAAGGCGCTGAGGAGAGCACGGTCGATGTCCGGAACGCCGGGTACCTGCTCGTATGCCGCCAGCGCACGCTCCCGCGCGGCACGGGCCCAGGCGCGACCTCGATCGACGGCGTCGGGCGTATCGGCACGTCGCGCAGCGGCGATGGCGACGTGGTCGAGGCCGCGCAGGAGGCCCGCGACGTCGTAGGCCGTCGGACCGGGAAGGGCGCGCTCGCGCGAGGGCAGGAGCGGGTTGCCGTCGAAGTCGCTCACGACGATGCCCTCGCGCCACCGGAGGAACTGCCCCGGGTGGAGGTCGCCGTGGAGGGGCATGACCTCGACGTCCGTCGCGGACTCGAGGAGCGCGCACGCGTCCTGGAAGCGCGATCGCCAGGGGTCCAAGGCCGCGGTCATCTCCGCGTCCACGCGGGCGTGCGTGAGTGCTCGAAAGTGCCGCGCCAGGTCGTCCAGGCCGCCGCGGGTCACCGGTTGCGGAATCACCGGAGTGGACGCTGCGGCGGCAGCGTGCAGGCGACCGGTGAGTGCCCCGAGCTCCTGCGGCCACTCGGGAGGTGGCACGCGGCCGTTCACGTGCTCCCGAACGTCCTGGAGCATCCACTCCCATCCATCCTCGGCGCCGGGCAGGTAGGCCGTGAAGGACGCCACCAATTCCTCGCCCCAGGACACGGTTGCGATGGGGTCGGGCATCTCGGCGAAGCCTGCCGCGTCCAGGTGCGCCACCATGCGCGGACCGGCCATGGAGCCGGGCTCTCGGAAGAGCTGCCACTTGGCGACGACGCGGTCATCGATGATGCGCACGTCGTTCGACATGTCCACGTCGATCCCGCGCTCGCGTAGCGGGTCGACCGTCGGGCACGTGCGTAGCCGATGCACCTGAAGCGGCTCGGGCGCGTCCAGGGCGCTCATGCTCATGGCGTCGTCAGGCGTGGCACGTCGCCACGTGCCGGCGTGGGTCAGGGGGACGAGGAGCGTGCGCCCGTCGGCGAGACGCGCAGACGCCACCGCGCGCCCACTCGCCAGGGGCGTCACCTCGACGACGTCGTCGACGGCCAATCCCTGGCCGCGACGCAGGGGAGGCAGGAGCGCGTCGGAATCCTGCACGAGGAGGTCTGCGCGAACCTCGTCGATCAGGCTCACGGGGCCTCGACGGGCGCTCTCCGCCACCAGCGCAGGGCGAGGAGCTCGGCGACGAGCGGCTCCATGAGCATCCGCGTCAGCGGTTCGCCGGGCAGGGGGAGGTTGACCTCGCCCGGGATGCCCAGCGGTCCCCCGACGCTGACCACGTGCGAACCACGCTGGGTGAGCCAGTCCGCAGCCTGCCCGTCCCAGCGGGATCCGGTGAAGACAACGCAGCGGTAGTCGGTGGTGAGCGTGAGGTACACGTCGATGTGGCTCCAATCGCCGGTCTCGCATCCGACGGCAGGACGGCGCGGGACCTCGCGGACCATGAGCGCAGACTGCAGGGCGGACCCGATGCG
>CAIVWG010000136.1 GCA_903909555.1 uncultured bacterium | reverse complement strand
ATCCGATCCCAGGGCGAGCACTTCGGGATCGTCGAGGAGTACGTCGGCCATGGCATCGGCTCGCGCATGCACATGGACCCCGCGGTGCCCAACTACGGCCGCCCCGGCCGGGGCCCCCGACTCGTTCCCGGTATGGCCCTCGCCATCGAGCCCATGGTCACCCTCGGCCCTGCCGAGGTGCACGTCCTCGATGACGACTGGACGGTCGTGGCGACGCACGGCGTGACGGCCAGCCACTGGGAGCACACGGTCGCGATCACCGAGGACGGACCCTGGGTCCTCACCGCTCTCGACGGGGCGCGCCCCTAGGATCGGGGGGTCGCCCCCGAGAGGAGTTTCGGTGCCTCATCCCTTCGTGACGATCCTCCTCATCCTGGTGGTCTCCCTGGCCGTCGTCGTCCCCATCACGTGGTGGGTGCTCACGAGCGACCGTGGGGACCGGTCGGGCGACAATGTCAGTACCGCGGGGATCCGGTTCATCGGAGGGGTCTTCGTCTTCATCGGGTCCTTCTCAGTCATCACCCTGTGGGCATCCCAGGGGCAGTTCAATGAGCGCCTCGGCCGCGAACTGGGCGCGCTCGTGCTTCTCACGGACAACATCACCCTGGCATCGCCGGCTTCGGAGGGACAGGCATTCGGCCTGCTCGAGGAGTACGTCCTCGCCGTGCGCGATGACGAGTTGGCCAAGATGGCGACGGGAGATCGCATCGATCCTCTCAATGGATCCTCTCCCCGGGTCCTCGAGGCCCTGGACGGCTACAGCAACCTCATCAGCGACATCGAGGCCTCGGCGGCCCAGGGCTCGGTGCCGCCGGCAGTGTCAAAACTGCGCACCGAGCTCACCCAGCTGGAGCTGGACTATCTCGACCGCCTGTCCTGGCAGCCTCCGTACGCGGCGGTCCTGCTCCTCCCGGCCGGGGTCATCGCCCTGGCGACGCTGCTCTCCATCGCCTTCTTCCCAGCGGGGCCCCGGGCATGGCAGAAGTGGCTCCAGTCTCTGCTGTCCGCGGCCGTCGTGGTGTGCATCCTCGCCATGATCGTGCTGCTCGTCTCCCCCCAGTTCCAGGCCGCCAGCCAGCAGGAGAGCATCACGAGGTACCTCACCCAGATCCAGGCGCAGATCCGCGGCTAGCGCCCGTCATGACCGCCTGAGACGGTGCTGGTTGCCTCGGTGGAGCGGATCAAAGAGGTTGACTGCCGCCCTCGGCTGTGCCCGCAATCAGGTGACCTACCGCTTCGTCTCCGCCTCCTGGGACGTCAACGGCAACGCCGTCGCCCCCAACTCGACGTGCTCGTAGGTCGTCCGATCCGGGCAAATCGGTCAAACTGACCCCGGATTAGGGGGAGCGGCCCCTGGCGCGTATGCTTGCAGGGCTGATATCGGGCCCCCCCGTTCGTCCGCACCCCCACTCCTCGGAGCGGGGGTCGTGCGCGCGCCGGGAGCCCGACCGGAGGAGAGCGAAGGTCATGGGCAAGAAGGACGGCGCGATCGAGCTCGAGGGCACGATCACCGAGTCCCTTCCCAACGCGATGTTCCGAGTGGAACTGGACAACGGACACAAGGTCCTGGCCCACATCAGCGGGAAGATGCGGATGCACTACATCCGAATCCTCCCTGATGACCGGGTTGTCGTGGAGCTCTCGCCCTACGACCTGACCCGGGGTCGCATCGTCTACAGGTACAAGTGAGGCGGGATTCCGGTGAAGGTCAAGCCCAGCGTGAAGAAGATCTGCGACAAGTGCAAGGTGATCCGCCGACACGGCAGGGTCATGGTCATCTGCGACAACGTGCGGCACAAGCAGCGCCAAGGCTGACACGTTGCCGGTGCCGAGGGGAGACAACCCGCGGCACCTCGAACAGCGGCTCCCGACCCCTCCGCCGCGTGCACGACGGAGGACGCCACCCTCGGACGAGAGGCCGAGGACCTTCCCGGGTGGGAAGGACCGGTGCCGCGCCAGACCTCTCGCGTGATGAGAAGAGGACACCCATGGCACGACTCGTCGGCGTCGACCTGCCCCGCGACAAGCGGATGGCGGTCGCGCTCACCTACATCTACGGCGTCGGCCGCTCGCGCGCGGCCGAGGCCCTCGCGGCGACCGGGGTCAGCCCGGACCTGCGGGCCCGCGACCTCACCGACGACCAGGTCGTCGCCCTGCGCGACTGGATCGAGGCCAACCTCCGCGTCGAGGGCGATCTGCGCCGCGAGGTAGCCGCCGATATTCGCCGCAAGGTCGAGATCGGCTGCTACCAGGGGGTCCGCCACCGCCGGGGCCTGCCCGTCCACGGGCAGCGCACCCACACGAACGCCCGGACCCGCAAGGGCCCGCGCAAGACCGTTGCCGGCAAGAAGAAGGCCGGCAAGAAGTAGTCCGCGGGTCTGCCGCGCCTCGCGCGCGACTGCGGACCGATGACCTCCAGGAGAACGAGAGAAGCGATGCCCCCTAAGACTGGCAAGGCCGGCCCCAAGAAGGTCCGGCGCAAGGAGAAGAAGAACGTGGCCCATGGCCACGCTCACATCAAGAGCACGTTCAACAACACGATCGTGTCGATCACCGACCCGTCCGGGGCCGTCATCGCCTGGTCCAGTTCCGGCCAGGTGGGCTTCAAGGGCAGCCGTAAGTCCACCCCCTTCGCCGCGCAGCTCGCCGCCGAGTCCGCCGCGCGTCGGGCGATGGAGCACGGCATGCGCAAGGTCGACGTTTTCGTCAAGGGCCCCGGCTCCGGCCGCGAGACCGCAATCCGCTCCCTCCAGGCCACGGGCCTCGAGGTGGGCTCCATCCAGGACGTCACCCCGGTGCCCTTCAACGGGTGCCGCCCGCCCAAGCGCCGTCGCGTCTGAAACGGAGAGAGACATGGCTCGTTACACCGACGCGGACTGCAAGCGCTGCCGTCGCGAGAAGACCAAGCTTTTCCTCAAGGGCTCCAAGTGCGAGTCGCCGAAGTGCCCCTTCGAGAAGCGCCCCTACCCCCCCGGTCAGCACGGTCGGGGGCGGTCCAAGGACAGCGAGTACCTCCTGCAGCTGCGTGAGAAGCAGAAGGCGACCCGCATCTACGGCGTTCTCGAGAAGCAGTTCCGGGGCTACTACGAGGAGGCGCACCGCCGCAGCGGGAAGACGGGCGAGAACCTCCTGCGCATCCTGGAGTCCCGACTGGACAACGTCGTGTACCGGGCCGGGTTCGCCAAGTCCCGCGACATGGCCCGTCAGCTGGTGCGGCACGGACACTTCCTGGTCAACGGCCACAAGGTGGACATTCCGTCGTACCGCGTGCAGCCGCAGGACATCATCGAGGTGCGCCCCAGTTCCCGGGAGCTCACCCCGTTCGTCGTCGCGCACGCCGAGATCGGCGAGCGCGAGGTCCCGGCCTGGCTCGAGGTGATTCCGTCGAAGATGCGGATCCTCGTCCACTCGCTCCCCGCTCGGCAGGTCATCGACACGCCGGTCCAGGAGCAGCTCATCGTCGAGCTCTACTCCAAGTAGTCCCCGCCTTACCCAACCGCGGCGTCATATGGCGGACGTCGCCGAAAGGACAACGAAGTGCTCATCACGCAGCGCCCGACTCTCACCGAGGAGCCGATCAGCGAGACGCGCTCCCGCTTCGTGCTGGAGCCCCTCGAGCCGGGCTTCGGCTACACGCTGGGCAACTCACTGCGCCGGACCCTGCTGTCCTCGATCCCAGGGGCGGCGGTCACGAGCCTGCGCATCGATGGCGTGCTCCATGAGTTCACGACCATTCCGGGGGTCAAGGAGGACGTCACCGAGCTCATCCTCAATATCAAGCAGCTCGTCCTGTCCTCGGACCACGACGAGCCCGTCGTCATGTACCTGCGCAAGCAGGGACCGGGCGAGGTCGTGGCCGCCGATATCGCGCCGCCGGCCGGCGTCGAGGTCCACAACCCCGACCTGCACCTGGCCACGCTCAACGGCAAGGGCAAGCTCGAGATGGAGCTGGTCGTGGAGCGCGGCCGCGGCTACGTCTCGGCTGCACTCAACAAGCAGGTGGGGCAGGAGATCGGGCGCATCCCCGTGGACTCCATCTACTCGCCGGTGCTCAAGGTGACCTACAAGGTCGAGGCCACCCGCGTCGAGCAGCGCACGGACTTCGACAAGCTCGTGATCGATGTCGAGACCAAGGCCTCGATGCCGCCTCGCGATGCCCTCGCTTCTGCGGGCAAGACCCTGGTCGAGCTCTTCGGCCTCGCTCGCGAGCTCAACCTCGACGCCGAGGGCATCGACATCGGTCCCTCGCCGGCGGATGCCTTCGTCGCCGAGCAGCTCTCCACGCCCATCGAGCAACTGGACCTGACGGTCCGCTCGTACAACTGCCTGAAGCGCGAGGGGATCCACACCGTGGGCGAGCTCATCGCCCGCAGCGAGGCGGACCTGCTCGACATCCGCAACTTCGGCGCCAAGTCCATCGACGAGGTCAAGGTCAAGCTGGCCACGCTGGGACTCGCCCTCAAGGACAGCCCTCCCGGATTCGATCCCGGGGCGGCCGTCTACTTCAGCGACGAGGACGACGACGACTTCGGTTACGTCGAGGACGAGCAGCTCTAGTCACCGACGCACACCGCCCGAGGAACCACCACCGCAACGAGGAGCACGCAGATGCCTACGCCAACGAAGGGTCCCCGACTCGGGGGCAGCCCCGCCCATGAGCGACTCATGCTCGCCAACCTGGCGACGGCGCTGTTCGAGCACGGGCGCATCACCACGACCGAGGCGAAGGCGAAGCGCCTTCGCCCCCTCGCCGAGCGCCTCATCACGTTCGCCAAGCGAGGAGACCTCGCTGCGCGTCGGCGCGTCATGACCGTGGTGCGCGACAAGGGCGTCGTGCACGTCCTCTTCGCGGAGATCGGCCCGCGCTACCAGACCCGCCAGGGCGGCTACACGCGCATCCTTAAGCTCGGTCCGCGCAAGGGAGACAACGCCCCCATGGCGCTGATCGAACTCGTCGAGCCCCTGCCGGAGCAGGCAGTGGCCGAGGCCACCGCGGCGACGAAGCGCGCAGCGAAGGACAAGGCGGCCCAGGCCGCGCCGACTCCGACCGCCGACGAGTCCGTGGAGACGCCCGCGGCAGTGGATGCCGCCGACGAGTCAGCCGATGTCTCCGAGGACATCAACGAGGTCGAGGAGGCTGCGGTCGAGGAGGCCACCGAGGCCGACCAGAGCGCCCCCGACCGGGCCGAGGAGATCGCCGACGATTCCGGCGAGTCCGCTGCGGAGAAGGACGACAAGGCCTGAGCCCCGACACACGCTGCACGATGCGGAGACTTCACCCGAGTGGGAAGCCTCCGCATCGTGCTTTTCCGGGCCGTGACGGTGTGGCGAGGCTGCCATGACGCGGCTGAGGCTTGACCTGGGCTACGACGGCACGGACTTCGCCGGCTGGGCGCGACAGCCTGGATTGCGCACGGTCCAGGGCACGCTCGAGGAGGCGCTGGCCCGCGTGCTGTCCTGGGCGGAGGCCCCCTCGGTCACGTGCGCCGGCCGCACCGATGCCGGGGTGCACGCGCGGGGCCAGGTAGCCCACGTGGACCTCGCGGATTGCCCCGAGGTGGAGGCCCTCGTCCGCAGCGTTCGCGGCGTGCTGCCCGACGATGTCTGGCTCCGCGGCGCGAGACTCGCCCCCGAGGGCTTCGACGCGCGCTTCTCCGCGCTGTCCCGGCACTACCGGTACCGGATCTGCGACGACCCTCAGGCCTGGGATCCGCTGCTGCGCCGCGAGGTGGTGCGCTGTCCTCGCACCCTCGACCTCGCTGCCATGAACGCCGCCGGTCAGGGTCTTCTCGGCGAGCACGACTTCGCCGCGCTGTGCAAGCCCCGTGAGGGTGCGACGACCGTACGTCGCATCCTGTCGCTGGAGTGGACGCGCAGTCCCGCAGGGTTCGCCGAACTCGAGGTGAGTGCCGACGCGTTCTGCCACTCGCTGGTGAGGTCCATCGTCGGCGTGCTGGTGCCCGTGGGCGATGGGCGCGAGGGGCTCGGCTGGCCCGCGGCCGTCGTGGCCGCCCGTGAGCGGAACCCCCGGGTCACGGTCATGCCGCCGCACGGCCTCGTGCTCGAGGAGGTCCGCTATCCCGATGATGCGAGTCTCGCCGCTCGGCAGGCCGTGACGCGCTCGACCCGGGGCTGACATGGGGCACATCGACGTTCAGCACGTCACCTACTCCCTGCCCGACGGCCGGATCCTGCTCGACGATGTCGGCTTCCGAATCGGGGAGGGAGCCAAGGCTGCGCTGGTCGGCGCCAACGGTGCGGGCAAGACCACCCTGCTCCGCATGATCGCCGGCGACCTGCAAGCCGATGAGGGATCCGTGGTCACCACCGGGGGCCTGGGTGTCATGCGGCAGTTCGTCGGCCAGGGGGGCGCCGGCACGGTGCGCGACCTCCTCCTGTCGGTCTCCTCGGAGTCGCTCCAGAGCGCGGCAGCGGAGGTCGATGCGTGCGAGACGCTCCTCATGGAGAGCGAGGACGCCGCCCTGCAGATGCGCTACGCACAGGCCCTTGCCGACTACGCCGACGCGGGCGGGTACGACGCGGAGGTGTCCTGGGATGTCTGCTGCACCGCGGCGCTCGGCCTGCCGTTCGATGCGGTGAAGTGGCGCGGGGTGGAGACGCTGTCCGGAGGGGAGCAGAAGCGGCTCGTTCTCGAGGCCCTGCTGCGCGGGCCCGACGAGGTGCTCCTCCTCGACGAGCCGGACAACTACCTCGACGTCCCGGGCAAGCTGTGGCTCGAGGAGCGGGTGGCAGCGAGTCCCAAGACCGTCCTCATGATCAGTCACGACCGGGAGCTCCTCAAGGCCTGTGCCACGACGATCATCACCGTGGAGCTGGGAGCGGCCGGCAACACCACGTGGGTTCACGGCGGTGGCTTCGCCACGTACGCGGACGCCCGCGCGGACCGCCTCAGTCGCCTTGAGGAACTCCGCCGCCGCTGGGATGAGCAGCATCAAAAGCTCAAGGACCTCGTGCTCATGCTCAAGACCAAGGCGGCGTACAACGACGGGCTCGCCTCGCGCTATCAGGCGGCCCAGACGCGACTGCGCATGTTCGAGGAGGCCGGTCCCCCGCAGGCCGTGCCGATCCGCCAGAGCATGCGCATGCGCCTGCAGGGGGGCCGCACCGCCAAACGGGCGGTGGTCTGCGAGGACCTTTCGCTCAGCGGGCTGACCCAGCCCTTCGACCTGGAGGTGTGGTTCGGCGAGCGGCTGGCGGTCCTCGGCCGCAACGGCGCCGGCAAGTCCCACCTGCTGCGCCTGCTCGCCGCGGGTGGCAGCGATCCCGATGTCGAGCATCGGCCCGTCAACGACCTGCCTATCGCCCCCGTGACCCACTCGGGGACGGCGCGGCTGGGCTCGCGGGTTCGACCGGGATGGTTCGCGCAGACGCACGTGCGCCCGGACCTCGACGGACGGACCCTGCTCGAGGTCCTGCATCGCGGCGACGGCCATCGGGCGGGGATGGGCCGGGAGCAGGCGGCTCGGGCACTGGACCGCTACGGACTCGCCGGCGCGTCCGAGCAGCGCTTCGAGTCGCTGTCGGGGGGACAGCAGGCTCGCTTCCAGATCCTGCTGCTGGAACTGTCAGGAGCCACGCTCCTGCTGCTCGACGAGCCCACCGACAACCTCGACCTGGAGAGCGCCGAGGCCCTCGAGGCCGCGCTCGATGCCTTCGAGGGCACCGTCGTGGCGGTCACGCACGACCGATGGTTCGCGCGAAGCTTCGACCGCTACCTCATCGTGGGGGCCGACGGCGAGGTCCGCGTCGCCGACGAGCCGGTCTGGGATCGCTGACCCCGGGGGACGTCGCGCGGTCGCCAGTGCGCGGGCGTGAATCCCTGAGTTGCCTCGGGAATCGGCACGGCCGGACTACCATCCCGCGTGCGGGGGCGAAGGGAGTGGCCATGTCACGCCGGAGGCGCCTCAGGCTGGCATCCGTGGTCGCGTGCGCTGCGGCGGTCGCGGTGAGTGCGGTCGGCGTGGGATGGTCATCCGCGGGATCGTCCGTCGTGAATGCCTCCCGACGGGTGCCGGCCCCGAGGTCCGCTCCGGACGGCGCACTGGGATCGTTCACGGCCCTGGGCAGTGGACTCAACAACGTCGTCTACGCCCTCGCTCTTCGCGGTGATGACACGCTCTACGTCGGAGGCGAGTTCACGGCGGCGAGTGGCGGTGGGGCGAACTCGCTCAATCGAATCGCGGCGTGGGACGACACCTGGATTCCGCTGGGTACGGGTGCGGGCAATGGGGTGAACAACCTGGTGTCCGCGCTGGCCGTGCGCGGCGACGACACCCTCTATATCGGAGGGTTGTTCGACGCGGCAGCGGGCCAACCGGCGGGCTCCCTGAGCAAGATCGGCGCGTGGGACGACACCTGGGTCCGGCTCGGCAGCGGCCTCAACGACTGGGTGCGGGCACTGGAGGTGAGCCGAGACGACACTGTCTACGTCGGCGGTCACTTCACCGCAGCCACCGGCGGTGCGGCGAACTCGCTCAACCGGATCGCGGCGTGGGACGACACGTGGATTCCGCTGGGCGGCGGCCTCAACAACATCGCCCGCTCTCTCGCGGTTCGCGAGGATGACACGCTCTACGTGGGCGGTCAGTTCACGGCGCAGTACGGAGGAGCCGGCAACTCCCTACGGCACGTGGGGGCGTGGGATGACACCTGGATGCCCCTGGGCAGTGCGGCCAGCAACGGCCTCGATTCGTCGGCGTCCGCCGTGGCCGTCTTCCGCGACGACACGGCGATGTTCGGAGGCGGCTTCTCCGCGTCCACGAGCGGGACCGCACTGAACAGGATTGCCGGATGGCGCGCGGGCTGGGCGCCCTTCGTCGCCGCATCGGGCAACGGCCTCAACAGTACCGTGGACGCCATCGTCACCGACGACACCCGCGGCCTCGTCTACGTAGGCGGATGGTTCGACAAGGCAGTCGGAGGGACCGCGGGATCCTTGAGGTACGTCACCGCGTGGGACGCCGGCATCCGCGCGTGGATCCCACTGACCGTGGCCGGAGGGGCCAACGGCGTCTCCGTCGCCAGTGTCGGAGGTTTGCCCAACGTCGTCGCCCTCGCCCTCGACGACTCCGTGCTCTACCTCGGCGGGAACTTCACCACGGCCGGGGGTGTCGCGGGGTTCGGCAACATCGCGCGGTGGACGTGGGACCCTCCGCAGGGCAGCAATGCCGCGACCGCAATGCAGGGCACGTCGGTCCAGGTGTCGGGGGAGGGCCTCGTCGGGATTCCCGGGACGGGCGCCGTGACGGTCGGAGCGCAACCGGTGAGTTACGCCCGAGATGACTCCGCCCACCTGACCTTGGACATTCCCCTGTCGCTGGCGGCAGGCACGCATGCGATCCAGGTCAACGCGGCGGGGGGCTGGGGCGACATCGGGACCGTGCAGGTGACTCTGACGCCGGTGGACCCCCCGGCCCCGACACCTGCAGCGGCGCCGCTGGACGTGCATGCCGTCGCCGGGGATGCGTCCGCGGTCGTCTCCTGGACGGAGCCGGCCACGGCGGGCAGCTACCCCATCGGCTTCTACCAGGCGACCAGCACACCGGCGGGTGGCACCTGCCTCGTGGCTGCTCCCGCCACCCAATGCACGGTGTCGGGCCTGCGCAACGGTGTGGCCTACGCCTTCACGGTGCGCGCCCTCACCGGTGCTGGCTGGGGCGTCGTCTCGGATCCATCGAATGCCGTCACCCCGAGTGCGCCCACGCGGCCCTCCATCCTCATCTCGGGCACCCGTGATTCCGCCGACTCCCGCGTCGTCGTGGTCAGGGGGTCCACGGTGGGCCTGGTCGGCGATGAGGTCACGGCCTGGACGCGGTCGGGACAGGCGCCGTTCGTTGAAGGCACCGTGCCGCGGATCGTCGCCGAGGACGGGAACTTCACGTGGAGCAGGCGGGCGCGACGTTCCCTCGATGTCTTCTTCGCGCACGGCATGACGCGGTCCAACGTCGTGTCCATCCCGGCGCCGGCGGCACCGAGGGTGTGGCATGCTCCCGAGCATGTCGTCTCCCGATGAGGTCACTGCCGACCGGCCCGGATGGTTCCGCCGTCACCTGGCCTGGTTCATCGGGGGCGCTGTCGTGCTCGTCTTGCTCGCGGTCGGTGCAGCAGTCGTGCTGCCGCGCTTCCTGACGACCCAGACCAAGGCAGACCTCTACGACGGCCGGCTCGTCGATGCGGACTACTGGACTGCGGACCCGCGCATCCTCTCGGCAGGACTGGGCTTCGAGGGCACCATCGGCACCGCGGTGGAGGATGAGGCGAACACCCTGGATGCTGGCGGTGCCTGGGATACGAGTCTCGTGTGCGCCGAGGAGCCCACCGATGCCCAGCGCAGCAACATCGTGACCAGCGGCACGCTCGACATGACGGTCCTCGCGATCCCTGGCGCCAAGCTCGAGAAGGTCGACGGGCTGCCCGTGGTCTTCAGTTGGCCTGTGCGCACGAACACGATCGACCCCACGCAGTTCCGCTTCACCCTCAACACCGGCGAGCAGGTCGGTGTGGACTCGGTCACTATGACCCCGAACTTCGAGCTCAATGAGCGCAACACGGTCGTCATGTTCTCCGACCTGGGCAACCGCGGCTCGGCCGATGACCCCGATGCGCGCTTCCCGGTCCGGCTCGACATCGTGCCGGCGTCCGACGGGCGCGAGCTCATGCTCGCCGGCCCGCAGGGTGACGTCCCCGCAACCGGCCTGAGTTGGACCGGCACGCAGACGCCGTACGACGTCGGGCCCACGCTCGTCGGCGCCAAGCTGAACCGGGTCGGAGACTCGGCCTCCGGTGAGGGCGGGGTGCCCTCCCTCACCGGAGGCACCCTGCCGAATGACGAGATTGCCCTCTACGGGGCCGAGGGGCGGTACCGGCTGCGCATGCTCACCTCCGGGGGATTCTCCCCGGACTCGATCCGCGGCGTGCTTCCCACCGACTTCGAGACCTTCTTCCGACTGCACGCCACGGGCGCCGACGGATCCGACGTGGTTCTCGACAGGGTCGGACAGGAGTACGCCGTGGCGGGGGGAAGCCTGCGCATCGTGGGCCTCGCCGAGCTCGGGAAGCCACAGGGGGATGGCGTCGCCTACGACGACTGCTACACCGAGGACCGCGACAACTACATCGACATCATCATCGCCGGTCCCGAGGCGGCAGCCCGCAGCATCACCGGCCTGGAGATCCCCTCCCTGGAGGGCGGCTACGCGGCGTTCTACAACCCCGGCGGGCCAGGCGGGACTCCCACGCCGGGAATCCGCTACACCGCCCCCGGGCCGCCGTCCCTCACGCCCGTGGTGATCGCCCTGGACGACCCCATGAGGGTCTCCCGGGACTGAGCGCCGGGGGGCAGGAGGGGCCGTTTTGACCCCTCCGCGGCCACCCCGGTAGCCTGAGGGGTCGTTGTGCCCGACCCGGGGCGCTCCCTGTGAACAAGTGAAGGTCCACGTGCGCACGTACACCCCCAAGCCGGGCGAGATCACCCGCGAGTGGTTCGTCATCGACGCCACCGATGTCGTGCTCGGCCGACTGGCCTCCCAGGCGGCGACTCTGCTGCGCGGCAAGCACAAGCCGGTTTTCGCCCCCCATGTGGACACCGGAGACTTCGTCATCGTGATCAACGCGGACAAGGTCGCCCTCACGGGTTCGAAGCTCCAGCAGAAGAAGGACTACCGACACTCCGGCTACCCGGGCGGCCTTCGTGCCACCTCGTACGCCGACCTCCTCGAGAACAACCCCCGCCGCGCCATCGAGAAGGCGGTCTGGGGCATGCTCCCGCACAACAAGATCGGTCGCCAGCAGATCACCAAGCTCAAGGTGTACGCCGGTCCGGATCATCCGCACGCGGCCCAGAAGCCCCAGCCGTACACCATCACGCAGGTCGCGCAGTAACGCGCGCGACCGCGAAAGGACAGCACGTGACCACAGTTGAGACCGAAGTCGACGTCGTCATCGAGGTCGACGAGGAGATTCCCTCGGAGTACACCTCCGAGACACCCGTGGAGGCCCCTGCCGCGACGGCGCGCCCCGCGGTGACGGCACCGGGCTCGGCGACTGGCCGGCGCAAGGAGGCCATCGCTCGCGTGCGCCTCATCCCGGGCACCGGGCGCTGGTCGGTCAACGGTCGCGACCTCGAGACCTACTTCCCGAACAAGGTTCACCAGCAGCTGGTGAGCGAGCCCTTCGTCACTCTCGGGCAGGAGGGACGCTACGACGTCATTGCCCGGATCCAGGGCGGCGGAGTCTCCGGCCAGGCCGGAGCCCTGCGCCTGGGCATCGCCCGCGCACTCAACGAGATCGACCTCGAGGGCAACCGGCCGCAGTTGAAGAAGGCCGGCTTCCTCACCCGCGATCCCCGGGTCAAGGAGCGCAAGAAGTACGGCCTGAAGAAGGCCCGCAAGGCGCCCCAGTACAGCAAGCGCTGACCCTCGGGCATGGCGCCACGGGCGGCCGGGGCTCCTCGCCTCTTCGGCACCGACGGAGTGCGGGGGCTGGCGAACCGCGACCTCACCGCTGAACTCGCGCTCGCTCTCGCCTGCTCTGCGGCGCACGTCCTCGGCCAGGGTTCCGGCGGGGATCGTGCATTCGCCGTCGTCGGCCGCGATCCTCGCGCGAGCGGGGAGTTCCTCGAGGCCGCGGTGGTCGCGGGACTCGCGAGTGCAGGAGTCGACGTCCTGCGCGTCGGCGTCCTGCCGACGCCCGCGGTGGCCTTCCTCACCTCGACCCTGGGCGCGCGGCTCGGCGTCATGCTGTCGGCCTCCCACAACGCGATGCCCGACAACGGCATCAAGTTCTTCGACGCCGACGGCTTCAAGCTCGCTGACGACATCGAGGACCGCATCGAGCAAGGACTCGACGAGTCTTGGGAGCGTCCGCTCGGAGGTGGCGTGGGCCGGGTCCGCGACCTCGTCGATGGCCCCTCCCGTTACGTCGATCACGTGCTCTCTGCGGTCCGCGCGCCCCTCACGGGGCTTCGGGTCGTCGTGGACTGCGCCCACGGAGCGGCGTCCACGGTCTCCCCGGAGGCACTCTCGCGCGCGGGTGCGGAGGTGCTCGCGCTGCACGCGTCGCCGGACGGCCTCAATATCAACGACGGCTGCGGCAGCACCCACATGGAGTCGCTCGTCCAGGCCGTCGTCGAGAGCGGCGCGGATGCCGGCATCGCGCACGACGGCGACGCTGACCGCTGTCTGGCTGTCGACGCCACGGGGGCGACCGTCGATGGCGACCAGATCCTCGCCATTCTCGCCCTCGGATCGCGGGATGCGGGCCTCCTGTCGCAGGACACGGTCGTGTCGACCGTCATGTCCAATCTGGGATTCCGCGTCGCCATGCAGGGGCAGGGCGTGAACGTCGTGGAGACAGCGGTGGGAGACCGCTATGTGCTCGAGGCGATGCGCGAGCACGGGTACTCCCTCGGCGGCGAGCAGAGCGGCCACATCGTGATGCTCGACCTCGCCACGACGGGCGACGGCGTTCTCACCGCGCTCGCCCTCCTTTCGCGCATGGCGGAGACGGGATCGTCGTTACGCGACCTCGCATCGGTGATGACCCGGCTGCCCCAGGTGCTCGTCAATGTCCCCGGTGTCGACAAGGCGCGCCTCGGCGAGAGCCCCGAGGTCACCGCCGCGGTCGCCGAGGTCGAGGCCTCCCTGGGCGCGACCGGCCGGGTCCTGCTGCGAGCATCCGGCACTGAGCCGCTCGTGCGCGTCATGGTCGAGGCCCCCACAGCCGAGCAGGCGACGGCCGCCGCGGACGCCATCGCCACCGTGGTCCGCGAGTCTCTCGCGCTCGACTGATCGAGGGTGGGCTATCCGCGCTGGTGAGACGGGGTGCCGCGCCGTCCCACGCGCCGCAGGATGAGCAGGGTGATCCAGCCGCTCAGCGCCATGCCCGCGATGTTGACGACCAGTTGGAGGCTGCTGCCCGCGACCTCGCTCCAGGACGCGAAGGCAAGGCCCAGGGCGATGTTGCCCGCCGCCGGGATCGTCGTCACCGAGATGAAGACGCCGGCCAGTGCCGTGGAGCGGTTGGTGGTCATGGCCAGCACACCCGCGATGCCGGCGACGAGCGCGACGACGATGGACCATCGGTCTGGCTCGTAGATGAAGGCGGTGAACGGCCGAGGGCCGGTGACGTCTCGGGCGTCGATCCACCCGGCCCAGCGGCACAGCAGGCACAGCACGGTGGTGATGAGGATGCTGAAGGCGAATCCGAGCACGAGCGTCCGGAGTGCTGAGAAGAACAGGTGCGCGCGCCGCGTGACCAGCGCCACCCCCAGGGCTGCCACCGCGGCGAACTCCGGCCCGAGGACCATCGCTCCGATGATGAGGACCTGCGAGTCCAGGACGATGGCGATGGACGCGATCACCGTGGCCATCGTCATGAAGGCCAGGAACCCCCAACTGAGACGAGACTCTCCGTAGCTCATCTCCACGACCTGCGGCCAGATGATCGAGTCAGCCTCGGTCCCCGGGCTGGATTCCGCGGCGTCGAATCCCGACTGCGATATCCATGCCTCGATGGGCACCATCTCGATGCTCCCCGACTCTCCGATGCCGAGGTCGTCCATCAGGCTCATGACGCGCGTGGCGCCTTCACGCGCCACGGAAGCCTCGATCAGATCGCCCGGGGGCTTGAGTGCGACCCCGCGAATGCAGCCCAGGGAACTGACGGCGGGATCGGCGCTGAGGGCGCGGAGCGCTGCCGGAACCGCGTCCGCGGGACAGAAGACTCGAAGATGCAGCACGGGGGCATTGTGCCCGTCCCGGGCCGCGGCGGAAGAGGTTCGCCAGGCTTCACCGCGTACGCTGGCTTCCATGTGCGGCATCGTGGGCTACGTCGGCGAGAAGCAGGCGCTCGAAGTCGTCGTCGAGGGCTTGCGCCGCCTGGAGTACCGCGGCTATGACTCCGCGGGCGTCGCCGTTGTCACCGGCGACCGCCTGGAGACGCGCAAGAAGGCCGGCAAGCTCGCGAACCTCGAGAGCCTGCTGGGTGAGGATCCCCTGGAGGCCGCCACCCTGGGGATCGGCCACACCCGCTGGGCCACCCACGGCGGGCCGACCGACCGCAACGCCCATCCCCACGTGAGCGAGGACGGCCGCGTCGCCGTCATCCACAACGGCATCATCGAGAACTTCGCGGAGTTGCGGGAGGAACTGACCGCGGCGGGAGTCCTCCTGTCATCGGAGACCGACACCGAGGTGGTGGCGCACCTCCTCGCCGCGGAACTCCCGCTCTCGCACGGTGACCTGGCCGAGGCCATGCGCCGCACGTGCCGCCGTCTCGACGGCGCGTTCACGCTCGTGGCGGTGGTCGCCGACGACAACGACGTCGTCGTCGCCGCGCGCCGCAACTCGCCCCTCGTCGTCGGGCTCGGCGAAGGGGAGAACTTCCTGGCCTCGGACGTGGCGGCCTTCGTGTCCCACACGCGCCATGCCCTCGAGCTCGGTCAGGACCAGGTCGTGCAGATCTCCCGCGAGGAGGTCGTCATCACCGACTTCGACGGGGCGCCCGTCGAGGCCACGCCGTTCACGGTCACCTGGGATGCCACCCAGGCCGAGAAGGGCGGCTACGACCTCTTCATGCTCAAGGAGATCGCGGAGCAGCCCAAGGCCGTCGCCGACGCCCTGCGCGGGCGCGTGGGACGTGATGGGCGCCTGCATCTCGACGAGATGCGCCTCACCGACGCGGACCTTCGCGAGATCGACAAGATCGTCGTCGTCGCCTGCGGCACGGCGTACCACGCCGGGCTCGTCGCGAAGTACGCCATCGAGCACTGGACGAGGATCCCGGTGGACGTGGAGCTCGCCAGCGAGTTCCGCTACCGCGATCCCATCGTCGACTCGCGCACGCTCACCATCGCCATCTCCCAGTCCGGCGAGACCATGGACACGCTCATGGCCTTGCGCCATGCGCGCGAGCAGGGCTCCAGGGCACTGGCCATCTGCAACACCGTGGGCTCGACGATTCCGCGCGAGTGCGATGCGGTGCTCTACACCTACGCCGGCCCCGAGATCGCCGTGGCGTCCACGAAGGCCTTCCTCACCCAGATCATCGCCGCCTATCTCGTCGGGCTGTACCTCGCGCAGGTACGCGGCAACATGTTCGGAGACGAGATTCGCGGCATCCTCACGGACCTCGCCGACATGCCGCAGGCGGTCGACCTGGTCCTCGACACGAGCGAGGGCGTCCAGGCGCTCGCCCGTGAGCTCGCCCACGCCACGTCCGTGCTCTTCATCGGCAGGCATGTCGGCTATCCCGTGGCGCTCGAGGGCGCGCTCAAGCTCAAGGAGCTCGCCTACATGCATGCCGAGGGCTTCGCGGCGGGCGAGCTCAAGCACGGTCCCATTGCGCTCATCGAAGAGGGCGTGCCCGTCATCTGCATCGTGCCCTCTCCCCGTGGCCGCGCGGTTCTGCACGACAAGATCGTGTCGAACATCCAGGAGGTGCGTGCGCGCGGCGCTCGCACGATCGTGGTCGCCGAAGAGGGCGACGAGAGCGTCTCCCCATACGCCGACCACATCATCCGCGTGCCGGTCGTGCCCACGCTCATGCAGCCCTTGGTGTCCACCGTGCCCCTCCAGGTCTTCGCCTGTGCCATGGCGACCGTCAAGGGCCATGATGTGGACCAGCCGCGCAACCTCGCCAAGTCCGTCACCGTGGAATGAGGCGCCGGTGATCGTAGGAACCGGCATCGACGTGGTGAGCATCCCGCGCTTCGCAGATGCGCTGCGCCGCTGGCCGCGGCTGGGGGACCGGCTGTTCACCGAGCGGGAGCGCCGTACGACCACCGGCCATGAGCGCTCTGCGGCCTCGCTTGCGGCCCGATTCGCCGCCAAGGAAGCCGTGGCCAAGGCGCTCGGTGCCCCGACCGGTCTGGCCTGGCACGACTGCGAGATCCTGTCCGCGGTCACCGGGAGGCCGACGATCGAAGCCACCGGGAGCGTCGCGGCGGCCGCCCGGGCACTCGGCATCCTGAACTGGCATCTCACCATGAGCCACGACGCCGACGTCGCGATCGCGCAGGTCATCGCTGAGGGAGGCTCCGCATGAGGCCCGTCCACGAGGTCGCCACGGTCCGTGCTGCCGAGGAGGCGCTCATGGCGCGCATCGCCGAAGGCGAGCTCATGAGCCGTGCCTCATCCGGCCTCGCCGACCTGTGCTGGGCGCTCATCGAGGAAGCCGGCATCGAGGACCCGAGGGTCTGCCTGCTCGTGGGCAGCGGCAACAACGGCGGTGACGCCCTCTTCGCCGGTGCTGAACTCGCACGCCGCGGAGCCCGGCTCGATGCCGTCGTCTTCTCCGACACCCCGCACGATGCGGGCTTCACCGCGCTCCGGCTGGCCGGAGGACGCCACATCCCCGCGAAGCACACGATGGCCGCGTCCGAAAGGCTCGTGGATGCCGACCTCGTCATCGACGGGATCGTCGGGATCGGGGGGTCGGAAGCCCTCCGCCCTGTCGCCGCCGAGCTCCTCAAGTCCGCCTACGCTGGGGGAGCGCTCGTGGTCTCGGCCGACATTCCCTCCGGGGTGGATGCCGACACCGGGCGGGTCGCGGACGCGGATGCCGTGGTCGACGCCGATCTCACGGTGACGTTCGGCTGCTACAAGCCCGGGCTGCTCCTCGCGCCGGGCCGCGATCACTGCGGAGCGGTCGCCCTCGTCGACATCGGACTCGAAGCCACCCTGCCCCGGGCTTCTGTCCACGTGCTCGACGACGACGACATCGCCGACTGCGTGCCCGAGCCGGGCGCCGAGGACTACAAGTACTCGCGCGGAGTGGCCGGCATCGCGGCCGGGAGCGCCGCCTATCGGGGGGCTGCCCTCATGTGCGCCGGGGCCGCGCGCTGCGGCAACGTCGGCATGGTGCACTTCCTCGACCGAGGCGACGGGATCGCGCCGGTCGTCGTCGATCACTTCTGGGACGTGGTGGCGTCGACTGCGGCGCCCGCGTCCCT
>CAIVWG010000135.1 GCA_903909555.1 uncultured bacterium | reverse complement strand
TGCTCGTCACCGGCCGGCGCAACGACCAGGCCGTCGTGCAGGTGATCAATGCCGAGGGGGAGGTGCTCGCCTCGGAGTTCCTCGCCGTAGACCTCGGTACGGCGTACGCGCTGGATGCGGTCGCGACCGACACCACGTCGCTCACCGGTCTCAGGGCCGACTTCGTCCCGCCGACGTCGCGCAAGCCTGGCTCGGTGACGATCATCGGCGAGGCCACGATCGAGGGAACGGCCTCGCCGGTGCGGGTCGTCATCGCCCGCTGGTCGCTGCCGGAGTAGCCACTAACGCACGAAATCACCCAGTCCCGCGATTCGGCGTGCCGAATCACGGGACTGGGTGACGAAGTGCTGAGTTGCTAGACCTGGGGGATCTTGGCGAGGGCCGGGGCGAAGCGCTCGTCGGAGAGCTCCTCGTCGACCATGGATCCGGCGAGGAAGTGCTCGTACGCCGCGAGGTCGAAGTGGCCGTGGCCGCACAGGGCGGTGAGGATCACCGTCTCCTCGCCCGACTCCTTCGCCTGCTCGGCCAGGCGGATGGCCTGCGCGATGGCGTGGGTGGGCTCGGGTGCCGGGACGATCCCCTCGCTGCGCGCGAACTTCACCGCGCCTGCGAAGCACTCCGTCTGCGGGATCGCCACCGCGTCCATGAGGCCGAGCTCGTAGACGTGCGAGATGAGTGGCGCCATGCCGTGGTAGCGCAGTCCGCCCGCGTGGATGGGATCCGGGATGAACTGGTGGCCCAGGGTGTGCATCTTCATGAGCGGCGTCATGCCCGCGGTATCGCCGAAGTCGTAGGCGTAGACGCCCCGGGTCAACGATGGGCACGACGCCGGCTCGACCGCGGTGATCTGCGGATTGATCTTGCCGGCCAGCTTCTCGCGCAGGAACGGGAAGGACAGGCCCGCGAAGTTCGAGCCGCCGCCGGTGCAGCCGACGATGTGGGTGGGGGAGTCTCCCGCCATCTGGAGCTGGAGCAGGGCCTCCTCGCCGATGATCGTCTGGTGCAGCAGCACGTGGTTGAGCACCGAGCCCAGTGCGTAGCGGGTGTCGGGGTTCGTGGCAGCGACCTCGACGGCCTCCGAGATGGCGATGCCGAGCGACCCTGACCAGTTGTTGGGGTCCTTGGCGAGTTCGCGGCCGATGGCCGTCACGTCCGAGGGCGAGCGGTGGATGGTCGCGCCGAAGGTCTCGATCATGAGCCGGCGGTAGGGCTTTGCGTCGTACGACGCCCCCACCTGCCAGACCTGGCACTCGAGGTCGTAGAGCGCGCAGGCGAACGCGAGGGCGGTACCCCACTGGCCGGCGCCCGTCTCCGTCGTGAGCTTCTTCGTGCCCTCCTTCTTGTTGTAGTAGGCCTGGGGCACGGAGGTATTGGGCTTGTGGGAGCCGGCGGGGGAGACGCCCTCGTACTTGTAGTAGATGCGCGCCGGCGTCCCGAGCATCTTCTCGAGGCGGTGCGCGCGGAAGAGCGGCGACGGCCTCCACTGGCGGTAGACGTCGAGCACGCCCCCGGGAATGTCGACGTACCTCTCGCCCGTCACCTCTTGCATGATGAGGTCCATCGGGAAGAGCGGGGCGAGGTCGTCCGGGCCCACGGGGTCCATGCGGCCAGGGTGAAGTGGCGGCGGCGGCGGTGCCGGAAGGTCGGCGATGAGGTTGTACCAGGTGGTGGGCATCTGGTCCTCGCTGAGCACGTACTTGTGCTGCTGCACGGTGTCGTCCATCGTGTCCTCCTGAGTCGCGCGGGTTGTGCCGCTCGGCTGTGACGCTACCCGACCTGCGAGCATGTCACCCATGGAATCGAGGAGTCCGGTCCCCGTCCCCCGCGGGACCCGGCTCCTCGCATCGGACCTCGACGGCACCCTGCTGCTGTCCGACGGCTCCGTCGGTCGCCGGACTCGCGAGGCCCTGGACCGGCTGTCGGAGAGCGACCTCGACCTCATCATCGTCACGGGCCGGCCACCCCGGTGGATCTCCCCGATCGTGGAGATGACCGGCCACCGCGGCGTGGGGATCGCCGCCAACGGCGCCGTCGTCCTCGACCTCGCCGACGGTCACGTCACCGAGGTCTTCCCGATGAGCGGCGACGACGCCCTGGAGGCGGTGGACCGGCTGCGCCACGCGGTACCGGGCATGGTCTTCGCGGTGGAGCGGGCTCGACCCGGCGGCAAGCTGGCCCCCACGGGCGGCTCGTCGTACGACGCCCTCGATGCCACGCTGGCCGACGCGACGGAGTTCGCGCTGGCGGACGGGTACACCCCTCGGTGGCCGGTCCCCCCGGATACCCACGTCGGCCCCATCGAGGAGCTCGTCGCCGCCGGCGACGTCGTGAAGATCCTCGCCCGTCCCGGACAGGGCGCGCCGATGGATCCCGAGGAGCTCTACGCCCGCGGGGCTCGCGCGATCGGCGACCTCGCCGAGGTGACGCACTCCGGATACGGGGATTCGCTCATCGAGCTCAGCGCGGCCGGCGTGACCAAGGCGACGACATTGGAGCGCGTGGCGGCGGCGGAGGGGCATGGCGCCCTGCGCGTGGTGGCGGCGGGCGACGGGCCCAACGACCTCCCGATGCTGGCCTGGGCGGGCACGTCCTATGCCGTGGCCAATGCGCATCCCGAGGTGCTCGAGATCGCGACGCACGTGCTGCCGAGCAACGACGACGAGGGCGTGGCGGATCTCATCGACGCGGTGCTCGCCGAGAGCATGGCCGACCCCTTCCTCGCTTGATCAGGGGGCGACCGCGAGCACGATCTTGCCCGTGACCGATCCCTCCTCGAGGTCGCGATGCGCCCGGACCGCCTCGGTGACCGGCAGGACCCGATCCACGACGGGTCGAACCAGTCCCGCGGAGATCCACGGCCACACATGGCGCTGGACCTGGGCGCAGATCTCCGCCTTCTCGCTCTCAGGGCGGGAGCGCAGTGACGTTGCGTGCACGGTTCCGTTGCGGCGGAGCAGGACACCGAGGTCGAACTCGGCCTTCACGCCGCCCTGCATGCCGATGACGACGATGCGGCCGTTGCGCGCGAGTGCGTCGACGTTGCGCATGAGGTACGCCGCGCCCATGTTGTCGAGGATGACGTCAGTGCCCCGGCCCCCTGTCACCTCGCGTACGACGTCCACGAAGTCCGCGTCGCGGTAGTTGATGAGGACCTCGGCCCCGAGTCGCTCGCACTCCGCGAGCTTCTGCTCCGAGCCTGCCGTGACGGCCACGCGAGCGCCGAGCATCCGCGCCACCTGGATGGCCATCGTGCCGATCCCGCTGCCCCCGCCATGGACGAGGAGCCACTCGCCGCGCTGGAGGCCCGCGACCATGACGAGGTTGGACCACACCGTGCAGGCCACCTCGGGCAACGCGGCCGCGGTCACCACGTCGATGCCTTCGGGGATGTCCATCGCCTGTCCCACCGGCACCGCGGCGTAATCGGCGTAGCCGCCGCCGGAGAGAAGGCAGCACACGGACTCGCCGGGGTGGCGCGAGGTCACGCCCTGGCCCACGGCCACGATCTCCCCTGAGCACTCCAGCCCGAGCCACTCCGGTGCTCCGGGCGGCGGCGGGTAGAAGCCCTGCCGCTGCAGGAGGTCGGCGCGGTTGACCGCGCAGGCGGACACGCGGACGAGGACCTCGCCGGGACCCGGGACGGGATCGGGCACCTCCTCCCAGGAGAGGACCTCGGGAGCCCCGGGCTGCGTGGCGACGATGGCGCGCATGCTAGGCGCCGTACGGGGACCGAGGACCGTGCTCGGCCTCGGTGTGCTTGATCACCACGAGTTGGTCGCCCTTCTGGAGAACCCGGATGTTGCTGGTGTCGAAGCGGTTGACGTTGCCGTCGCGGATGACCGCGAGGACGAGCTCGCCGCGGTCGTCGAGTTCGCCCGGCGACAGGCCAAGCTCCTCCTTGGTGATGTCCCGCTGCACGATCTCAAGCCCTCGCCCGGAGTCCAAGAGGTCCTCCATGAGGTTGCCGGCGACCGGGGAGATGAGCGAGAGGGCCATGAGGTGCCCTGCTGATTCCGCGGTGGGGATGACGCTGGTAGCGCCGGACTGTCGGAGGATCTGGGCGTTGGCGGCCTCGCGGACCGCGCAGACGATCTCGGCCTTCGGCGACAGGCGGCGGGCGGTGAGCGTGACCAGCACCGAGGTGTCATCTTCGTCGGTCGCGACGATGACCTTGGAGGCGCGATCGGTCGCGGCGTCGAGAAGGATGTCCTCGCGCCGGCCGTCCCCGATCACGCCCGCCAGGCCCATGCGGTTGGCCTCCTCGACGGCGTCGCGGTCCTTGGATACGACCACGATCGAGAGGGGCTGCATCCCGCTGTCGAGGAGCATGCGTGCGGCCGATCGGCCCTTGACCCCGAATCCGACGATCACGGTGTGATCCTTCACGCGCTGCCTCCAGCGGGTCGTGCGGAGCTCCGCGCGGGTCTTGCGCGTGAGCACCTCGATGGTCGTGCCGACGAGGACGATGAGGAACAGGAACCTCAGCGGGGTGATGACGAGGATGTTGACGATGCGCGCGGACTCGCACACGGGGACGATGTCGCCGTAGCCGGTGGTCGAGAGGCTCACCGTGGCGTAGTAGAAGGCATCGACCCAGGTGATACCGCCGATATCGCTGCGGTCGGCGTAGCAGTCGCCCTCCATGTAGACGATGACCGCGGTGATCACGAGGGCGGCGAGGGCGATGAGGAG
>CAIVWG010000134.1 GCA_903909555.1 uncultured bacterium | reverse complement strand
CGGCCGACGCGGTGCGCGCCCGCCCGCGCATGTCCCGGATCGAGGCGCGCAGCGGCATGCCCACGTGCGTCGCTCCCGGCAGCGAGCCGGGCACCGCCTCGGCCACCCACGGCGTGAGCCGGGCGCCAACGCGATTGGCCAGGCCCGCGCGCGCATTGGCCTCGTGGATGACGAGGGGCAGGCGCAGGCGCCGGGCGGCGAGGTACGCCGGCAGTGCGACGTAGCCGCCGAAGCCGACGACGACGTCAGGTCGCTCCTCGCGCAGGACGGCCGAGACGCGGCGGAGAGAGCCGCTCACCCGTCCGGGAGCCAGGGCCAGGTCCTTCGAGGCCCGCCGCGGCAGCGGCACGGCCGGGATGGTGCGCATGCGGTAGCCGCGCGCCGGGATGAGTCGGGCCTCCAGCCCGTCCTCGCGTCCGATGGCCACGATCTCCACCGTGTCGTCGGCAGCGCGCAAGGTGTCGGCGAGGGTGAGGGCCGGCTCGATGTGGCCGGCGGTCCCTCCCGCCGCGAGCAGGACCTTCACCGCCGCCCGCTGCCCTCGGGCTCGGGAACGACGTAGAGCCGGGGACGCGCGTCCTCGGCGTCAGCACTGCCCCGGCGTCCCGACGCAGCGCCCGGCCTCGGCTCCGGCGGTGGCAGCCTGCGCGCGAAGGAGAGCAGCATGCCGATGGCCATGAGAAGGGGGATGAGGGAGGATCCGCCGTACGACACGAGCGGCAGAGGCACGCCGGTGATGGGGAGCAGCCCCAGGACCGCGCCGACGTTGATGACCGCCTGACCGATGATCCACGTGCCCACTCCCGCGGAGGCGAGGCGCACGAACAGATCCGGCGACGCCACCACGAGGCGGAACGCGACGAAGGCGACGATCCCGAACAGCACAAGCACCGACAGGGTGCCGACGAGTCCGAGTTCCTCTCCGATCACCGAGTAGATGAAGTCGGTGTGCGCCTCGGGGAGGGAGCCCCACTTCTCGCGGCTCGCGCCGAGGCCCACTCCCCACCAGCCGCCGGTCCCGAGGGCGTACTGACCCTGGATGACCTGCCAGCCGTCCCCGAGCCGGTCGGCCTGCGGATCGAGCCACGACGTGAAGCGGCTCATGCGGTACGGCGCCGCCAGGGTGAGCATCCCGATCGCGAGCACGCCCAGCGCTCCGAGCAGGACGAAAAGGCGCAGGGGTGCCCCCGCGGCGAACAGCACGCCGCTGACGATGAGTGCGAGGATGAGGGTGTTGCCGACATCCCCCTCGAGCAGCACGAGGACGAGGACCATGCCGGCGATCGGCAGCAGGGGCATGAGCAGGTGGGACCAGCGGTTGAGCATCGGCTCCTTGCGCGCGAGCAGGTCGGCCGACCAGACGATGACGGCGAGCTTCGCGAACTCCGAGGGCTGGAGGCGGAAGGGCCCGACGATGTCGATCCAGTTGCGCTGGCCCGAGACCTCCACGCCGATGACGAGGACCGCGACGAGGAGCGCGAGGGCGAGGATGAGGCCGGGCCACGCCAGGCGCCGCCAGACCATCACCGGCAGCCGCGAGCACACGAGCATGAGCACGATGCCGATGACGGCGAAGAGGAGCTGCCGCTGAGCCAGGGTGTAGGCCGACCCCGTCTGCTTGAGGCTGAGGATGCTCGAGGCGGACAGGACCATGACCAGGCCGAGGCCGAGGAGGAGGAGCGCCGCCCCGAGGAGCAGGAAGTACAGGCCCCGCGGATGGTGGAGCAGGCTCCGCCCGCGGACCTCGTCATGCATGGGACCAGTGTTCCCAAAGCGTCGCCTGTGGCGAGGGAGGCGAGGGGGTGTGTCGCCGCCCGCGCGATCCTCAGGCGAGGGCTCGCACCTCCGCGGCGAAGGCGTCGCCGCGGTGCCCGTAGTCGCGGAACATGTCCCAGGAGGCGCATCCGGGCGCGAGGAGGACGGTGTCGCCCGGCTGCGCGAGCCGCACCGCCGCGGCCACGACATCGGCCATGGCCTGCGGATCGGTCCCGCCCACCTCGATGACCGGGACGGCGGGAGCATGACGGGCCAGGGCCTCGGCGATGACGGCGCGATCGACGCCGAGGAGGACCACGCCGCGCAGACGACCGGCGACCGACGCGACGAGATCGTCGAAGGACTGCCCCTTGGCCTGGCCGCCCGCGATCCACACCACGGGCTCGAACGACCTCAGGGATGTCTGCGCCGCATGAGTATTCGTCGCCTTGGAGTCGTCGACGAAGCGCACCCCGCCCGCCTCGCCGACCGCGGCAATGCGGTGCGGAGCGGGCGTGTAGGACCGGAGGCCGTCACGCACCGCCGCCGCCGGGACGCCATGCGCACGCGCCAGTCCAGCCGCGGCGAGGGCATTGGCCACATTCGCCGGCGACGAGCTCGGCACATCATGGATGGTGGCCAGCTCCTGCGCCGAGGTGGCCCTCTCGGGGATGAAGGCCCGGTCTACGAGAGCGTCGTCGACGACTCCCAGCATGCTCACCGCGGGCACTCCCAGGGTGAAGCCCACCGCGCGGCAGCCGTCGATGACGTCGGCTCCCCGGACCATCTCCTCGGTGACCGGGTCGTCGGCGTTGTAGACCGCGGCCACGCGGCAGTTCCGGTACACCAGGGCCTTGTTCCGCGCGTACTCCTCGAAACTGCCGAAGAAGTCGACGTGGTCGGGAGCGAGGTTGAGACAGGCCGCGGACTCCGGTGACAGCGAGGGCGCGAAGGGCATCTGCGTGGCGCTCACCTCGACCGCGATCACGTCGAGGTCGGGACGTCGCACCGCGTCGACCAGGGAATCGCCGACGTTGCCCGCGGCCGCCGATCGCAGCCCCGCGGCGCGCAGGATCGCATCGAGCATGAGCGTCGTGGTCGTCTTGCCGTTGGTGCCGGTCACCGCCAGCCAGGGGGCCGGGTCATCGGACGACCGCAGCCGCCAGGCGAGCTCGAGCTCCCCCCATACCGGGATCCCCCGCTCCAGGGCGGACCCGATCACCGGCGCCAGGGGCGAGATTCCCGGGGAGACGACGTACACGTCGGCCTCGTCGGGCGCGGAGTCCGTGGATCCGAGCCGGACCTGCGCGCCCAGGGTCTCCAGGACAGCCGCCCGCTCCGCCTGGCGCTCGCCCCTCCCGCTGTCGATCACGGTGACCTCGGCTCCCACGGAGAGGAGTGCGTCGGCCGCTGCGAATCCCGCGATGCCGATCCCGGCCACCGTGGCCCGCAGGCCGGACCAGTCGGCCTCCGCCGACGTGAGCGGCGCGAGGTCTCGCCTCACGTGCGGACCCACTCGGCATAGAAGATCGTGAGGCCGAGGCTGATGCACAGCCCCTGGATGATCCAGAAGCGCACGACGATGTTGATCTCGGGCCACCCCTTCATCTCGAAGTGGTGGTGCAGCGGGGCCATGAGGAGCATGCGGCGGTGCAGGATCTTGTACGACGCCACCTGGCCGATCACCGACAGCGACACGAGCACGAACAGCCCGCCGAGGAGGGCCAGCAGCAGCTCGGTGCGACTGACGACGGCGAAGCCCGCGATCGCCCCGCCGATGGCGAGCGAGCCGGTGTCTCCCATGAAGATCCGGGCCGGGGCCGCGTTGTACCAGAGGAAGGCGAAGCAGGCGCCGGCGCACGCGGCCGCGAGCACCGCCAGGTCGAGCGGGGCCGCGGTGGGATAGCAGGTGGGCCCAGCGGTGAAGAAGCATGACTGGCCGAACTGCCAGATGCCGATGAGGATGTAGGAGGCGAACGTCGCTGTCGCCGCCCCGGTCGCGAGCCCGTCCAGGCCGTCGGTGAGGTTGACGCCGTTCGTGGACGCGGTGACGAGGAACCAGATCCACAGGAGGTAGACGCCAAGGGGCAGCACCAGCGGGGTGTCCCGGATGAAGGACACCGCCTCGCTCGCGGGCGTCTCCCCCACCGCATTGGGGAATTGCAGGGCCAGCCACGCGAAGGACAGCGCGATGACGGCCTGCCCGATGAGTTTCGTGCGGGCGCGCAGGCCGGTGGAGCGCTGCTTGAAGATCTTCAGGTAGTCGTCCGCGACGCCCACCGCCGCGAGGCCGAGCATCAGGTACAGGATGAGCAGTCCCGACGGGGTGGGCGGCTGCCAGAAGACCAGGTGCGTGGTGAAGTAGGCGAGAACGACGCCGACGATGATGGCGACCCCGCCCATCGACGGCGTCCCGCGCTTGGACTCGTGCTCCGGGTACGGCTCCCCCTCGCTGGACTCGCGGATGGCCTGGGCGTACCCCCGCCGGCTCAGGAACTTGATGAGGAGCGGGGTCCCCACGAAGACCACGAGCACCGAGATGACACCCGAGACGACGACGAGCCTCATGTCGTGGGGACCGTCTCGTCGAGCAGGCCGGTGGCGACCGCGTCCAAGCCGATGGACCGCGATGCCTTGACGAAGACGATGTCGCCGGGCGCGACCTCGGCGCGCAGCAGGGTCAGTGCCGCCTCGGCGTCGGGCACCCAGGTCGACTCGTTGCCCCAGGACCCCTCGTGCGCGGCGCCCAGGTGCACCGGACGAGCGCCCTCCCCCACCGCGATGAGCCGGTGGACATCGAGGCGCACCGCGAGGCGTCCGACGGCATCGTGCTCCTCGATGCTGGACTCCCCGATCTCGCGCATCTCCCCGAGAACCGCCCAGGTCCGTGCCGGCGGGTCGCTCGTGCTTGCCATCGCGACCAGCGCCTTGAGTCCCGCGCGCATCGACTCGGGATTGGCGTTGTAGGCGTCGTTGATGACGACGACGCCATCGGGTCGCTCCGCCACCTCCATCCGCCAGCGGCTGGCCGGCTGATACGCCTCGAGACCGCGGACCACCTCGTCCAGTGACATCCCCGCCGACAGCGCCATGGCGGTCGCCGCGAGCGCGTTCGCCACCTGGTGCTCGCCGGAGAGCGTCAGGGACACCGAGCGAACCTCGCCGCCGTAGTGCACGCGGAAGGTGGGACGGGCCCGTCGGTCGAGGTTGATGTCGGTGGCTCGCACCGTGGCCTCCGGCGACTCGCCGAAGGTCACCACGCGGGCCCGGGTGCGCGACGCCTGGGCCGTGACGAGCGGGTTGTCGGCGTGGAGGATGGCGACCCCGTCGTCGGGAAGGTCATCGAGGATCTCGCCCTTGGCCTCCGCGATGGCCTCGCGGGATCCGAGGAGTTCGAGGTGGGCCGAGCCCACGTTGATGAGGGCACCGATGCGGGGATGGGCGATGCCGCAGAGATAGGAGATGTGGCCCTTCCCGCGCATGCCCATCTCGAGCACGAGGTACGACGTGCGCGTCGTGCACGACAGCACGGTGAGCGGAAGGCCCACCTCCGAGTTGAACGAGCCACGCGGCCACACCGTCTCGCCACGCGTGGCGAGCAGCGCCCCGAGGATGTCCTTGGTCGTGGTCTTGCCGCTGGAGCCGGTGAGGGCGAGCACCATCGTCTCGGGCAGTCGCTGGATGACGTAGGAGGCGAGTCGACCGAGCGCGAGAACGGGATCCTGGACGACGATCGCCGGGCTGCCCACCGGCCGCGACGTGAGCGACGCGACGGCGCCCAGGTCGCGTGCAGCCTCGATGAAGTCGTGTCCGTCGACCCGCTCTCCGCGGATGGCCGTGAAGAGGCATCCGGGCACGGCATCACGGTGGTCGGCGACAGCCGATGTCACGACCGTGTCGGGGTCGGCGTCGGCGAGGCGGCCGCCGACGACGCCGCAGACCTCGGCCAGGGTCATGGGGATCATGGACGGCGCTCCTCGGTGGCGGCGGACAGGGCATCGGCGAGGGCCTCGGCGTCCTGGAACGGCAGCACGACTCCCCCGGCCTCCTGGCCGGGCTCGTGTCCCTTGCCGAGCAGGAGGAGAACGTCGCCGGGGCCGGACGCGGCGACCGCCGCCGCGATGGCCGCGCGGCGGTCCCCGATCTCGAGCACGTTCGCGTCCGCGGGGACCCCGGCCAGCATCGCCGCGCGAATGGCCGAGGGATCCTCCGAGCGCGGATTGTCGTCGGTGACGATGAGCAGGTCGGCGAGCTCCCCGGCGATCCGGCCCATCACCGGCCGCTTCTCTCGATCCCGGTCGCCCCCGCACCCGAGCACCACGATGACGCGGCCGGAGGAGGGACGCATCGAGCCGATCACCCGCTCGACGGAGTCGGGACTGTGCGCGTAGTCGACGACGGCCAGGAAGGGCTGGCCACGATCCACGATCTCCATGCGTCCGGGAACCCGCACACCCGCCATGCCTTCGTCCGCGGCATGTTCGGGAAGGCCCAGGGCGCGCAAGGCACTCCAGGCGGCGAGGCCGTTCTCCGCGTTGAAGCGACCCGGGATCCCGACGCGGACGACGGCGCGGTCCGGCCCCGCCTCGACGGTGAGGGCCTGCCCCTGGGCGTCCGGGCTGAGGGCGATGCAGCGCACGTCAGCATCGTGGTCGATGGCGAACGTCGTCACGGGGATCGCCGCCCGCGCGGCGAGTCGCCGGCCCCACTCGTCATCGACGCACACCACGCCCTGGCGGGCCCGCTCGGGAACGAACAGCGACGCCTTGGCAGCGAAGTACTCCTCCATCGTCCCGTGGAAGTCCAGGTGGTCCTGGCTGAGATTGGTGAAGACGGCCACATCGAAGACGAGCCCGTCAACGCGCCCCAGGACGAGGGCGTGGCTGGAGACCTCCATCGCCACCGCCTGGATCCCCCGCTCCCGCATGACCGCGAGGAGGGCGTGCAGGTCGGGAGCTTCGGGCGTGGTGCGGGCGCTGGGGAGCACCTCGTCGTCGAGGCGCACCCCGGTCGTGCCGATGAGGGCGGCACGCAGGCCCGCCGCGCGCAGGCCCGCCTCGAGCAGGTAGGCCGTCGTCGTCTTGCCGTTCGTCCCCGTGACGCCCACGAGGAGCAGGTCGCGGGCCGGGTCGCCGTACACCTGCGCGGCAACCGCGCCGAGACGTGAGCGGGGGTCGGGATCGAGCAGCGCGGGCATGCCGCCGATCGACAATGCCCCGTCGGGGTCCGTGAGCACCGCCACCGCGCCGCGCCCGCGCGCCTCATCGGCGAACGCCGCCCCGTGGGCGTGCGCGCCGGGGAGCGCGGCGAAGAGGTCACCCGGCTGCACCGCGCGGGAGTCCAGCGTGATCCCGGTGACGACGACATCCGCGGTCGCGGGATCCGCCAGCACGAGCCCGCATCGATCGGCGATATCCCCGAGCCGATGCTCGAGGGGGGCCGGGCGCAGCGCCGTCGACACGACCGGAGGCTACCTGTCGCGGCGGGCATCGGCGGGGATCGGCGTGACGGGGGCCACCTTGCGGGCCTGGAGGGCGTACGTCATGACGTCGCGGAACACCGGCCCCGCCACCTCGCCGCCCATCTGCTGGACCTGAGGCTTGACGATCGTCACGCCGACCACGAGTTCCGGCTGCTCGATGGGCGCCATGCCGATGAACGACCCGATCGTGGAACCGTCGTAGCAGCCGCACTCGAGGTTGATGACCTGGGCGGTTCCGGTCTTGCCGCCCACGCGGTAGCCGGGGATTCCCGCCATGGGCGCGGTCCCTCCGTCGGCCACGACGTTCTCCAGCATCTCGCGGATCACGCGGGCGGTGTCG
>CAIVWG010000133.1 GCA_903909555.1 uncultured bacterium | reverse complement strand
CCTGCCCGCTCGCAGATGACCATCCGACACTTGCTCACGCACACCTCCGGCCTCACCTACGGAGGCGAGCCCGGGGCCGTGTCGGGCCTGTATGACCAGAAGGCCACCAACTTCGGCGTCGACGACGGGCCGCTGACGGAGGTCGTCGATCGCCTCGCTGCGATCCCGCTGCTGTTCGAGCCGGGGGAGCGTTGGCACTACTCGGTCTCGCTCGATGTGCTGGGGCGAGTACTCGAGATCGTTGACGGGTTACCCCTCGATCAGGTGCTTGCTCGCCGAGTTCTCGAGCCTGTGGGCATGATCGACACGTCGTTCCGCATGTCCCCCGGCAAGCAGGAGCGGCTGGCCTCGCTCTACCAGGCCGCAGGCGACGGCTTCACCCGGATCCCCGAGGGAGTCGGCTATCCGGGAGGCACGGAGGTGACGACGCTGTCGGGGGGTGCGGGACTGCTGTCGACCGCCGAGGACTTCACCCGCTTCGCCACCATGCTCCTGTGCGGGGGCGAGGTCGATGGGTCTCGCGTCATCTCCTCGGCGTCGGCAGCGCAGATGCAGCGCAATCACCTGCCGGGTGACATCGCTGCCTGCGGCGAGCCGACCTTCTCCGAGTCGACGACGCACGGCGTCGGCTTTGGGCTGGGCGGGTCGGTCGTCGTCGATCCGTCGGTGACCGACTGGCCGTCGAGCCGCGGCGAGTACGCCTGGGGTGGCTACGCCAGCACGGCATTCCTCATCGACCCGGTGCGCCGGTGCACCGCGGTGTTCTTCACCCAGCTCATCCCATCCAGCCGTTATCCCGGCTTGCGCCGGGGCCTACGCGAGATCGTCGCCCGCTTCGTTCCACCCTTCGAGCACCACTGACCAGGAGGACCACCATGCTCGCCGCTGCCGCCACGTCGATTCATCCCGAAGCCCCGCTCGACGGCCTCACCGTGGGTGAGTTTCCCGAGCCGGAGATGCGCGAGGGCTGGGTGCGTGTCAAGGTCGAGGCAGCCAGCCTCAACCACCATGACCTGTGGAGCCTGCGCGGCGTAGGCCTGCCGCCTGACCGCTTGCCGATGATCCTGGGCTGCGATGCCGCGGGGACCCTCGAGTCGGGCGAGGAGGTGATTGTCCACGCCGTGATCGGCGACCCGGCGGCCGGGGGCGGAGACGAGACCCTCGACCCCAAGCGCAGCCTGCTGTCCGAGGTATACCCAGGGACCCTGGCCGAGTACGTGAGCGTGCCCGCGCGCAATGTCGTGCCCCTGCCCGACGGCTTCACGATGGAGGAAGCCGCGTGCCTACCCACTGCCTGGCTCACGGCCTATCGCATGCTGGCGACCAAGTCGGGACTTGCGGCGGGGGACACGGTTCTGGTCCAGGGCGCGGGAGGCGGGGTGTCCACCGCGCTGGTGATGCTCGGCAAGGCGCTGGGGCTTCGCGTGTGGGTGACCAGCAGCAACGAGTCCAAGCGCGCTGCGGCCCTCAGCCTGGGCGCCGACGAGGCTTTCGAGTCGGGTGCGCGGCTGCCCGAGCGTGTTGAGGCGGTGATGGAGTCGGTGGGGGAGGCCACCTGGGCGCATTCGCTCAAGGCCCTCGTGCCGGGCGGGCGCATCGTGACGTGCGGCGCGACCAGCGGCCCGAACCCTGCCGCCGATCTCGCGCGCGTCTTCTTCCTCCAACTCTCCATCGTGGGCTCGACCATGGGCACGCGCGAGGAATTGTGGGAACTCGTGGGGTTGCTGGGGCGCACGGGACTTCGTCCGCCGATCGCGCTCTCCGTGCCCCTGTCCGATGCCCGCCAGGCATTCGCAGCACTCCAGACTGGGGAGTTCGTCGGCAAGATCACGGTCGTCCCGTAACGGCAAGGAATCAGTTTCCCGAAGATCATTGACTGGCGCGTCAGTTTATAACAGACTCCGCTCCACGGCGTGGCCCAACGGGGCCGCCCAGAGACGGCGTGGCCCCGGGGGGGCCGCCAGAGAGGGAGGCCTCATGGAGGGCCAGGAGTCCCGGACATCCGCGCTTCCGCGCCGCGCATTCCTCATCGGGGGAACCGTCGTGGTCGGAGGCGCCGCAGCGACGCTCACCGCATGCACTTCCAGTGGGGGGACGGCCACCTCCTCGAGTGCGGCAGCGTCAAGCGCCTCGGCGAGCGCGTCGCAGGCGCCATCGCCGTCGTCGAGCATCGCGCGCGGCGGCACGCTCACCTACGCCATCACCGACTCCGCCAACACCGAGAATCTCGATCCCATGGCGACGGCCTACACCTCCGATTCGCTGATCTGCGGCGCCCTCTACGAGGGCGTGGTGAAGTACAACGACAAGTGGGAGATCGAGAACGTCCTCGCGGACTCGGTGGAGGCCAACGCCGACGCAACAGAGTGGACGGTAACCCTGAAGAAGGGCGTGAAGTTCCACGATGGGACCGAGCTCACCGCCAAGGACGTCATCTACACGATCGGCCGCAACCTCGACGAGGAGGCGGGCAGCCCCATCCAGGCCCGGGTCTCGGGATCGCTGGACGCGAAGGGCATGACGGCGGTCGACGATCACATCATCAAGTTCGCGCTCAAGCGCCCTGATTCCGCTTTCGGCATCGGGGTCCTCGGTGCCCGCCAGTGCCTGGTCGTCAAGGACGGTACCACCGACTTCAGCAAGGGCAACGGGACCGGGCCGTTCACGCTCGTGTCGTTCACTCCCGGCACCTCCTGGGAGGTGGCCAAGAACGCGAACTACTGGAACCCCGAGCTTCCCTACCTGGATGGCGCACAGGCGGTGGTCATCCCCGACCAGACCACCAAGGTCCAGTCCGTGCTCTCCGGCCAGGCCCTCGTGGGCGACAACATGCCCGCCACGGCCATCCCGCAGGTCGAGTCCTCGGGCAACTGCGTGGTCCAGAAGCGTCCGAACCAGACCCTGGTCGACATCGCCATGGACTCGACGCAGGCGCCGTTCGACAACGAGAAGCTGACACTGGCCATCAAGTTCGCGGCGGCCCGCGACCTCATGCTGGCGACGGCCCAGGGCGGCCAGGGAACGGTGACGGGCGACCTGCCCGCTCCCATGGACGACCCCTTCTATCCGATGGCCACCGTCGGTGATCGTGTTCAGGACATCGAGAAGGCCAAGACCCTGCTCGCTGAGGCGGGCTACCCGGACGGCATCGACATCGAGCTCTTCACCTCCGATGTCTTCGGCGGCATGGTGGATATGGCAACCGTCTTCGCGGAGTCTGTCAAGCCGGCCGGCATTCGGGTGAAGTTGAACAAGTACCCGGCTGACAGCTACTGGGACGACGTCTGGCTGAAGGCGCCCATGTACACGTCCTACTACCAGCGTCGTTTCCCCAGCGAGGCGCTGTCGCTCAACTACATCTCGTCGGCGGAGTGGAATGAGGGCCGGTTCAACAGCCCCGAGCTCGACCAACTCGTCGACGACGGGCTCGCCACCAGTGACGAGGCCAAGCAGAAGGAGATCTACGGCAAGGCCTTCACCATCGTCGCCGATCAGGCGGGAATGCTCATCCCTTACTTCATCGATACGGTGGCGCCCGCGGCGAAGTCAGTGCAGGGTATCGACTACATGCCTCAGTTCACGGTCTTCGACAGGGCGTGGATCGACCCCAACGCGTAAGCCCGGCGAAGGGCATCCAGTGTCAAAAGACGATCCGTGACAACGGACGCGCAGCGCGACGCCCCCGGGGCTGCGGAGGAGACTCCGCAGCCCCGGGGGCGCGTCCGCTATCCCCGAACCTGGCAGGTCACGAAGATCGTGACCACGTCGATGCTCACGCTCTTCGTGATCTCCCTACTGGCCTTCTTCGCCACCAACCTGAAATCACCCGAGGACGTCGCCCGGGCCGCCCTCGGCCGCGAAACGGCTGAGCCAGCCCTTGTGGCTTATGCCGAAGAGCGCGGCCTCTATGATCCGTTCCCGATCCGTTACGCGGTCTGGCTAGGGGACTTCGTGACCGGCGACATGGGGACGTCCCTGACCACCCAGCGACCTGTGGCTGATGACGTGCTCCCGCGCCTGCGCAATACCCTGATTCTCGCCATCGCCTCGCTCGTCATCGCGCTGCCGGTGTCTATCGGGCTGGGGGTTTTCATGGCGCGCCGTGCCGGTTCCCGGACGGACATGAGCCTCCTCGTGGGCACCGTCATCCTCGCGTCGCTTCCGGAGTTCATCATCGGCGTGGCACTCATCCTCGTCTTCGGAGTGTGGCTCGGGTGGCTCCCGGTGGACTCCACGGGACTGCAGTTCGGCAACGCGATGGCGAAGGTCGGCGCCTTCATCCTTCCTGTCATGACGCTCGTCCTCGCCATGCTCCCGCACATCTCCCGGATCTCGAGGGCGTCGGCCACCGAGGCACTCGGCGCCCCGTACGTCGCGGCCGCCCAATTGCGAGGACTGGGCAGCATGCGCGTCACCTGGGATCACGCCATGCGCAACGCGGCGCCGCCCCTGGTCAATGCCGTGGCCCTCAACGTGGTCTATCTCCTTGGCGGCGTCATTGTCGTAGAGCAACTCTTCGCCCTGCCTGGGATCGGGCAGCTCTACATCGCCTCGATCGGAGCCGGCGACTACCCGGCCGTCCTGTCGATCACCATGATCCTGGGTATCATGTTCATCGGTGTCAGCGTCGTTGCTGACATTCTGGTGACCGTCTTCAATCCGCGTCTGCGAGCAGGGTGATGAGCTCGTCGCCTCCCGCAGTGAAGGAAACCTTCGCCGCCAAGCCCCCGTCCGTGGCCAGGGCGGTTCTTCGGTCGCCGGAGGGTCTGACCGGGGTGATTCTCGGCGCGATCCTGCTCGTGATCATCGTCTTCGGGCCGATGTTCGCCCCATATCCGCCCGATCAGATCGGAGCGGGGCTGCCGCTGCAGCTGCCGTCTAGCGAGCACCTCATGGGGACCGACCAACTGGGACGCGACGTCTTCAGCCGGTGGCTCAATGGCGGGCGCAGTGTGATCCTTGCCCCTCTCGCCTCGGTGGCCATCGCCCTTGTCCTCGGCGGCTTCTTCGGCCTGCTCGCGGCGTACAAGGGCGGTGCCATCGATGAGGTGGTCACGCGGATCTTCGATGTCTTCATCATCCTGCCCCCACTGGTCCTCGTCCTGGTCCTCATCGCCGGATTCGGAAGCACCACCCCCGTCCTCATCATCACCGTGGCACTCGTCTTCGCCCCGCGCATGGGCCGCGTCATCCGTGGGGCGGCCCAAGGGGTGGTCACCAGCGATTACGTCGCGTCCGCACAGGCGCGCGGTGAGCGGACCGGGGCGATCCTCTTCCGTGAGATCCTGCCGAACATCGCGGCGCCGACGATCGCGGACACGGCGCTGCGCATCACCTACGCCATCATCTTCATTGCGACGCTGAACTTCCTGGGCCTGGGCCTGCAGCCACCGGCGTCGGACTGGGGACTCATGGTTGCCGAGTACCGCGGGTTCATTGCCGTCCAGCCGTGGGCGACCATCTGGCCGGCGGTGGGCATCGCGGCGCTGTCGGTGTCCTTCAACCTCGTCGCGGACTCCATCTCCGGCCACATCACCAAAACCGGATCGCACAAGTCATGAGCGGCCAGAGCGATCCCCTCGTGGTCAAGGACTTGACGGTCGCCTACCGACGCCGCGGAGGCGTGGACAACGTCGTAGTGGCGGGCGTTGACATGGCACTGCGCAGGGGCGAGATCATGGGGCTGGCCGGGGAGTCCGGCTGCGGCAAGTCGACGACGGCGCTCGCCGCTATCGGCTACCGGGCGCCGGGAGTGCGCATCCTGACCGGCACCTCCGCGCTCGACGGCACGGACCTCCTCGGGCTGTCGGCACGGCAGCTTCGCGGGTTCTGGGGCAATCGACTCTCCTACGTCGCCCAGAACGCGACGACGGCGCTGAATCCCGCCATCCGCATCGGCGAGCAGATCGCGCAGCCCTTGCGCCTCCACCTCGGACTGAAGGGGGACACTCTCCGAGCCCGGCAGGTGGAACTCCTCGGTCAGGTGCACATTCCCGCGCCCGAGTCGGCCCTGCGCCGCTACCCGCACCAATTCTCCGGTGGCCAGCAGCAGCGCATCGCAATCGCCATCGCGATCGCGTGCGGTCCCGAGGTGCTGATCCTCGATGAGCCCACCACCGGTCTCGACGTCACCACCCAGTCGCGCATCTCGGCCCTCCTCAGGGAACTGGTGACGAAGACCGGAGTGGCGACGCTCTACGTCAGCCACGATCTGGCGCTCTTGTCCACCGTCGCGGATCGTCTCGCCGTCATGTACGCGGGCGAGATCGTCGAGCAGGGGCCGGTGGAGCACTTCCTGGCCGGACCGTCGCACCCCTACACGCGTGCCCTGCTGGACTCGGTCCCCAGTGCCCGTGAGCGGCGGGCGGTGAGCGGGATCCCCGGACGCCCACCTTTGCGGGTGGTCCTTGACGCGTGCGCGTTTGCGCCGCGGTGCGATCTTGTGGTGGAGGCCTGTACGCAGTCGAGCATCGAACTCGTCGCCCAGGCGGATGGGTCGGCGGTGCGCTGCCTCAGGGCCAATGAGCGGTCGCAGCGATCCGTGCGCACCCTGGAGCAGGTCTCGACCACGGAAGGCGGAGCCCTCCTGGACGTGCGTGCCATCTCCGCGCGGTACCCCGGGGCGACTGCTCAGGTGCTATCAGACGTGACCTTCACTGTCGCTTCCGGTGAGACGCTGGGCGTCGTCGGCGAGAGCGGCAGCGGCAAGTCCACGCTCCTGCGCTGCATTGCGGGGCTGCACCCACCGATCTCCGGCGAGGTGGCCTTCGACGGGCAGATGCTGGCGGCCAAGGCAGTGCGTCGCCCACGGGAGATCCGTGGACGGATGCAGATCGTCTTCCAGAACCCCGACACGTCGCTCAACCCGCGTCAGTCGGTCGCCCAGCTGGTGGGCCGCCCGCTGCGCTTGTTCCGCGACGACGTCTCACGCGGCGACGAGGAGCGCGTTGTCCTGGAGTTGCTCGACCAGGTGCAGCTCCCTGGCGACATCCTGCATCGCTATCCGTCGGAGCTGTCCGGAGGCCAGAAGCAGCGAGTCAACCTCGCGCGCGCGTTCGCGGCCAAGCCCCGGGTGCTGCTGTGCGATGAGGTGACCTCGGCTCTCGATGTCTCCGTCCAGGCGACGGTGATCGAGGTAATCGCCGCGATCGCGGCGGAGACTGGCACCTCGGTCGTCTTCGTCAGCCATGACCTCGCGGTAGTGCGGACCATCGCTCATCGGGCGGTGGTCATGAAGGACGGTCGGATTGTCGAACAGGGGCCCACGGAGCAGCTCTTCCGGTCCCCGGAGCAGCCCTACACGCAGGAACTCCTCGCCGCGATACCCGACTTCCACCGCGGGACCCGCGCATCGTGAGCTAGTCACGGGTCGACGAGGCGTATGCGGCATTGGCAAGCCACGCGGGGTTGATGTCGACTCCCCAGCCCGGACCCTCGGGGATCCACACGCGACCCGCGTCGACCGCGAACGGGTCGCCGATGAAGAGATCCTGCTGCCAGGGGTAGTAGTCCGGACCCTCAATGCTGAGTTCGAGGTACTTGCCCGCGTTGGGGATCGCCCCGAGCAGGTGCATGGTGCACACAGTGACGAGTGACAGGTTGGCGCTGTGGGGGGTGCACGGAAGTCCCGCAGCGGCCGCCATCTCCGCCACCTGCATCGTGCGGCACATGCCCCCCATGTACATCACGTCCGGCTGCACGATGTCGACGGCACGGGTGTCGATGATGCGCTGCCAGGTAGCGAGGTCCCAGTCCTGCTCTCCGCCCGTGACGTCGATGTCGAGCGTGGCGGCGACCGCGGCGCTCTTCTCGATCTCCCAGTAGGGACACGGTTCCTCGTAATGTCCGATCCCCTCGGCCTCGAGGAGTCGTCCCACCTCGATGGCCCGGGCAACACCGAACCCGCTGTTCGCGTCGACGAGCTTGTCGATGCCGTCACCAAGAGCACGGGCGACCACGGGTACGACCTCCTCCGTACGCCCGGGCCACTCGTCGACATCGCGCCCGCACTCAGCGCCCACACGCCACTTGAAGGCGTCGAAACCCTTCTCGTCACGCATGCGCACGAATCGGGCGGCCTCATCTGCAGGAGTGATGTCGCGCTTCATCGATGATGCGTACGCGCGAAGTGGTCCGCT
>CAIVWG010000132.1 GCA_903909555.1 uncultured bacterium | reverse complement strand
GAGATCTTGCGGACATCGAGCCAGCGTCGTGCGACGCCGTTGACGTCAGCCCTGGTCGTGGCGAGCACGAGGCAAGCCGCCATCCTGACCTGCCCCTCTCGCTTGCCCGCGAGCACGACGCAGTTCGCCGACGCTGCCAGGGGTACGCCGTAGGCCGCGCAGAAGGCCGCGGTATCCGCCAGGTCCGGGTCGATCGGCGCCACGCCCACGTCGTCGCCGCGCGACCAGGCAGACAGGGCTTCCGCCGTGGCCGGAGCCAGCAGGTCCGGACGGCTGCGCGCGGGCGTGACATCGAGGGTGCCGATCTGCATCATGGTCCCGATGACACCACACGCGGCAGGCCGCCACGGCCAGGCGCGGTCCCGGTAGACGAGAAGATACCCCTGGGGGTATCCTGACGTTCCCCCACCGAGGAGGAGAGCCATGTGCAGCCCCGCCCCCTGCTCCGCCTGCGGCAAGGTCACCTGGACCGGATGCGGTGCCCACGTCGACGAGGTGATGGCGCAGGTCCCCGAGGACCGACGCTGTCGGTGCGCGTAGGCCGTCGATGGCGCCCCGGTCGTCCGAATCGGTCCACCGGGGCGAGCGCATGGCCGCGATCCTGGCGCTGCTGCGCGACCAGTCCAGCGTCGGCGTCGCCGACCTTGCCCGTCAGTTCGGCGTCTCCCAGGCCACCCTCCGCCGCGACCTGACCCTGCTGGAAGACCAGGGCTTGCTCGTCCGCCGGTACGGCGTCGCCATCGCCACGGAATCCGGCGCCGAGGTCCCCGTCGCCTACCGGGATCGCCGTTCCAAGGCCCAGAAGCGCGCGGTGGCCGAGACCGCCGCCGCCCTCCTGCCCTTCGGTCCGCAGACCGTGGCCTTCACCGGGGGATCCACCACCGCGGAGATCGCGCGGGTGCTCTCCTCACGCGTGGACCTCGTCGTCGTGACCAATGCGCTCAACATCGCCATGGAACTCGCCGTCAAGCCGCGCATTCGCGTGGTCGTGTCCGGTGGCGTCGCCCGGTCGCAGAGCACCGAACTCGTGGGCCCGTGGGCCGAGGCTGCCCTGTCCCAGGCCACCATCGGAACCGCCTACGTCGGCGTGGATGGGATCGATCACGAGGGCATCACCACGCACGATGTCGTCGAGGCGCGGACCAATGCCGCGCTCATCGAGCGCGCCGAGCGCGTCATCGTGGCGTCCGATAGCACCAAGATCGGGCACCGTTACGCCGGGAGCATGGCCCCCTTGACCGCCGTGGACACCCTGGTGACGGACCCTGGAATCACCCCCGAGGCGATGGCGCTCCTCGTGGAGGCGGGCGTCAACGTCATCGTCGCCTGATCGCCCGCCCGGTCGCTCGGGGGCTCAAGGGCTCAGCCCCCGGAGTCCCACGAAAAGCCCGGCGGCCCCGGGTCGCAGAGTGCACGTGCCTGCGACCGAAGCCGCGTCACCACGTCCGGCCGCATCAGCCCGTTGTCGGCATCGAAGCTCGGGAAGAGGTTGCGCAGCATATGGGGATCACGGTCGAGGTCGTACCCCTCCTCGATCCCCCCCTTGTAGTGGACGTAGAGCCACTTGTCGGTCCTGACGCCGCAGTATGCCGGCAGGGGATTGCGTGAGCCGCGATTGCGCCACGCCGCGATCAGGATCTCCTTGCGTTCCTGCGCCCCGCTCACCAGGTCGATGCCGTCCTCGAGGCCCGGCATGTCCGCTCCGCTGGCCTCGGCGATGGTCGCGGTCAGATCGGCGATGGACACGATGCGGTCGTCCGTACTGCCCGCACCCGAGAGGGGGCTGCCCTGCGGGGCCGCATCCCAGCGGACCACGAGGGGGACGGGCGTCGTGTAGGGGTAGTTCTTGGTCTCGATGAGGTTGTACTCGCCCCACGCCAGGCCGTTGTCGCTGGTGAACACCACGATGGCATTGCGCAGGCGTCCCTCGCGCTCCAGCGCGTCGAGGATGTAGCGCACGTTGTCGTCCACCGACAGCAGGCTGCGCATGTTTCGGCGCGCGAGCGACCGGCCCTCTCCCGGATTCAGCGTCGGCTGGTCCGCCACCCACGAGGGCTTGCCCTTCGACTGCGCATAGCCCGG
>CAIVWG010000131.1 GCA_903909555.1 uncultured bacterium | reverse complement strand
GGGCCGGTCGGAGTCCTGCTCATCCACGGCTTCACCGGATCGCCCAAGTCGATGGTTCCGTGGGGCCGGCGCCTCGCCGAGCAGGGCCACACCGTGCGTGTCCCTCGGCTGCCGGGCCACGGCACCCGCTGGCAGGACATGAACCTCACCCGCTGGGAGGACTGGTACGCCGAGGCGGATCGCTCCTTCCGCGAATTGCAGGGACGCTGCGAGACCGTGTTCGTCATGGGCCTCTCGATGGGGGGCTCGCTCTCCCTTCGGCTCGCCGAGATGCACCGCGAGGGGATCCGCGGCCTGGTCCTCGTGAACCCGGCGGTGCACTCCGAGCGCCCCGATCGCTTCCTGCTGCCCGCGCTCCAGCTCGCGGTGCCCGCCTTCCCGGGGATCTCCAACGACATCAAGAAGCCCGGTCAGGACGAGGGCGCGTACGACAAGATCCCGCTCAAGGCGGCCTACTCCCTCACGAAGCTGTGGCAGAAGGTCAAGGGCGACATCGCGCGCGTCGACCAGCCGCTGCTCGTCTTCCGCAGCGCCGAGGATCACGTCGTGGAGGCCTCGAACACCGCCTACATCCTCGAGCACGTGTCGAGCCAGGACGTGACCGAGATCGTCCTGCCCGAGTCCTACCACGTCGCGACCATCGACAACGATGCCGAGACGATCTTCGCCGGCAGCATCGAGTTCATCCGCAGACTCGCGGGGTGAGTCCCGTGCACAGCAACGGCATTCCCGCCGCGTCGTACGCCGCACTCGTCGACGTGGATCCCCCGTTGGTCGATCACGTGCTCGAGATCCTGCGCGATGCCGGGATCGGGGGCTACGCCGAGCCGATCGCCGGCGAGACCGGTCCCTATCGGGAGGTGCGCGCCCCGGACCGTCCCACCAGCCGCGTGTACGTCGACCGCGGCCAACTGGCCACGGCCCGCGACGTGATCGGGCAGCGGCTCCCCGCGCTCAGGGCCGACTTCCTCGCCGACGCCGCCGCGCGCGCCGATGCCGCGTCCATGGCGCAGGCCTCGGCCGATGACGTCGACGCGGCCTGGGAGCAGATCGTGTCGGGATTCGATGCGACGGCGCCCGATCCGGAGATCCCCTCCATCCCCGCGGGCGAGGTGGATGCGCCCGACTCTCCCCAGGGCGGGTCAGGACTGTCGGCGCGGCTGGTCCGGCAGCACTCCCCGGGACCGCGCGACTACGAGGTCACCGACGATCCCGACGACGAGCGATTCGTCCCTCCTCCTCCGCCGCCCCTTCCCCGCCCCCGCGACCGCTTCGACACCATGGCCTGGGTCGGCACGATCGGGGGTCCGGTGCTGGTCGTGGTGTCCTACGTGACGGGTTGGGGCGGATGGCTCGCGGGAGCGGGCTTCGCCGCCTTCACCGCCGGGTTCATCACGCTGATCGTGCGCGCCGGGGAGAAGCACCGAGACGACGGGGACCACGGCGCCGTCGTGTGACGCGCCACCGTGTCGTCAGGCGACGGCGGCGACCCGACGCTGGAGGCCCTTGAGCGCGGTGTCGACGATGACCTTTTCCGCCTTGCGCTTGATCATGCCGATCATCGGGATCTTCACGTCCACGGCCAGTCGGTAGCGGACCGTCGTCGCGCCCGCCGACGGCTCAAGGCGGTACGTGCCGTCCATGTGGGTGAGCATCTCTCCCGACACCAGGTGCCACGACACCGACTTGTCGCCGTCCCACGCGTACTCGAGGACGTAGGTATCGCGGATCGGACCCGACTCCAGGTGGAACTGCGCCCGGAAGGGCCGCCCGTCCCTCTCCTCGAGGACCGTGACCTTCGTGATGCCGTCGCTCCACTCGGGGTAGGCGGGCAGGTCGGCGATGACGGCCATGATGGCGTCCGGGGAAGCGTCGATCTCGATGCTGGATTCGGTCTGGTCCGCCATGTCAGGACCACCCCTCGGCCGGCTCGCCCGCGCGCCGGTCGCCCTCGAGCTCGTCCTGGAGCGCCCAGACCGCTCGCTTCCACGCCAGGGCCTGGCGCCGCCGCAGGCGGTCGATCTCGCGGCGGCCTCGCGCCGAGGTCGGGAGCGCCCGCGGCCGGGTCGGTGCCCCGGGCACCGTGGGGTCGGCCCGCAGGTAGTAGTGGACCAGGACTCCGTCCGCCACTCCCTCCAGCCAGATCTCGCAGGACCCGACCAGGTCGCCGGTGATGGACCACCGGATCCCGTCCAGGCCCCGGTCCATGAAGACCGTGAGGGTGAGGCCGGGCCACCAGGCTCGCCAGCGGGCGGGGTCGGCGACCACGGCGGCGATCCGGGTCCGCTCGACGACGACGAAGGTCTCGTCCACGAGGTTGACCGCACCGGGCGCCGCAGCAGCCTCCTCGGCGTTCCCCAGGGCGTCCATGGCGGACAGAATAGGGGGCCGACACGCGGGGGGAAGGTCCGGGCTGAGCCACCCAAGCGGTCCATTCCGCTCGCCCCCGCGGGGCGATTCCCGTAACGTCGCGGTAGGAAAGGCCTCGACCTCGAGGCCCGCAGCATCAACCGGAGCATCAGACCCTGGGAGTGACCGTGAAGACCGAGTTCAGCGTGGAGGCCATCGTCCCGCCCGCCACCAGCGGAAGCCTCGCCGACGCCATCGTGAACAACGCCGCCAGCGCGCCGAACCGCGTGGCGCTGTCCGTCAACAGGGGCGGGGCCTGGGTGGGGGTGACCTCGCAGCAGTTCCTCGACCAGGTCAAGGCGGTCGCCAAGGGCATCGTCGCCTCCGGAGTCGAGCCGGGGCAGCGCGTCGCGATCATGTCGCGGACCCGCTACGACTGGACCGTCGCCGACTACGCGATCTGGTACGCCGGCGGCGCGGTCGTACCGATCTACGAGACCTCCTCGGCCGAGCAGGTCGACTGGATCCTCAGCGACTCCGACGCCGTCGGCGTCTTCCTCGAGAGCGCGAAGAACAAGGCGGTGTTCGACGAGGTCGCGGACCGCGTCCCGCACTGCTCGCGCGTGTGGGTCTTCGACGACGGAGCCCTGGACGCCCTCGCGGCCGCGGGTGCCGGCGTCTCCGACGAGGAGCTCGAGAAGCGCCGCGCGACTCTCAACCCCGAGTCCCTGGCGACGATCATCTACACGTCGGGCACCACGGGCCGGCCCAAGGGCTGCATGCTGACCCACGGCAACTTCATGTTCGAGGTCGACAACATCGTCGCCGGCATGCCCGAGCTGTTCAAGGTCCAGGGCGCCTCGACCCTGCTCTTCCTCCCCCTGGCCCACGTCTTCGGCCGGATCATCCAGTTGGGCTGCGTGTACTCCGGGACTCGCCTGGGACACGCGCCCGACGTCAAGAACCTCCTGGGAGACATGCAGTCCTTCCAGCCCACCTTCCTCCTGGCCGTCCCCCGCGTCTTCGAGAAGGTCTTCAACTCCGCGCAGCAGAAGGCCACGGCGGACGGCAAGGGCAACATCTTCAACTCCGCGGCCCAGACCGCGATCGACTACTCCAAGTCCCTCGACACGGGCGGTCCGGGCATCGGCCTGAAGATCAAGCACAAGGTGTTCGACAAGCTTGTGTACTCCAAGCTGCGCACCGCGATGGGCGGCAAGGTCGCCTGGGCCGTGTCCGGAGGCGCGCCCCTCGGCGAGCGTCTCGGCCACTTCTTCCGCGGCATCGGCGTGACGATCCTCGAAGGGTACGGCCTCACCGAGACCTCGGCGGCCACGACCGTGAACCGCCCGGGCCACATCAAGATCGGCACCGTCGGACAGCCGTTCCCCGGCGCGTCCGTCAAGGTCGCGCCCGACGGCGAGCTGATGCTCGCGGGCGCGCAGATTTTCAAGGGCTACTGGAACAACCCCACGGCGACCGCGGAGGCCATCGAGCCCGACGGCTGGTTCCATTCCGGCGACATCGGCGAGATCGACGACCAGGGCTTCGTGAAGATCACCGGGCGCAAGAAGGAACTCCTTGTGACGGCGGGCGGCAAGAACGTCGCCCCCGCGGTTCTCGAGGACCGCCTCCGCGGCAACTGGCTGGTGAGCCAGTGCATGGTGGTCGGCGACGGCCAGCCCTTCATCGGCGCGCTGGTCACCATCGATCCCGAGTCCTTCCCCGCATGGCTGAAGCAGACGGGCAAGCCGGCCGACTCGACCATCGCCTCCATGACCAACGATCCCGACCTGGTGGCGGAGATCCAGAAGGCCGTGGACGAGGCCAACAAGGCGGTCTCCAACGCCGAGGCCATCAAGAAGTTCACTATCCTTCCTGAGGACTGGACTGAAGAGGGCGGGCAGCTCACCCCGTCGATGAAGCTCAAGCGCAACGTGGTGATGAAGGAGTTCGCATCGGAGGTCGACGCACTGTACGCGTGAGCAACGCCTGGGCCTCGCGTCGCGTCCGAGAGGGCCTGGCGCGAGGCCTTGGCTTTGCCGCGGTCCTCGTGCTGGCCATCGTCACGGGAGACATGGGGAAGTCGCTCGGGCAGGTGGTCGCGGTCGCCGGAGTCGCCGTCGCAGCCACCCTCGCCTCCCTCATCCCGAGGCCGCACTGGGTGAGGTTCGCCGTGCCCCTGGCGGAGGCCGGCGCCGCCGCGGTCATCGTGATCGCCTCGCCGCCGGGCGATCGACCGTCGATCATCTACCTCGTGGTGCCGCCCATCGTGGCCGCGCTCACGCTCGGCATCCCGGGAGTCTCGTCGACGATCGCACTCGAGGTGCTCATCCTCATCGTGGGGACGGTCATCCGCGTCAGCGAGCAGCTTCCCGTCGCCATCGTCGACCTCGTCGTGGCCCTCTCCCTGGGCGCCGCGCTCGGACTCGGCGCCGTGCTCACGGCCCACGTGCGGGAGCGCACCGCCCCGTCACGCACCGACTATGACGCGGCCCGGCGCCTGCTGACCTCGCTCCGCGACGTCGCTCGGCAGTTGCCCGGAGGACTGGAGGAGACGGCACTCGCCGAGGCGGCCCTGGGGCGCCTGGGCGACGTGCTCCCCCACGACCGCGCCGAGGTGTTCGTGCGCAGCGAGAGCGGGGCCCTGCTCCCCGTGGCACGCGTGCCAGCCGACGCGTCTCGGGACTGGGAGCCCACGGTGCACGCCGGACTGTGGGGGCAGGCGTGGGAGGCCGGCGTGGCCGTCCAGCGCCTCGGCGAGATGGACGGCCCCGAACTCGGCAGCGCCATGGCCTGCGCGGTCATCCCCCTGCGTCTCGGCGACAAGCGCGTCGGCCTGGTCGGCCTCGAGCGCGCGGGCGGCCTGTGGCCCGTCGAGGACCTCGCCGAAGGCCAGCTCATGGCCGACGAGGCCGCCCTTCGGCTCGACACCGCGCGGCTGTTCGAGGAGGTCCGCGACCTCGCCACGCTCGAGGAGCGGCGCCGACTCGCGCGCGAGATCCACGACGGCATCGCGCAGGAGGTCGCCGGACTGGGGTTCCTCATCGATGACGCACTGCGCGGGGCGACCGACGACGGCACTCGCCGCGACCTGGAGCGCATCCGCGAGGAGCTCACCCGGATCGTGACCGAACTGCGCCTGTCGATCTTCGACCTGCGCACCGAGGTGGGCGCAGGCATCGGGGAGGCCCTGTCCAGCCACGTGCGCGCGGTGGGCGCGGAAGCCGGGCTCACCGTCCATCTCGTGCTCGACGAGGATGCCTCGCGACTACCACCCGGGGTGGCGCCCGAGATCCTGCGCATCGCCCAGGAGGCGGTGGCCAACGCCCGACGCCACGCGCAGGCGAGGACCCTCTGGGTCACCTACCGCGTGACGGAGGGCGACGCCTTCCTCCGCGTCGCGGATGACGGCCGCGGGATCCCCGAGGGGCGCGGGCGTCCTGACAGCTTCGGGCTGCAGATCATGCGCGAGCGCGCGGCCCGCATCGGGGCGTCGCTCACGGTCAAGCGCCGGAGTCCCAGCGGGACTGTGGTGGAGTTGTCCCTGCAGACGACAGCAGCGGCGTCCGCACCCGCTCGGGAGGGGGCACCATGACGACGACGGTGATGCTCGCCGACGACCACGAACTCATCCGCGAGGGGCTCCGCAGGGCCTTCGAGCGCGAGTCGGATCTCGAGGTCGTGGGCGAGGCGGCCAGCGTGGCCGAGGCCATCGCGGTGGGGACCCACCTGACCCCCGACGTCGCCGTCGTGGACCTGCGCCTCCCGGATGGCAACGGCCTGGAGATTGTGCGCGCGCTTCGCAAGCACAGCGCCGACATGGGCATCGTCGTCCTCACCATGTACGCCGGCGACCAGCAACTCTTCGACGCGCTCGAAGCGGGTGCGAGTGCCTTCGTCCCCAAGAGCGCCCCCGCGGAGGAGATCGTGGCGGCGGCCCGACATGCGGCAGCCGCGCCGCACAGCTTCGCCTCCGCCGACCTCGCCGACGCCATGAAGCGGCGCCTGTCTCCCCAGGGGCCGTCCCTGTCGCCGCGCGAGACCGAGGTGCTCCACCTCCTCGCCGACGGCCTCGGCGTCGCCCAGATCTCCCGGCGGCTCTACATCAGCGATTCGACCACCAAGACGCACATCTCCAACCTCTACGACAAGCTCGGTGCGGCTAACCGCGCACAGGCGCTCATGACGGCGCTGCGCCTGGGGCTGCTGCCCCAGGGCGACGACGTCCCGTGAGCTCGCCGTCGCTGCTGGCGCGCGTCGGCGGCAGCCCCACAGTCGTCATCCTCGCCTGGCTGCTCACCCGGGCGGTCCTCGTCGGGGCCGCCACCGGCGCGGTTCCCTACCCCGACGGGCCTCTCGTCATCAACGACGTGAAGCTCTACGCGGAGTGGTCGGACCTGCTCGTGACCGGTCGATTCCCCACCGGCGACGACATGTGGCAGTACCCCCCGGCCGCGGGGGTTGCGTTCGCCCTGGCCGCGCTCCTCGGGCCCAATCCCGTCGCCGCCTTCGTCGGCATCGTGCTCGCCGCGGACGCCGCGATCCTCGCCGTCCTGCTGGTCGCGGGACGGCGCGCATGCCGGCAGGGTGCCGTCGGCAGCGCATCCGCCGGCTACGCCTCCGCGTGGGCATGGGTGATCGGCGGCCTCCTCGTGGGGCCCGTGCTCATCGCCCGCTTCGACGTCCTCCCCACGCTGTTCGCGGTGATCGGCCTTGTCCTCCTCACGCTGCCCGCGACGACGGTCGCCCGGCGCCCTCCCTGGCGGTCACTGGGCGCAGGAGCGGCGTTCGCGGTCGGAGCCCTGCTCAAGGTGTGGCCCGCGCTGCTCGTCGTCGCCGTGCCCCGCCGGAGCCTGCCCGCGGCGCTCGCCGGATTCGTCGCGACCGCCGCCGTCGTGCTCGTCGGGGTCACTATCTGGGCCGACGGCGCCATCTCGTTCCTCGGCGAGCAGGGGGCTCGGGGCCTGCAGATCGAGTCGGTCGGCGCGTGGCCCTTCATGGTCGCGAACGCCTTCGCATTCGACGTGCCCACCGAGTTCCGCTACGGCGCCATGGAGGTCGACCTCCCCATCACCATCCCGCTGGGCCTGGCCATCACCCTCGCGGGCTTCGCCGTTCTCGGCGCCTTCGTCATCCTGCGCCTGCTCGGCCGAATCGAAGATGTCGCTCCCTGCGATGTCGCCCTGGCCGCGCTGCTCGTGTCCGTGGTGACCAGCCGGGTCCTGTCGCCGCAGTACTCCGTGTGGATCGTGGGCGTGGCCGCCGTGACCTTCCTCGATCCGCGGAGCCGAACGCGTCGGGCGGTCTGGCTCCTCGTCCCGTCCATCCTCGTCACTCAGGTCATCTACCCGTTCGGGTACGGCTCGTTCACCAACGGCGCATGGTGGGCGGTCGCCCTCCAGTCGGTCCGGGTGATCCTCCTCCTCGCCGCCACGGCGGTCTCCGTGGGAGTGGTGCTCAGGGGCGCGCGGAATCCTCGCCCTGCGCCGCAGCGATCCGCTGCAGCGGCGTCGGATGGGTCATGAGCAGCGCGTAGCGCCATCGAGGCGGCTGCAGCGTCGACTTGTTCGTGCCGGCCAACGTGATCATGAGGTCCGCATAGGCGGCCGGATCGCCGGTGAGCTTGATGGCCTCGCGATCGGCCCGCGCCTCGAGGGCCCGGCTGGTCGTCACCCCGACCGGGATCGCGAGGAGTGCGCCGACGAGGACGATCGCGACCGCGACGGGGACCATGCGCGGATCCCCCGCGCGAGTCGCGCGACCACCCGGCTCACCGTCCGGATCGGCGGCAACCTCGATGCCGACGACCCGCTGCACGCGGGCGGACATCGTCGCGGCGGCTGCGAAGGCCACGACCGCCGCGGCGCCCAGCGCGGCGAGGAGCGTCCCCAGCAGGACGTCGTTCTCGCGCACGTGGACGAGTTCGTGCGCGATGAGCGCGTCCACCTGAGCGGAGGCAGTCTCACCGCCCAGCTCGGTCGACGTGCCGAGCAGGGTGTCGAACACGGTGACGGTGCGCGTGGGGCCGAGCCCCGACACCGTCGCGTTGACCACGGGCGAGCGGTCGCTCGTCTCGGCCACCACGACGCGATCGACGACCACTCCGGCGCGCTGCGCGAGTTCCTGCACGCGGGCCTGGAGATCCGGAGCGGATCGGGTGCCTTCCACCTGGTAGGTCAGCGGCACGGCGAGGGATGCGACGGCCGCTACCGCGAAGCCGGCGATCACGGCGCCGGGCCACCATCCGCGCGGCCAGCGTCGAGCCGCGGCGAGAGCCAGCGCCACGGCGAGGGAGCCGAGGATGACGGTGAGGGCGGCGTACCCCAGCCATCGCATGAGCCACAGCGTCCACGGCTCCACGAGCAGGGCGTAGTCGCGGCGCACCGTGGCAAGCCAGGCATCGAAGGGCAGGGCGGCGAGTTGGGCAACAGCGAGCAGCGTGGCACCTTGCGCGAGTGATCGCGGGAACGGCCGCCATGCGCTCCCGATCCGGCTCAGCGCCGCGCGCAGGGCCGGGATGAGCACGACGGCCGCCGCGACGGCGGGGGCGGCCAGGAGTCCCAGGGTCCCCGGCAGCCAGGCTGCGGCGGCGTAGTCGGCGATCGCGAGCGCCGTGTCCTGCCCCACCGCCTGCAAGGACGCGGGGAAGTCCAGGGGGGCCCACGGCGCCACGGCGGAGTCCCAGGGGATGAGGGCCGCGGCCAGGGCGGCACCGAGGAGCAGCAGGGCGAGCCCGGTGAGGAACGCCGCCCGCGATCCGCCTGCCATGTCGCCATCATCCGTGGCCGGGACTGGCCGAGGCCACAGGGGACGCGTCGATCACGAATAGGTCTCAAAATGTCACACAAGCCTCAGAAGGCGCTATCTTTCACTCGCTTCACGGCGCAGCCTCCGGCGTGCCGACTCCGCCCCCACGAGAGGACGACCACATGGGTCCCCTTCGCAAGATCGCGGCCGCCATGGCCGCCGCCGGCCTCGTCGTCGCCATGGCGGCGACAGGCTCCGCCCAGGCGGGCGACGTACCCGCCACGATCACCCCCGTCGGCACCTGGCACCTCACCGCCATGAAGATCCAGGGCCAGCCCACGCAGACCTGCCCCTTCCAGTCGCAGAGCCCGTTCTGGTACTGCGAGGACGACAACGGCATCGAGATCAAGAGCAACGGGAAGTACAAGGCCGATCTGCCGATCATCGGCGATGTCAAGGGCCCGTGGTTCTGGAACCACACCAACGTGATCGTCTTCGAGGTCGCCGACGATGCGTCGGGCGGAGACGCTCGCGCCTACGGCATCAAGCTCAAGGCCGACAAGATGCGGATCATCACCAGCCAGGTCATGCCCGACGGCTCGCAGATTCGCGCGGACATGATCTTCGAGCGCGTGGTCCTCTAGCGCACGACAGTCACGCAGCACGACGCCTGCGGGGAGGGACGGTCACCGTCCCTCCCCGCAGTGCGTGACGGCGCATCCGTTGCGTCACCGCGGGCGTCGAGGAACGAGTGCTCAGGCGGCGCCCTCGTCAGGGCGGACCAGGCGCAGCGGCGGGACCAGGCCGGAGTCCGCGAGGACGGCTAGGGCCACCCGAGTCTCCCCGCTCACGGTCTCCGGGTGCCCGAGGAGGACGGTGACGACGCAGTCGCCGCAGGCATCCCCGCGGACCTCGCAGGTGCCGCAGTCGATATGCAGGTCGCCGACGGGCTCATGAGCCGGGCGCAGCACGGGCACGGGCAGGTCGCTTCTCATGGCAGTGACCGTAGGCGGGGGGTCCGACAGCGGCCTCCCCCAGCCCCACCCGACCTCGGCGCCCACGGCCCGACCCCCGCCCGTGTCCTCCTGGGCGATCGTTATGCACTCTATGGAGCCGCAGAGGAGTGCATAGATGACAGAGCGATCGCCAAGACGAGCGGAAGGGCTTGGCTGAGGGTGGTTTGGCCGGCCGCGCGGGTCAGACAGCCGTCCACCCGCCGTCGATGGTCATGGAGGCGCCCGTGATGTTGTGGGCCTGGCGCTGGCAGAGGAAGACGGTGAGGGCTCCCACCTCCGCCGGGTCGGTCATGCGCCGCGAGGGGGCCTTCTCCTCGAGCAGCGCGCGCATCCCGGTCTCCCGGTCGGCGCCCAGTCGCTCGGCGTGGGCCTGGATCTGGGTCTCGATGAGCGGCGTCTGCACCCAGCCGGGGCAGATCGCATTCACGGTGACGCCGCCGGTACGCGCGGACCCGATGTCCGCGCACTCGAGGGCCGCGACGCGGGTGAGGCCGATGAGTCCGTGCTTGGCACTCACGTAGGCGGCCTTGTCGCGCGAGGCGACCAGGCCGTGCACCGAGGCGATGTTGACGACGCGGCCGAACCCGCGCTGCTTCATCCCCGGCAGGCACGCGCTCATGGAGTGGAATGCCGCGCTGAGGTTCACCGCGATGATCTCGTCCCACGTCGCCCGGCTCATGAACCCCAGGGGCGCCGTGCGCTGGATTCCCGCGACGTTCACGAGAACGTCGACCCCGTGATCCTCCGCGATCGCGGCAAAGCCCTCCTCCGCGATCCCCCCGTCCGCGAGATCGAAATGGGCGAACGTCACCGAGACGGCACCGGCCGCGACGAGTTCGTCCTCGAGTGCCGCGTCCCGGTCGGTGGGCCGCAGGTCATGGAGCACCAGCCGCAGCCCCGCCT
>CAIVWG010000130.1 GCA_903909555.1 uncultured bacterium | reverse complement strand
CCCTTGGCGCGCATCGTGAGGATCGTCGTCATGATGTTGACGCTCGCGATCGCGGTGGACACCGCGAACACGATGATCGTGGTCTGGTAGCCGATCATCCCCGGTCCGGCCTGGGCATTGAGGGGCTGGTAGACGCTCCAGCCGTCCCGGATGCCCCCGACGAGGAGGGACAGGATCAGGGGCGGGACGGCGCACACCAGCAGCCACAGGCTCAGGGCGTTGAGCCGGGGGAAGGCCATGTCGCGAGCGCCGCACATGAGGGGAACGATGAAGTTGCCCACGGGTCCGGACACGATGACGATCATCGCGATGACCATGGCGATGCCGTGGGTGCCCACGAGGGAGTTGTAGAAGTCGGGGTTGAAGACTTCCATCCACGTGATGCCGAGCTCGGTGCGGATGAGCATGGCGAGGAGGCCGCCGAACCCGAGGATGATCATGGCCACGATGAGGTACTGGATCCCCACGACCTTGTGGTCGGTGGTGAAGCGCCAGTAGCGGAACTTCCCCTGGTCCTTGCCCGCCATGAACTCCGCGTCCGCGTGGGTGAGGTCGCGTCCGAGCAGCCAGCGGATCGGGCCGACGAAGGCACCCATGCCGCCCATGAAGCCCACGACCCAGCCCACCATCATCGCCCAGAACGTCGGGCTCGAGGCGGCGTTGGCGAAGGTCGGGGTGAGCGTCCCGGCGGGGAATTGCTGGTACATGAGGAATCCGAAGACCAGGGCCAGCACCACCCCGCAGGCCAGCCCGGTGAAGAAGTTCAGCCGGCGCATGATGCCGCCGGGCTTGCCGTGCTGCTTCGGCTGGGGCACCTCGGCCTGGTGAATCGCCGCCGTCTGCGTGCTCATGACGTCTGCCCTCCGCCGTTCTCGCGCATCCAGGCCTCGAAGGCCTCCTCGGGCATGACGCGGATCTGGGTCTCCATGTAGGCGTGGTGGAGGCCGCACAGTTCGGCGCAGCGGACGTTGAAGATGCCCTCCTTGTTCGGCGTGACGCCGGTCTGGGTGATGGCACCGGGATTCGCGTCGATCTTGACGCCGAGTTCAACGGCCCAGAAGTTATGGATGACATCCACGGACGTCACGTTGAACAGCACCGGACGGTCCTTGGGGAGGTACAGGATGTCGCTCGCCACCTTGTCGTACTGGGGGTACTCGAAGGTCCACACCCACTGCTGGCCGGTGACGTTGACCACCAGGGCGTCGTCCGCCCGAGGCTGGCCGGTGACGGACTGGGTGCCGTAGGAGTCGGCGGTGATGTCGGCGAGCTCGATGAGGCCCCAGACGACAAGGAACGCCGCGAGAAGGCTGGACGCCAGGGTCCAGGTGATGACGGCGACCGTGTTGGTGCGGATGGCCGGGTTGTCGTCGAACGGCGGAGCATCGCCTCCCTTGCCCTTCCAGCCGAAGAGGCTGTAGAGCAGGACGGCGAAGACGAAGGCCGTGATGGGAATCGACACCAGGGTGAAGACGAAGATCGTCTGCTGGATGTCCTCCATCACCGTCGAGGCCGGGCCCCCGGACTGGTTCATGGCCGCCAGGAGGAGCCAGCACAGCGGCAGCAGGACGAACCCGACGACGACGGTGAGGATGAGAATGTGGCGCACGTAGCGGCGCTGCAGCCACTCGCGCAGGCGGTGCATCGCCGGCGGCCTGTTGCTCGGAGCCTCGGGCTCGTCCGAAGGGACGATCGTGTCGGCCATCAGACGACCTCGAGGGTGCCGGACATCCAGCCGCGCTGCTGCATGGGTCCGCCGAACTCCTGGTACTCGTCACCGCACGGGAACTCGCAGTTCCACACGTAGCTCCCCGGCTCGCCGGTCATGAACGAGAACGTGACGACCTTGGGGTCGCTCACGTAGGGATTGGCGTTGCCGACCGCGTTGCCGCCCAGATCGGGGAGGGGGACCGACAGGAAGAGGTACGGCTGCCCGCTCTCGGGGTACTGGTGCACCGTGAACGTGTGGGCGACCCTCGTGGGATCGACCTCGGTCACGGTCTTGCCGTTGACCGTCATGGTGCCGTCCACGGTCCCGTGGACCTTGGCCCAGTAGTTGTTGAAGACGCGTCCGCCGCTGTCGTACTGCTTGATCGTCACGGTGATGAGGGAGTTCGCCGGCACCTGCAGCGTCGTCGACGGCCAGTAGAAGGGCCAGCCCTGGCTCGCGTAGAGGGCGTTGACCCCCTCGCTGGGCCCGGGGACCTGGTCGGAGTTGTTGGGATAGACCTGAAGCTCAAGCGAGGCGGAGTTCATCTCCCCCATCGGGGTGGAGACGGTGCCCGTGGGCGTGGCCACGAGGAGGGGCGGCTCCCCGCTCGTGGCATGCGCGAAGACCGCGACCGCGGCGACGAGGCCGGCTCCGAGGAAGACCGACACCAGGGCCACGAGCAGTCGCTTCACGCGCACCTCTTCTCTGACCCGAAGTCCGCGCGAGTCACGCGGACTTCGCTCAGGCTAGGGGTTGCGCCAGCGAAATGTGGCGAAGTCGGAGAGGAACGTCGCGCGCCTTCGCGTGCGGGTCGTGCGGGAACCCGCAGTCGCGAGGACGCATATCGTGGTCCCATGCGCGCGTGGGTCCCCGGGGAGAGCCTGTGGACGCTCGACCTGTTCCTCCTCGGCAACCTCGCCCTCGTCGCAGGGATGTACGCCTGGGGCGTCGCGCGCCTGCGACGCAGGTCCCTGCGCTGGTCTCCCTGGCGGAGCCTCAGCCTCGCGCTCGGGCTCTCCCTGCTCGCGATCGCCTACCTCGGGCCCTTCGAGACGCTGTCGCACGCGTACTTCTGGGCGCACATGGCTCAGCACCTCACGGTCATGATGCTGGCCGCGCCGTTCCTCGTGCTGTCGTGCCCGGTGGCTCTCGCGGTCATGGCCACGACCGGTTCGACTCGGCGGCTCCTCATCTCCGCGCTGCGATCCCGCGTCGGACTCTTCCTCGTCAACCCGGTGTTCACCTGGGCGCTCTTCGCCGGAACACTGATCATCTCGCACACCACCCCCGCGATGGAGTGGGTGCTCGGTGACCACGACGCCATGGCCTTCGTGAGCCGTCCGCTCTACCTCGTCGCCGCGCTGCTCTTCTACTACCCCCTCATCGGCAACGACATGTGCGCGCGACGTCCGAAGCCGGCGTACCGCGTGCTCTCCCTGGGGCTCATGATGATCCCCGAGACGATGCTCGGTGCCGTCATCTTCCTGTCGCCCGTCACCCTCTACCCCACGTACGTCGCCACCGCAGCGGCACTGGGCTACGACCCGAGATTCGACCAGAACCTCGCGGGCGCGCTCATGTGGGCGCTCACCATGGTGATCGACTCCTTCTGGATGATGCTCGCCGCCGTGGAGTGGTGGCGTTCGGAGGAGCGGCGGACCGAACGCGAGGAGCGCCGGGAGCACGCCGCGTCGGCCATGGCCGGAGGTGCCCCATGAGGCGCCTGGCCCTGCTCGTCGCCGCCGTCGCGCTGCTTGCCGGCTGCGGAGACGGGCTCTACGCCGCGACGCCCGTGATGACCATCCCGCCCACCGCCGGGTCCGATCCCCGCGTGGGATCGACGTACCTCGATCCCGGCGGCCGCGGACAGCCGGTCGAGCTGAGCGGCGAGACGGCGGACCGCACGCCGTTGTCCACGCGCGACTCGCTCGGCAGCGTCACCGTCATCAACGCGTGGGCGTCGTGGTGCCCGCCGT
>CAIVWG010000129.1 GCA_903909555.1 uncultured bacterium | reverse complement strand
CCGAAGGCCACGCCGCCGACGAGGGCCACCAGGCCCAGGGCCACCAGGCCCAGGGTCACTCCCAGGGCACGCAGAAAACTGCTCCGGCGGGAATCCGCCGGAGCAGGCTTCGCATGCTGGCCGCTCATGGCTCCAATGGTGCCAAGGGCGGAGGGGAAAGACCAAACGCACCCCCCGCGTCGCGGAGAGTGTTATCGCTCCGTGACGCAAGGGGCGGGAGTGGCCACGGTCCCGCAGCGCGCTCCCGGCTGTGCCAGGCTTCGTCCGTGGACGACGAGATTGACCGGTCACTCGTGCGGCTGCTCGGCGAGGACGGGCGCATGTCCTTCGCCGACCTGGCCCGCGAGACGGGGCTGTCGACCTCCGCAGTCCATCAGCGGGTGCGACGCCTGGAGCAGCGCGGGGTGATCACGGGGTACCGCGCCGTGGTGAACCCCCGCCTCGTGGGGCTTCCGCTGACCGCGCTCATCGACCTGACCCCGCTCGATCCCTCGGCCCCCGACGACGTGCCCGACCGCCTTCGCGACATCGGAGAGATCGAGGCCTGCTGGTCGGTGGCCGGGGATGCGTCGTACGTCGTGAAGGTCCGGGTGAGCGAGCCGGGCGAACTCGAGTCCCTCCTCGCCCGGATTCGCTCCGCGGCAGGCGTGGCGACGCGCACGACGATCGTGCTGTCCACCCCCTTCGAGTCCCGGCCGCCCCACCTGTAGGACGGACGCGTCACTCCTCGAAGAGCGGGATGGGCGCGGACTCGTCCCAGGCCAGCCCGCGCGGATCGCCCCGGCGCGGCAGCACGTCGTCCCGGAGCACGGCGAGGTACACCGTGCCGTCGGCACGGAGCTGGGCGAGCGCGTGGTCGCCCTGGAAGAACACCTCGACGATCTCCCCTCGCACCCGAGCCCGAGGATCGTCCGTGGGAACGATGGTGAGAGCCTCCGGACGCAGTGCGAGGGCGATGGCATCACGGCATGTGTCGGGCACCGAGAGACCCGGAGCAGAGTCGCCGATCCAGGTGCCTTGGTCGAAGCGTCCGCGCAGGATGGTGCTGTTGCCGATGAAGTCGGCGACGAAGATGCTGCGCGGCCGGCGATAGAGATCGAGGGGAGTGTCCAGTTGCCGCACGACGCCCCGATCCATCACCGCGACCCGATCCGCGAGGCTCATCGCCTCGTCCTGGTCATGGGTCACGACGACGAAGGTGATGCCGACCTCGTGCTGGAGTCGCTTGAGCTCCATCTGCATCTCCCCGCGGATCTTGCGGTCCAGGGCGGACAGGGGCTCGTCGAGGAGGAGGAGGCGGGGGCGCTTGACGATGGCCCGGGCGAGGGCCACGCGCTGGCGTTGCCCTCCGCTCAGGGTCTTGGGCAGCGCATTCCTCTTGTCCGTGAGGCCCACCGTGGTCAGGACCTCGTCGACGCGGGAGCTGATCTCGTCGCGCGGCAGCCTCTCGCAGGCCAGCCCGTAGCCCACGTTGCGCTCCACGGTCATGTGCGGGAAGAGCGCATAGGACTGAAACATGAGGTTCACGGCCCGCTTCTCCGGCGGGATGGGCAGGAGGTCCACTCCGTCGAGGGTGACCGTGCCCGAGTCCGGCTGCTCGAACCCGGCGATGACCCGCAGCAGAGTCGTCTTGCCGCATCCCGAGGGCCCGAGGAGCGCGAAGAACTCGTTCTCCCGAATCTGGATGCTCACGTCATCGAGCGCGCGCACGTCACCGAAGGAACGGCTGACGCCGCTGATGTCGAGGAGCACGTCGCCGGAGTCCATGTCAGGTGTTCCTTCCGCGAAGCGAATCGCTCAGACGCGCGGTCCTCTGGGCCAGCAGGACGGCGACGAAGGAGACCAGGAGGAGCAGCGTCGCCAGCGCATTGACCTGGGGGGTGACCCCGAATCGCACGCTCGAGTAGATCACGATCGGAAGCGTCGGGTCCGCGGGCGAGGCGGTGAAGTAGGCGACCGTGAACTCGTCGAGGCTGAGCGTGAAGGCCAGGAGGGCACCCGCGAGGATGGCCGGGCGTATGCCGGGGAGGGTGACGCTCCAGAAGGTCTTGAGGCTCGACGCGCCGAGGTCCCGGCTGGCCTCCTCGAGGCTGGGGTCGAGGCCCGACAACCGGACGCGGACCACGGCGGCGACGAACGCGATGCCGAAGACCGAGTGGGCCAGGATCACGCTCACGGGACCGAGGGTGAACCCCACGAGCGTGTAGAAGGCGAGGAGCCCGACCGCCAGCATGATGTCCGGCATGACAGCCGGGGCCGCGGCCGCGGCGTCGAGGAACCTCGACGGGAAGTACCTCTCCAGCGCGAAGGCGAGGAGCGTGCCGAGGATGACGGAGATGATCGTGGTCCCCACAGCGACGATGAGCGTCGTCCGCAGGCCGCCCATGATGTCCGCGTCTTGGAGCAGGGCCGGGTACCACTGCAGCGAGAAGCCGGTCCACGTGTAGGGGCTGTCTGATGCGTTGAAGCTCATGAAGACGACGACCGCGATGGGGATGTACAGGAAGGCGTAGAGAATCCACAGTGGCGTCGTGCGCAGCGCCCTCGTCATCATGCCCCCCATTTGCGGGTGCGCCGTGATGCGCTGGCCTGGAGCATCACGATGATGACGAGCAGGGCGAGCACCATGAGCGACAGTGCTGAGCCGAACGGCCAGTCGCGTGACTTCAGGAACTGGTCACGGATGAGGTTGCCGATCATCTGGGAGTTGCCCCCGCCCAGGAGTTCCGGGATCACGAAGTTCCCGAGGCTGGGAATGAACACGAACAGGCAGCCGGTGATGATCCCGGGCAGCGTGAGGGGGAGGAGGACGGTGCGGAACCTGCGCCAAGGGCCGGCCCCGAGGTTCTGCGCCGCCTCCAGCAATTGCGGGTCGAGCCGCTGCAGCGACGCGTAGATGGGCAGGACCATGAGCGGGATGTAGGCGTAGGTGAGGCCGAGGATGATCGCCTGGCGGGTGTAGAGGAACTCCACGGGGCCCAGGCCGACGAGCTCGAGCCCGTCGCTGAGGAACCCCTCGCGGTTGAGAAGGACGATCCAGGCGTAGGTGCGGATGAGGAAGTTCGTCCAGAAGGGCAGGACGACCGCGACGAGCGCTGCCGTCTGCCAGGTGGGTGACAGCCGGGTGATCACGAGCGCGGCAGGGAAGCCGATGAGGAATGCGAACGCCGTCGCGATGCCGGCATTGACGACGCTCGAGACCAGGATCTCCAGGTAGAGCGGCTGGAACATCCGCGTGATGTTGTCCAGGGTCACCGGGCCCTGGACCCCACCGAAGCGCCCGGCGGTGAGGAACGCGTAGGCGATCACCAGGGCCAGTGGGATCGCCATGAGGATGACGAGATACGTCAGGGCGGGGACGCTGGCGAGCGCACGCAGCAGGGGTCCGTCGCCGTGGCGACGGACCCCTGCTGACGTGCGTGAGGTCAACTCGCTTGGACCTCGGTGGCGATCTGCTGGTAGATCTTCGCGGCCTCGCCGATGTCGATGAGGCCCTCGCCCTTGGCCAGATCCGCCGGCGTCATCGCGATGTTCGGGTAGTCCGCGCCCAGCTCAGCACTCGCCTTCTCGGCGACCGCCTTGTTCGGGCTCTTGTAGAGGATGTTGTTGGTCATCCACGACTGCATCTCTTCGCCGATCATGAAGTTGATGTAGGCCATGGCGGCCTCTTTGTTCTTGCTCGACTTCAAGACGACCATCGTGTCGGCCCACAGGTCGGCGCCCTCCTGCGGGACGACGAACTTCACGTTCGGGTCGCCCGCGTAGTTGCACCATCCGTCCCAGGCCACGGCCATGACGACCTCGCCGGACGCGAGGCGCTCGTAGAACGTCACGTCGTCGAACCCGAGGAGGGTCGGCTTGGTCTTGAGCAGCTGCTGCTTGATCTGGTCGAGCTGGCCGGCGTCCGTGGTGTTGACGCTGAAGCCGAGCGCCTTCGCGGCGGGAAGGTTGAGCCACGGCTGCGTGGCGAGCATCAGGGTCTTCTTCTCGTACTCTGGGGCAGGGTTGAGGATGTCGTTCCATGAGGTGGGCGGGGATGCCATCAGATCCTCGCGGTAGCAGATGCCCGTGGTGCCCCAGGCATAGGGAACGCTGAACTTGTTGCCCGGGTCGAACGCAAGGTTCTTGCTCTCCGGGTAGAGGTTGGCCAGGTTCGGCACGAGCTTGGGATCGATCGGCTCGAGCAGGCCCGCCTCGTTGAGGGCCTGGGCGTACTGCCCCGACACGAAGGCGACGTCGATGCCGGGATCGCCGCCGGCGGTGAGCTTGCCGACGATCTCCTCGTTGGTGGCGTGCTTGGCCACCGTGATGTTCGCCTTCGTGGTGTCGGTGAACTTCAGGGCGACGTCAGGATCCATGTAGGCGTCCCAGTTGCTCACGACGATGGACTGCTTGCTGAGGTCGGCACTGGGATCGAGGGACGGCGAGGAACTTGCCTCCCCGCCCGACGATCCTCCCCCGCATGCGGCCAGGAGGACGGCGCAGACCGCTCCCGCGATGCCGAGGATCGAGGCCCGACGGGCCCGTGTCCGCTGTGTTGCCATCTCTTCTCCTTCTCTCCTGGGGTGCCGCGTCACGAGGGCTCGTCGCGACGGCTCAATCGGATTTCGGGGAGGTCCCCGAGGGGGACGCCCAGTTGCTCGCACGCGAAGGCACGCAGCAGGCTGCGCACTCGGTCGAGCGGAGTCCACGCGTAGCCCACGACGTTGCGGAAGCAGAGTCCGTCGACCATGGCGCTGATCCGCTCGGCAACGACCTCCGGGGGGGCCACCGGCTGGAAGACTCCCGCAGCCGTGCCCTCCTGGACCAGCTTGACCATCTCGTCGCGATAGTCGGAGGCGAGTTCCTCGCAGAGGGGCTGCAGCGACGCGTCATGGGTGACCGCCGTCCACAACTCCAGCCAGAGGACGTACTCGTCGAACAGGACCCCCGGGTAGGGAAGGCTCACCTCGAGGAGGGAGGCGAGGATCCGCATGTGGTCCCCGCCTCGGCGGAGTTCGGCGAACCTCTCCGCCGGCTTGCCGATGGCCCAGCGCAGGGCATCGACGAGCATCTCATCCTTGCTGCCGAAGTAGTAGTGAACGATGCCCGTGGACACGCCCGCCTCGACGGCGACGTCACGCACGCGCATCCCCGCCGACCCATCGCGGACGAGCACACGGGCAGCCGCGGCCATGAGGTGCTCACGGCGGTCCAGCGCATCGTCCGCCGAGAGATTCGGCGGAATCGCCACCGACACATCGGACAACGTCATACCGTGGGACTGTACTGACTGGACGTCCAGTTGGGACCGTATTTCGGAAAGGAGTCCGCGTGCGGATCGGCGTCGTAGGCGGCGCGGGCGCCATGGGATCGGTGACCGCGACCGACCTGGCCACCTCGCCGGGGGTGTCGGAGGTGGTGATCGTCGACGCCGATGTCCCCCGGGCACAGGCACTGGCGGGCGGCCTGGAAGGGCGCGGGGCCGCCCTCTCGGTGGCCGGGGTCGACGTTCCCCTCGTGGGGAGCCTCGACGGCTGCGCCGCCATCATCAACGCCGCGGGTCACGTCCACAACATCGCCGTGATGGAGGCCTGCCTCGCATTGGGAGCCCACTACACCGACCTGGGCGGGCTCTTCCATGTCGCCGTCCGGCAGTACGACTGGAACGACCGCTTCGCTTCCGCAGGACTGACCGCGACCCTGTCGATGGGATCCGCCCCGGGGCTCACCAACCTCCTCGCGGCGCGCGGGGTCGACATCGGCGGCATGGACACCGTCGAGTCCATCGAGATCGCCGATGCCGTGGTTCCGGGGCGGCAGTACCACCCCTCCGAGGCATACGGGCCTCCCTACGCCGCGGTGACCCTCATCGAGGAGTACACCGCGCCAGCGCCACAGTTCATCGATGGCGAGACCCGCTTCTTCCCGGCCGGATCCGGCGCACGCAACTACGACTTCCCCGGCGGCAACGTCGAGTGCGTCTACACGATCCACTCTGAGCCGGCCACGCTCCCTCGCTCGTACGCCGACCGAGGAATCCAGCGCGTCGAATGGCGGCTCGGCCTCGCGCCTGCCGATCACGTACGCCTGCTCTCCTTCGTCGCGTCGGGCCTGGCCAGCCAGGATCCCGTCACGGTCGACGGGATGAGCGTCCGGCCGGCGGATGTCCTCGCCGCCGTCCTCGCCCGCCAGGCACGCAACGACGCGGCCACGCCAGACCCGGGAGCCGTCGAGTGGTTCCGCGTCATCACGTCAGGGAGCCGGGACGGGCGACCCGTGACAGTGACGTGCGATGTCGAGGTGACCGACCCAGCCTCCGGCGAGTTCTCGGGAGGTGCCTGGGTGACCGGCGTGCCCCCCTCGATCGCGGCCCAGATCATGGCGTCGGGCCGCGCCCTGCGCACCGGCGTTCACGGGCCGGAGCTCACGATGCCCCTCGACCTGTTCTTCACCGAACTCTCCCGGCGCGGCATGATCCCGCTAGACCGGATCGACGACTGACCTCGGAGGCACCATGTCCGAACGACCCCTCACCGTGCTGCTCGCGGCCGAGAGCGCGTACGGCCCCACGAACAACTGCATCGGCATCGGCGCCGAGCTCATCAAGCGGGGCCACCGGGTGGTCTTCGCCGCGGAGGAGTCCTGGGCCGGCAAGATCGAGCCCCTCGGCATCGAGGAGAGGCTCGTGTCCATGGCGCCGCCTCCCGAGGAAGAGGCGGCGGCCGGGCAGTTCTGGATCGACTTCATCCGCGACACCTCGCCGGAGTTCCGCAAGAGCACATTCGAGCAGATCACGACGTTCATCGAGCCGGTGTGGCGCAGCCTCATGGACGGGGCGAAGTACGCCAATCCGCAGTTTGCGGCCATCGTGGACGACGTCCAGCCCGACATCATCGTGCAGGACAACGTCTCGGCGTTCCCCGCGCTCAAGGCGGCCGGACGACCGTTCGTGCGCCTGGTGTCCTGCCAGCCCCTCGAGATGACCGGCCCGCGGATACCTCCGGCACTGTCGGGGCTCCCGGCAGACGACCCGAGGGAGTGGCAGGCCTGGCGAGACGAGTACTCACGCGTGACCGCGGGCCTGTGGTCCGAGTACGACGAGTTCTCGCGGGAGGCCGGCGCCGGGCCCCTCCCTTCCGGGGAGTTCAACTACGTCGGTGACGCCAACATCTACATCTACCCCGCCGCAGTGGACTATGTCGACCGGCGGCCGCTCGACGGCACCTGGCATCGGGTGCAGTCCTCGGTGCGGCGCACCGAGCAGCCCATCGACGTGCCCGACCACATCCTCGAGGGCGACGGCTCCCTGGTGTACCTGTCGCTGGGATCGCTGGGCGGGGCCGACGTGGACCTCATGAAGCGCCTGACCGGCTTCCTCGCCGACAGCCCCCACCGATTCATCGTGAGCAAGGGACCGCGCGCCGACGAGTGGGAGCTGCCCGACAACATGTGGGGGGCAGGGATGGTTCCCCAGACGACCCTGCTCGACAAGGTCGACCTCGTCATCACCCACGGCGGCAACAACACGACCTGCGAGTCCTTCCACTTCGGCAAGCCCATGGTGGTCCTCCCTCTCTTCTGGGACCAGTACGACAACGCCCAACGGGTGGACGAGACCGGCTTCGGCAAGCGCCTCGACACCTACCGCGTGGAGAAGGCCGAGCTCAACGCCGCCGTGGACTCCCTCCTGGCCGACACGGCCGTCCGCGATCGCATGGCCGAGATCTCCCGGCAGGTCAGGGCCGAGGACGGCGTCAGTCGGGAGGCCGAGATCATCGCCGACCTGGGGCAGTCGGCGATCCGCGGATGAAGGCCGAGCTCTTCGAGCGCGACCTGCTCGCGATCCCCGCGCGCCTCGACGAACTCGCGGCCGTGCTCGACCACGACAATCCGTGGCCACCCCTGGCAGCGGCGGGTCCGCTGCTCAGCGGCATGGGCTCATCGCAGTTCGCGGCTCGCACCACCGCCGGATGGCTGCGCGGGTCCGGCCTCAACGCGGTGGACGAGATCGCCACGACCGACCCCGGTTGGCCCGGCGGCGACGGCGCTTCGGCCGTCCTCATCTCCGCATCGGGACAGTCCGCGGAGACGCTCGAGCGGATGGAGCGACTGGCCGCGGGCACACAGCGCATTGCCCTGGTCAACTCGGCGGAATCCGCCCTCGGGGGCCGAGCCGATGTCGTCGTGGACATGCGGGCGGGACCCGAGGATGGCGGTGTCGCCTGCCGTTCCTACCGCCACACGCTGGCGCTCCTCCTCGCCCTCGCGCTGCCGCGTCGCGAGATCGCCGCGGCTTGCCGCCAAGCAGCGCGGGACACCGAGGCACTCCTCGTGGACACCTCATGGCTCGACTCCATCGACGAGGTGCTGGACCCCGCGGGGACGACGTACTGGATCGCGCCGGAGAGCCGCATCGGGTCCGCCCTGCAGTCTGCGCTCATGGTCCGCGAGGTCCCGCGCCGTCCTGCCGTCGGATGCGAGACCGGCGATTGGAGCCACATCGACGTGTACCTCACGCTCACCACCGACTACCGCTGCGTCGTCTTCACCGGATCCCGCTGGGACGGGCAGGCTGCGGACTGGCTCACCCAGCGTGGTTCGCACGTGGTCAGCGTCGGGGGACCGCTGGGAATCCCGGGCGAGGTCAACCTCCCCCTGCCCGGCGAACCGCTGATGCGGATGCTCATGGAGCCGCTCGTCGCCGAGCTCCTCGCCCTGCGCTGGTGGCGGAGAGCGCCCGTCGAGGCCCCGTGAGCCTGATCGACGAGGTTCGCGCAGACCTCCT
>CAIVWG010000128.1 GCA_903909555.1 uncultured bacterium | reverse complement strand
TTCCTTGCGCTCCCCTCGCGGGAGTTCGCGATGCCAGGCCTCCGCCCCCCAGTGCACGCCTCGACCGGGGGAATCGGTCGCCCGCGCCAGGACCGATCCCAGCATCACGGCATCGGCGCCGCAGGCGATGGCCTTGACGAGCGCGCCGCTGGACCCGACCGAGCCGTCGGCGATGACGTGGACGTAGCGGCCCCCGGACTCGTCGAGGTAGTCGCGACGCGCGGCGGCGACGTCCGCCACCGCGCTGGCCATGGGGACGCGGATCCCGAGAACGTCGGACGTCGTGTGGGCCGCTCCCCCGCCGAACCCGACGAGGACGCCGGCCGCCCCGGTGCGCATGAGGTGGAGCGCCGCCTGGTACGTCGCGCAGCCGCCGACGATGACCGGCACCTCGAGGTCGTAGATGAACGTCTTGAGGTTGAGCGGCGTGCCGTTGGCGGCCACGTGCTCGGCCGACACCGTCGTGCCCCGGATGACGAGGATGTCGATCCCCGCGGCCACGGCGAACGGCGTGAGTTCCGCCGCCGCCTGCGGGGACACGGCGACGCAGACCGGCACCCCACCCTCGCGAATCTCGGCGACGCGCTGGGCGATGAGGGCGGGGTCGATCGGTGCGTCGCCGTAGACGCGCTGCAGCGCCTCCACGGCCTCATCGCCGGGCAGGGCGCGGATGCGCTCGAGGATCGGGAGCGGATCGGGATAGCGGGTCCACAGTCCCTCGAGGTTCAGTGCCGCCGGGACCCCCAGGCGTCCCAGCGCGAGGGCGGAGTCCGGCGAGACGACCGAGTCCATGGGCGCGGCCATGATCGGCGCCTCGAAGGAGTAGGCATCGATCCGCCAGGCCGTGGAGACCTCCTCCGCCGCGCGCGTGCGCCGGCTCGGGGCCACCGCGACCTCATCGAAGGAGTAAGCCACACGGCCGCGCTTGCCACGGCCGATCTCGATGTCCGCCACTGCGCTCCCCTAACGGCCGTGGTAGTTGGGAGCCTCGACCGTCATCGTGACGTCGTGCGGGTGGCTCTCCTTGAGACCGGCCGCGGTGATGCGCACGAAGCGACCCTTCGCGTGCAGCTGCGGGATCGTCGAGGCACCCGAATAGCCCATCGAGGCACGCAGGCCGCCGGTGAGTTGATGCGCCACGATCGACAGCGGACCGCGGTAGGGCACCATTCCCTCAATGCCCTCAGGCACGAGCTTGTCGTCGCTGAGGACGTCGTCCTGGAAGTACCGGTCCTTGGAGTACGAACGGCCCTGCCCGCGCGACTGCATCGCGCCCAGGGAGCCCATGCCGCGGTAGGACTTGTACTGCTTGCCGTTGACGAACACCACGTCGCCGGGCGCCTCCTCGCAACCGGCGAGCAGGCTGCCGAGCATCACGGTGTCGGCGCCGGCGACGAGCGCCTTGGCGATGTCGCCCGAGAACTGCACGCCGCCATCCCCGATGATCGGCACGCCCGCGGGACGCGCAGCGAGGCTCGCCTCGTAAATGGCCGAGATCTGCGGAACGCCGACTCCGGCCACGACGCGCGTGGTGCAGATCGACCCGGGTCCCACGCCGACCTTGATGCCATCCGCCCCGGCATCGACCAGGGCCTGGGCTCCCTCGCGGGTTGCGACATTGCCACCGACCACATCGACCTTCGTCGTGCGCTTGAGCAGGGAGACCATCTCGAGCACGGCCCTGGAGTGACCGTGCGCCGTGTCCACGACGAGGAGGTCCACGCCAGCCTCGATGAGGGCGTGAGCGCGCTTCTCGGCGTCGGCCCCCACGCCGACGGCAGCCCCGACCACGAGTCGACCGTCGGGATCCTTGGTCGCGAGGGGGTACTTGTCGGACTTCACGAAGTCCTTCACGGTGAAGAGCCCCCCGAGCCTGCCATCGGGGTGGACCAGCGGAAGCTTCTCCACCTTGTGGCTCGCGAGCAGTCGCAGGGCATCCTCGGGGTCCACGCCCACGGGCGCCGTCACCAGAGGCATCGGCGTCATGGCCTCGCGCACCGGCCGCGACATGTCCTCCTCGAAGCGCATGTCCCGATTCGTGATGATCCCCACGAGAGCACCGGCATCGTCGACCACGGGGACGCCGCTCACGCGGTAGCGACCGCACAGGGCATCCACCTCCGCGAGCGTGGCCTCGGGAGAGCAGGTGATCGGATTGCTCACCATCCCCGCCTCGGAACGCTTCACCATGTCGACCTGGGCGGCCTGGTCGTCAATCGACAGGTTGCGGTGCAGGATCCCCACTCCGCCCTGACGCGCCATCGCGATGGCCATGCGGCCCTCGGTGACGGTGTCCATGGCGCTCGACAGGAGCGGCACGCGGACCGTGAGGTTCCGGGTGAGCCGCGACGACGTGTCCACCTCGCTGGGGACCACGTCGGATTCGGCCGGCAGGAGCAGGACGTCGTCGAAGGTCAGGCCGAGGTAGGCGAACGGCTCGGGAAGCGTGCCTGGCTCCATAGCGGACCAGGCTACTCGCGGGCGCGGGATTCGAGGGCGCCGAGGCGGGTGACATCCGGTCGGGCGCTCCACCGAGACGCGATATCGGGCGGCAGGTGCTCCCGGACGACCCTGACCGCCGCGCAACCCTCCGAGATCAGGGCCTGCACGTCGGGCCCGCCCACCGATCCCGACGGGGCGTCGAGGGCCACGAGCGCCGCGGGCCACTGGAGGGTGGCCCAGGACTCCCGGCGCAGCACGACGGCCGCGTCCACGAGATCAGCAACGGCGACACGGTGGGCGTCCGGCGCTCCCGTCGAGAGCACGGCGGCAGCCCGGATGATCTGGGACTTCGCGGCGTGCCGCGCGGAGTGGGCACGGCTGAGGGAGATCGCATCCTCGGCGCGACTCACCGCACGCTCCGCATGACCGCTCGCGAGCGCGCACTCCGCGCCGACCCAGGCGTGGCGGGTGGCCGTGCGCCACCCTGCTCGACTGTCGGCCTCCGCCGCATCGAGGCGCTCCCGCGCGGGACCCACCTCGCCGGAGCAGAGCAGGTCGGCAGCAACCCCGATGAGCGCGTCCGCGCGTTCCTCGCGAGAGGAAGCCACGGCGGCGCTCGCATGGTCCAACTCAAGGGCCCGAGCGGTCTCCCCGACTTGGCGCAGGTGGCTGGCACGCAGCGTGAGCGCCGGGGAGTCGTCGACTCCGCGGGCGTCGAGCACGGACCAGGCCTCGACGTAGTGGCCCTGCGCGCCGAGGACGACGGCACGTTGCCATGCAGCGTCGTACGGCATCAGCCGCCGGCAGCGCGCGTGAGCAGTGCGATGGCCTCCGACAGGTCGCCGACGATCTCGCCTCGCGCCGGCTCGCTCCCCAGCCAGCCGGGGCCGGCGAGGAGCACGAGAGGCTCCGGCCGCATGTCGGGCAGCGTGGCGAGTTGGGCGGTGTCGGCGGTCTCGGGAAGCTGGGACCACAGGAGTACGCCCCCCGGTCCGATGCGGCGCATCGCCTCCGACAGGGCGCGGGCCGGGGTGCGCGCGCCGAGCATGCGCGCCTCGACGTGACGCTCGGCAAGCCCTGCGGCGAGGGCCCACAGGGGAAGGACATGGAGCTCGTCCTCCACGGCGGCGAGCAGCACGCAGGTCACAGAACGCCGTTCGGCCCGTGCCACGCGCGCGCTGAACTCGGCCTGGATCGCCTCGGACAGGACGTGCTCGACCTCGATTCCCTGGCCGGACGCCTCCCACTTGGCGCCCACGCCGATGAGCACGGGAACGATGAGGTGATCCCAGGTCCACACCACGCCTCGGCGGTCGAGGGTGTCGCTCACGATGGCGCGGCAGGCGTCGCCATCGAGGGCGGTGGCGGCACGGGCGAGCCCCCGTGCGTTCGGGGTGCCCCCGGGGATGGCGACCACCCGGCCCCCGCCCGGACGAGTGCCACGCGTAGACGGCTCAGGGGGGCTCGCGGCACCGGGGTCGCCGGCCTCGAGGGCGGCACGGGCCGCGTCGGCCGCGGGAACCCCGGACAGGACGTGCCGGCGCATGAGCTCGAGGCGGGCGATGTCCCCGGCGTTGTAGCGCCGGTGGGACCCCGCGGAGTGCTGGCTGGGGCCCAGGCCGTAGCGCCGGTCCCATGTCCTCAGGGTGGCCGGAGCCACGCCCAGCCTCCGAGCAACCGCGCCCACGGTGAGCCCGAGGTCCGGGATCGGAGCCGCTGCTGCCACGGGCGGCGCGGAATCCGTGGCGTCCGCTCCCATGGCCATGCCCCCATTCTCCGGCCGTTCTCCGGGCGCGCCACCCGAGCGCACGTGCGCCGACCCCGTCCGCGCCGCCAGGCGGGCCCCGCGTGGCAGGCCCGCCCCGCCGGCTCGGGCGAAATCGCGTCGAAAATTAGTCGAGAAAATGACTTGACTAACTCTTGGCGCGCTTTGTAGGGTCTTTCTAGAGCGTTCACCTACGGGCAGGAGGACTGACATGGCGGACATCTCGAGGCTCCCGGGCACCAATGCCGATCTGTGGGACTGGCAGCTGCGTGGCGCGTGCCGCGGCGAGGATCCGGAGACCTTCTTCCACCCCGAGGGGGAGCGCGGCCCGGCTCGAGAGGCCCGGGAGCGGGCGGCCAAGGCCGTATGCGCCACCTGCCCCGTCCTGGCGCAATGCGCCGCCCATGCGCTCGCCGTGCGCGAGCCCTACGGCGTGTGGGGCGGCATGAGCGAGGATGAGCGCGAGGCGATCTACCAGCGTCGGCGCCTTGCCGCTGCCGTCTGACGCACTGCCGGAGACGTCAAGAGGCCCCGCCCGCGATCCGGGCGGGGCTTCTTGCTGTCTCGGGCACGCGACCTATGCCGCGGCCGGCGTACGGCGCTGCTCCCCCAGCACGACGAGCGCCGTCCCGGAGAGCACGACGGCGAGGCCGATGATCACGCTGCGTGAGATCGGCTCGGAGAGCAGGAGCCAGCCGAGGATCACCGCGACGACGGGATTGACGAACGCGAAGGTGGAGACCAGCGGTAGCGGGACGTTCTGGAGCAGGTAGGTGTAGGCGCCGTAGCCGATGATCGAGGCGAACACGAGCCACCAGAAGCCTGCCCAGCTCACGGCGGAGTAGTCCTGCGGGGCCGGACGCTCTCCGATGACGAGGCCGGCGATCACGACGGCGAGGCCCCCCCACAGCAACTGGTACACCGTGGTGACCAGGGTGTTGGCCGGGAGATCGAGGGTGCGCGAGCGCCACGAGAAGTAGGCGTAGGTCATGCTCGCGACGATCATCGCCGCCGACCAGAAGGCGATGGCGGCCGGACTCTCGTCGCCGAGGGGGGCGATGCCACCGGGGAGCAGCATGGCCCCGACGCCGACGATGCCGATGGCCACGCCGAGCGAGGTGCGCCACCCGATGTGCTGGCCCGACGCCACCTGAAGCAGCACCATCCACAGCGGCACCGTGGCCCCGATGAGCGCGGCCACCCCTCCGGGGATGTGCTGCAGCGACAGCGCCACGAGGGCCGACCAGATGCCGATGATCCCGATTCCCGCGAATGCCGTGGCGCCGAGTTGACGGCGATTCACGGCGAGCACGCGCGGACCGTGGATCACCGCCAGGATGATGGCGAGCAGGACGCCGCCGACGAAGTAGCGCGATCCCGCGGCGAGCAGGGGCGGCATGGTCTGGACCATCGCCGAGGTGCCGAGGAACGTCGTGCCCCAGATGAGCCACAGCGTGATGAGGGGCGCCCAGGTGCGGACGGCAGAGGGGCCCGAATCCGCGGTCGTCGCGGAGCCGGGCCCCTCTGGCATGCCTCGAGACTAGCTAGTGGCTGTGCCCGTGATGGCCGTGACCGTGACCGTGGCCGGCCGCCTCGGGCTCCTCCTCCTTCTTCTCCACCACGAGGACCTCGGTGGTGAGGAGCATGCCCGCGATGGATGCGGCGTTCTGCAGCGCCGAGCGCGTGACCTTGACCGGGTCGATGATGCCGGCGGCGATGAGGTCCTCGTACTGACCGGTGGCGGCGTTGAGGCCCTGGCCCACAGGGAGCTCCGAGACCTTGTTCACGACGACGTAGCCCTGCTCGCCGGCGTTCTCGGCGATCCAGCGCAGCGGCTCGGCGGTCGCCTTCTGCACGATGACGACACCCGTGGCCTCGTCACCGGTGAGGCCGAGACCGCCGTTGAGGACGGTGCTGGCGTGGACGAGGGCGCTGCCTCCGCCGGAGACGATGCCCTCCTCGATCGCAGCGCGCGTCGCGGAGACAGCGTCCTCGACGCGGTGCTTCTTCTCCTTGAGCTCGACCTCGGTGTGAGCGCCCACCTTGATGCCCACGACGCCACCGGAGAGCTTGGCGAGGCGCTCCTGAAGCTTCTCGCGGTCCCAGTCGGAGTCGGTGCGCTCGATCTCCTGGCGAAGCTGCGCGATGCGGTCGGTGACCGCCTCCTTGGCACCGCCGCCGTCGACGATCGTGGTGTCGTCCTTGGTGACGACGACGCGGCGGGCATGCCCGAGGACCTCCAGGCCGACCTGGTCCAGCTTGAGGCCGACCTCAGGCGACACGACCTGACCTCCGGTGAGGACGGCGATGTCCTGCAGGATCGCCTTGCGGCGATCGCCGAACGCCGGCGCCTTCACGGCGCAGGAGGCGAAGGTGCCGCGGATGCGGTTGACGACGAGGGTCGACAGCGCCTCGCCGTCGACGTCCTCGGCGATGATGAGCAGCGGCTTGCCCGTCTGGGCGACCTTCTCCAGGACGGGG
>CAIVWG010000127.1 GCA_903909555.1 uncultured bacterium | reverse complement strand
GCGACGGCGTACGAGCGCATCCGCCCAGGGTAGTGAGCCGCCGCCCCGCAGCCCCGCCGCCGATCCCCGACGACGCTTGGCCGCCCACCAGCCGCGAAAACCGGCCTGAAAGCGCGGCCCGACGGCGGCCAAGCCGGGGGAGGGGGCACCGCGGCCCAGCGGCGGGCGCGGCATCCGGAACCCGGGAAGGGCGATGAGACGTTCCGCCACGCGGCACCCAGGACAGGCGCCCCCGGTTCAGCGGGTGAACAATGGGCAGGACCCCGGGGGATGGGATCGGGGCCGGACAGGGAGAGACCGTGACCGCCAAGGCGACCGACCAGGCCGGCAAGTCCATCGTCCCGCTTGGGCACGTCGTCATCCGCTTCGCCGGCGACTCCGGCGATGGCATGCAGTTGACCGGGGACCGCTTCACCTCCGTGACTGCAGGCCTCGGCAACGACCTGTCGACCCTGCCGGACTTCCCCGCCGAGATCCGCGCCCCCGCCGGCACCCTGCCCGGCGTCTCCGCCTTCCAGCTGCACTTCGCCGATCACGACATCATGACTCCGGGCGATCGGCCCGACGTCCTCGTGGCCATGAACCCCGCCGCGCTCAGGGCCAACCTCGGCGACATGCGCCCGGGCAGCGACATCATCGTCAACACCGACGAGTTCACCAAGCGCAATCTCGAGAAGGTGGGGTACTCCGCCAACCCGCTCGAGGACGGCTCCCTGGACGCCTTCGCCGTTCACGAGATCGCGCTCACGTCGATGACCGTCGAGGCGCTTTCCTCGTTCGACATCTCGAAGAAGGAGGCCGAGCGCGCCAAGAACATGTTCGCCCTCGGCTTGCTGTGCTGGCTCTACAGCCGCCCCACCGACGGCACGCTGAAGTTCCTGCGCGCGAAGTTCGCCCACAAGCCCGACATCCTCGCCGCGAACATCGCCGCATTCGAGGGCGGCTGGTCGTTCGGCGAGACGACCGAGGCCTTCAGCGTTCGCTACGAGGTCAAGCCCGCCAAGATGGTCCCGGGCACCTATCGCAACATCACCGGCAACCCCGCCCTCGCCTACGGACTCATCGCCGCGTCGCAGCAGTCCGGGCTGCCGCTGTTCCTCGGCTCCTACCCGATCACCCCCGCGTCCGACATCCTCCACGAGTTGTCCAAGCACAAGAACTTCGGCGTGGTGACCTTCCAGGCCGAGGACGAGATCGCGGGCATCGGAGCGGCGCTCGGCGCGTCGTACGGCGGCTCCCTCGCGGTCACCACGACATCCGGTCCAGGCATCGCCTTGAAGTCAGAGACCATCGGCCTCGCGGTGTCCCTGGAGCTCCCGCTTCTCGTCATCGACGTGCAGCGCGGCGGACCCTCGACGGGGCTGCCGACCAAGACCGAGCAGGCCGATCTGCTGCAGGCGATGTTCGGGCGCAACGGCGAGGCGCCTGTGCCCATCGTCGCGCCACGCTCCCCTGGCGACTGCTTCGACGCCGCCATCGAGGCAGCGCGCATCGCCGTCACGTACCGCACCCCGGTGTTCGTCCTCTCCGACGGCTACCTCGCCAACGGGTCGGAGCCGTGGCAGGTGCCCAACGTCGCAGACCTGCCCACCATCGAGCCGGGCTTCGCCACCGAGCCCAACCACGTCGACGAGGACGGCAACCCGGAGTTCTGGCCCTACCTGCGTGACGAGGAGACCCTGGCCCGGCCCTGGGCCGTCCCGGGAACCCCGGGGCTCATGCACCGCATCGGCGGGCTGGAGAAGGCCGACGGGTCGGGGAACATCTCCTACGATCCCGACAACCACGACCGCATGGTGCGGCTGCGCCAGGCGAAGGTCGATGCCATCGCGCGCACCATCCCGCCCCTCGAGGTCGAGGATCCCTCCGGCGCGGCCCGCGTGCTGGTCCTCGGCTGGGGATCGACGTACGGGCCGATCGGCGCCGCCTGCCGACTCGTCCGCGAATCCGGGCGCCAGGTTGCCCAGGCGCACCTTCGTCACCTCAACCCGTTCCCCGCGAACCTCGGCGAGGTGCTGCGTTCCTACGACCGGGTCATCATCCCCGAGATGAACCTCGGGCAGTTGGCCCTGCTCATCCGGGGGCGTTTCCTCGTCGACGCCATCGGATACAACTCCGTGCGCGGTATGCCGTTCGCGTCGGAGGAACTCGCCCAGGTCTTCAACGACGTCATCGAGAGCCTGTGAGGACACCGTGACCGCCATCGAGATGCCCGGCCTGACCCTCGTCCCGCGCACGGACGAGAAGCAGTCCGCCAAGGACTTCAAGACCGACCAGGAAGTCCGCTGGTGCCCCGGGTGCGGCGACTACGCGATCCTCGCCGCCGTGCAGGGCTTCCTCCCCGAGCTGGGCCTGCGTCGGGAGAACATCGTCTTCGTCTCCGGCATCGGCTGCTCCTCGCGCTTCCCGTACTACATGGACACGTACGGCGTGCACTCCATTCACGGGCGCGCTCCGGCGATCGCGACCGGCCTGGCCATCTCCCGCCCCGACCTGTCCGTATGGGTCGTGACCGGTGACGGTGATGCCCTGTCCATTGGCGGCAACCACCTCATCCACGCCCTGCGCCGCAACGTCAACCTCAAGATCCTCCTCTTCAACAACCGGATCTACGGACTCACCAAGGGCCAGTACTCCCCCACGTCCGAGACCGGCAAGGTGACCAAGTCGACGCCGCTGGGATCCCTCGACTACTCGTTCAACCCCGTGTCCATCGCCCTCGGCGCCGAGGCGTCATTCGTGGCCCGCACCCTGGACTCCGACCGGAAGCACCTCACCGAGGTGCTGCGGCGCGCGGCGGCCCACGAGGGCACTGCCCTGGTGGAGATCCTGCAGAACTGCAACATATTCAACGACGGCGCGTGGGAGCCGCTGAAGGATGCCAACACCAGCGACGACTACCTCATCCGCCTTCAGGACGGCGAGGAGATCAGGTTCGGCAAGAACCGCGACAAGGTCGTGGTCCGCGGGGACGGCGGCCACATCGTCGTAGCCAATGCCGACGAGGTCGACCCCAGCCGCATCATCGTGTTCGATTCGCACGCCGAGGATCCCGGTCTGGCCTTCGCGCTATCCCGCCTCGCCCACTTCCACTCGCTGGTCGACACTCCCATCGGGGTGTTCCGCGATGTGGCAAGGCCGTCGTACGACCGACTGGTCCGCGAGCAAGTGGAGGGCGTCATCGAGTCACAAGGTCCCGGGGATCTTCAGGCCCTCATTGCGGGCAAGGACAACTGGATCGTCTCCTGACCCTTCCCCGCCGCAGCGACACCGTCCCCTCGGGAGTCCTCTTCGCCTTCGCGGCGTACGGCCTGTGGGGCATGTTCCCGCTGTACTTCTCGCTGTTCGACGGGGTCCCGCCCGTCGAGGTCGTGGCCTACCGCATCCTGTGGTCGCTCGTCTTCTGCCTCATCCTCATCGCCCTGACCCGCAGCTGGTCGCGCGTCGTCGAGGTGATCCGCACCCCGCGCCAACTGGCCCTGCTCGTCTTCGCGGCCCTGGCCATCTCGGTCAACTGGACGACCTACGTGTACTCGGTATCGACCAACCAGGTCGTCGAGGCGGCACTGGGCTACTTCATCAATCCCCTCATGACGGTCGCCCTCGGGGTCGTGGTGCTGCGGGAGCGGCTGGCGTCGTCCCAGTGGCTGGCCGTCGGGGTGGCGGCGGTCGGGGTCGTCATCATCGGTGTTGGAGAGGGAGCGGCGCCGTGGATCGGACTGACCCTCGCGATCAGCTTCGGTCTCTACGGCCTGCTCAAGAAGATGGCCGGGGTCGAAGCCATCCCGAGTCTCACGGTGGAAACGGCGGTCCTGGCTCCCCTGGCCGGGGTGGTGCTGGCCTTCCTCGAGGTCCAGGGCAGTGCCTCGATCGTCAGCCAGGGCTGGGGGCTGGGCGTCCTGCTGGCCCTGCTGGGACCGGTGACCGCGGTGCCGCTCCTCGCGTACGCCGCCGCCGCCAATCGCCTCCCGCTCGCCCTGCTCGGTATCGTGCAGTACACGACGCCCACCGTGATCTTCCTCCTCGGAATCACGGTGTTCGGGGACTCCGTGAACCCCGTCGAATGGGTGGGCTTCGCGCTCATCTGGACGGGGCTCGCGGTCTTCTCCTGGGCCGCCCTGCGCCGACCCTCGCGCGTGGACGAACTCGAGATCGCCGAGCCGACCTAGGGATCGGCGCGGGGGTTGCCGCTACAGGCCGGCCAGCGCCGCCTTGTGGATCAGGTCGGCGCGGCCCCGCGCTCCCAGCATGGCGCTCATCGCGGTGATGTCCGCCTTGACCGTGGCCACCGAGTAGCCCAGTTGGATGGCGATCTCGCGGTTGGAGAAGCCTTCACGGACCAGCACGAGCACCTCTCGCTGGCGAGGGCTCGTCGTGAGAGGCTCCCGCGGCGCACGGCCCGCCACCTCGGAGGCCGGTCGTGTCAGAAGCCACAGGCTCAGCGCCGCCAGAAGCGCGTCCATCGTGACCCGCAAGTGCCAGGACGCCACGAGCGGCTCGCGGAAACCGAGGACGCAGAAGCCCAACGGCGCGCCGCGATGGCGCAGCACCATGAACGCGATGTCGCCCTGCGGCGGGCGCGACCGGAAGAAGGGAGCGGCGAGAGGGTAGTTCTCGGCCACCTGACCTGCGGGCATGATCCGGTCGACTCCCGTGCGCGCCGCCTCGGCTCCCGGCAGATGGCTGTCCGTCGGGACGGAGGAGTAGATCGCCGTCTCGCGCTGGCCGAGACCGAAGCCGGCGACGAGGTCGTGAGCGCTCCCGTCCGTGCGCTGGGCATAGACCAGCGCCAGGTCGCATCCGTAGGGCCCCAGGACACCCTGCATGACGGCCTGGCCCACGGCGGCACCATCCGGGAGATCGGCGAGCACGGACAGCAGGGCCGACAGGGCACCTCCGTCGACCCCCCGGGCCTCAGCGCGACCCAGGGAGCCCCACGGCAGCCCCACGACGACAGGGTCGGGCATCGAGTCCTCCGACGCCACTGCTGCCTCCCCTCGGCTGAGGTCACGCGCTGCACCACCCACGGTCTATAGCGGGGCCATAGACCGCAATGTCCCCCATTGTGCCCGATTTGACCGGTAGGACAAGGGGTGTCCGTCGGTCGGGGGGCGACGGACCCAGGGGGGTCGTGGCCGCCCGACCCGAGTCCGGCGGCCACTCCCCTCCCCGGGGGAAGATCGGGGCTCGGTCCCGGCCCCTAGGGTGGCGGGATGAGCGCCCCCGACCCCTACGCGACCTCCGAGCGCCGGGCCTTGCGCGACCTGGTCACGGAGTTCACGCGCCGGGAGATCGTCCCGCACCTGACCGCCTGGGAGCTCGAGGGGTGTCTCCCCCTAGACCTCCACGCGCGCGCGGCTGAGTCCGGCATCCTCGGCATCGGCTTCCCCGAGGACGTCGGAGGATCAGGGGGAGACCTGGTGGACGTCGTCGTCATGACGGAGGCCCTCCTGGAGGCAGGGGGCAGCGGCGGCGTGGTCGCCGGGCTGTTCAGCCACGGCATCGCCCTCCCGCACGTGGTCGACGAGATCCACCGGCGGCGCGATCGCGGTGACCACGCGGGGGCCGAGCATCTCGAGGCGGGTGTCGTGCGCCCGGTCCTCGCCGGGGAGCGCATCGCCGCCCTGGCCGTCACCGAACCGGACGGCGGCTCGGATGTCGCCCGGCTGCGCACCCGCGCCGTACGCCGCGACGACACCTCGTGGAGCGTGACCGGCGCGAAGACCTACATCACCTCGGGCGTGCGCGCCGACACCGTGGTCACCGCCGTTCGCACGGGCGCGGACGGCGCCGCCGGGATCACGCTGATGTGCCTCGATCCCACCGCCCCGGGATACGCGCCCCCTCGGCCCCTGGAGAAGATGGGGTGGCACTGCAGCGACACCGCGGAGCTCTCATTCGGTGATGTTCCCGTGCGCGACGCTGATGTTCTCGGCGTGGACCAGGGGTTCGCCTCGCTCGCGCGGCACTTCGTGTCGGAGCGCATCTCCATCGCCGTGACCGCGTACGCGACCGCTCAGCGTGCCCTGGATCTCACGGTCGCCTGGGCTCGCCAGCGCGAGACGTTCGGCAGGCCGCTGATCGACCGCCAGGTCGTCCGGCACACCCTCGTGGACATGCACCGCCGCACGGACGTCGCACGGCGCTATGCCCGCGACATCGCGTGGCGGCATTCCCGCGGCGAGTCCGTCGTCGTCGAGGCCGCCCTGGCCAAGCAGACCGCCGTCGAGGCATGCGACTTCGTGGTCGACCGGGCCGTCCAGGTGCACGGAGGGATGGGCTACATGCGCGAGAGCGAGATCGAGCGCCACTATCGCGACGCGCGCATCCTGGGGATCGGGGGCGGCGCGACCGAGGTCATGGTGGACCTGGTCGCGCGACTGCTGGGCCTGTCCGCTAGCCCGTCCGCGTGACCACGTAGTCGCACATCGATTCCAGCGCATCGCGGGCGGAGTTCGCCGGGAGCTCCTTGAGGGACTCCCGGGCGCCGTCCGCCCAGCGCCGCGCCTCGACGCGGGCCTGGTCCAGGGCCGGGTGCGCCCGCAGGAGGGTCAGGGCCTCGGCGTGCTCGCGGTCATCGGGCAGCGGCCGCACGAGGAGCTCCGCGAGCCGATCCTCGGAGCTCATGGCCGACAGCGCGATGAGCCCGGCCAGCGTGGGCACGCCCTCGCGCAGGTCAGTGCCGGGCGTCTTGCCGGACTCGCTGCTGTCACTCGCGATGTCGACGATGTCATCGGCAAGCTGGAAGGCGACTCCGATCCGCTCGCCGAACTCGGTGAGGACATCCACGACGCGCGGCTCGGCACCCGACATCAGCGCCCCGAAGCGCCCCGACGTCGCGATGAGGGACCCGGTCTTGTCCGCGAGGACCCGCAGGTGATGGTCGACCGGATCAGCCCCGGGCTCGGGACCGACGGTCTCACGGATCTGGCCGGTGCATAGGCGCTCGAAGGTGCGCGCCTGGATCCGCACGGCCTCGGGGCCGAGGTCGGCCAGGATGTCCGACGCCCGGGAGAAGAGGAAGTCCCCCGTGAGGATCGCCACGGTGTTGTCCCAGCGAGCGTTGGCGGACTCCGCGCCGCGGCGCATGTGCGCCTCGTCCATGACGTCGTCGTGGTAGAGCGTTGCCAGATGGGTGAGCTCGACGACCACTGCCGACGGCACGACGCCGGGCGCCTCAGGATCGCCGAACTGGGAGGCCAGGAGCACGAGCAACGGACGGAACCTCTTGCCCCCCGCCTCGACGAGGTGCCGGGAGGCCTCGGTGACGAAGGGGTAGTCGCTGCGAATGGCCGCCCGGAGAGAGCTCTCGACTCCGTCCATGCCGCGCAGCAGGGACGCCTCGAGCACCGGGTCGAGGACGCCGAGGCCGAGGAGGGTGCCCGCTGGATGTGGACTCATGACCCTTCCACTATCCCAGGAAAACGCCAGCCTGCTCGATGAGGTCCAGGACCGGCTGGGGCAGCACCCCGAGGATCACGGTCACGGCGACGGAGATGGCCAGGGCGAGCGTGGTCGCAGCCGAAGGAATGACCACGGAAGGACCGTCCTCTGGCGGGTCAGAGAAGAACATGACCACGATCACACGAACATAGAAGAAGGCCGCGATGATGCTGGCGAGGACGCCGATGAGCACGACCACGATCGCGTCGGCCGCCAGCGCGGCCTCGAACACCAGGAACTTCCCCACGAAGCCGCTGGTGAGGGGGATGCCGGCCAAGGCCAGCATGAAGATCGCGAAGCACGTCGCCAGGACGGGCGACTTGCGGCCCAGCCCGGCCCATTGGGAGATCTTGGTCGCCTCGCCGGTGGAGTCCCTCACGAGGGAGACCACGGCGAAGGTCCCCATCGTGGTGAAGCCGTAGGCGATGAGGTAGAAGAGCGAGGCGTCGAGGCCTGCCTGGCTGGCAGCGGAGACGCCCACGAGGATGAAGCCAGCCTGCGCGATGGACGAGTAGGCGAGCATGCGCTTGATGTCGCTCTGCGAGATGGCCACGATGGAGCCCACGAGCATCGTGAGGCCCGCGATGACCCAGAGCATGAACTGCCAGTCCCACCGGATCCCGCCGAAGGCGACGTAGAGGACGCGCAGCAGGGCGCCGATGGCGGCGACCTTCACCGCGGCCGCCATGAACGCCGTGATCGGCGAGGGCGATCCCTGGTAGACGTCGGGCACCCACTGGTGGAAGGGAACGGCACCGATCTTGAAGAGCATGCCGACGCCAATGAGCGCGAGGCCGCCGACCAGGAGTGCCGAGCGCCCGGGCTGGGCGGTCAGGGCCTCGGCGATGCCGGAGAACTGGATGGTGCCCGCGTATCCGTAGGTGAGGGCCGACCCGAAGAGGAAGAACGCCGAGGAGAAGGCTCCGAGGATGAAGTACTTCAGGGCCGCCTCCTGGGACAGGAGCCGGCGGCGGCGGGCCATGCCGGCGAGGAGGTACAGCGGCAGGGACATGACCTCGAGGGCCACGAACATCACGAGGAGGTTGTTCGCTGCCGGGAAGAGCATCATGCCGAGGACGGAGAAGAGGAAGAGGGGCCAAACCTCGGTCTGGAGGTAGCCGCGCGAAGTGAATTGCCGCTCGTCCTCTGATCCTGGGAGCGCGGAGGCGCGAGGGGCGAACGCGTCGCCCGCGGGATCCAGGGTGCGCTCGCTGATGAGGAGCGCGGCCACGATGGCGAGGAGCAGCACGATGCCCTGGAGGATCACGGACGGGCCGTCGATGACGACGGCGCCCTCCACCTCGGTGGAGCGGACCCCGGACTGCCACACGAGCGCGGCGAAGGCCCCGATGAGCGACCCGAAGGCCAGGACGAGCTGGAGTGGTCTGCGGGCACGGCGCGGCGCGAACGCCTCGACGATGACCCCGATCACCGCGGCCGCCGCCACGATGATCATCGGCAGCAGTGGCAGGTAGTCGATCTCAGGAGTCGGCATCATCTCGTTCACGGGGCCTCACCCCCGCTCGGGGCAGCCTGCGGAATGTCCGGGGCCGGCACGCCGACGACCTCGAGAGTGCGCTCTACCGCCGGGTTCACCACCTCGAGGACGGGACCGGGGAAGAACCCGATGGCCAGGGTCAGGACGACGACCACGGCGAGGGGCAGCTTCTCCCGCGCGGTCAGGTCGGGTAGGCCCTCCAGGGACGGAGCGGTGGGACCGGTCGCCACCTTCTGGTAGAGGCGTAGCGCATAGGCCGCGGTGATGACGATGCCGATGGTCGCGATGGCGGCCACCCACCAGTAGCGGATAAACGTCCCGACGAGCACGAGGAACTCGCCCACGAAACTCGCCAGACCGGGAAGCGCGAGGGATGACATCGCGGCGAAGAGGAAGAAGCCCGCGAGGACGGGCGCCACCTTGTTGACGCCGCCGTAGTCGGAGATCAGGCTCGAGCCGCCATTGCGCTGCATGAGGTAGCCGGCCGTGATGAACACGGCGGCGGTGGACAGGCCGTGCGCGAGCATGTAGACGGTCGACCCACTGCCGCCCTGAAGCGTGAAGACGAAGATGCCCAGGGCGATGAAGCCGAAGTGGGACATCGAGCTGTAGGCGAACAGCCGCTTCATGTCCGTCTGCCCCAGCGCCACGAGGGCGCCGTAGAGGATGCCGATGACGGCGAGCGCAATGACGAGCGGGGCGTAGAAGTCCGACGCGGCCGGGAAGATCGGCAGGAGGTAGCGGATCATGCCGAACGTGCCCACCTTGTCGAGCACGCCGATGAGCAGGATCGCCGTCGCCGGGGTGGACTCCTTCGCGGCGTCGGGAAGCCAGGTGTGGAAGGGCCACAGCGGCGCCTTGATCGCGAAGGCGATGAAGAATCCGAGGAAGAGCACCTTCTGCATGTTCGGGTCGATGTCGAGGCCGACCAGCGCCAGGAAGTCGAAGGTCCCCTGGCCCAGCTGCTGGGCGGAGACGACGTACAGGCCGATCAGGGCCGCGAGCATGAGCAGGCCGCCCACCAGGCTGTAGAGCAGGAACTTCACCGCGGCTCGGGTCCGACCCGCCCCGCCATAGCGGCCGATGAGGAAGTACACCGGGACGAGCATGACTTCGAAGAAGACGTAGAAGAGGAAGACGTCCGTCGCGGAGAACACCCCGACCATGAGGGCCTCGAGCACGAGGAGGAGTGCGAAGTAGCCCTTGGTGGCCTGATCGTCGACGTCGTTCCAGCCCGCCAGGATGACCACCGGGACGAGCACGGTCGCGAGTGCCACGAGCACGAGCCCGATTCCGTCGACCCCCACGCTGTAGGAGATGCCGAAAGCCGGGATCCAGGGGTAGGACTCGGTGAATTGGAAGGGTGCCGTGGCGTCCGCCTGGAACTCCAGGGCCATGGCGATCGTGAGGCCGAGGGTGGCCAGCGCGACGATGAGCGCCCAGGCCTTGACGACCTGCGGGCGGCTGCGCGGGAGCGCCAGGGTGATGATCGATCCCACCAGGGGCAGGACCATGAGCGCCGTGAGCCAGGGGATGTTCACGACAGCCTCACCACGACCAGGACGACGGCCACGAGGATCGCTCCCGCCACCATGAGGAGCGCGTAGGAACGCGCGAATCCGGTCTGGACCAGGCGCAGGCGCCGGGAGACCCCGCCGACGAGGGAGGCGCTGCCCTCGACCGTGCCGTCGATGACGCGGTCATCCACGGTGACGAAGCCGCGTGACAGGGCGTACGTGGGCTGTACGACGAGTGCGTCGTTGATCGCGTCGTCGTAGAGGCTGTTGCGGGCCGCGACCGTGAGCAGGTTGCCGGGCGGTGGCTCCACGGGGACGGTGGAGCGGTACTTCGCGATGGCGATCGCCACGCCGATGAGGACCACCGTGAGCGTGATGCCCTCGAGCGCGATCGTGGGAATCGCCAGCGGCTCCTCCTGCAGGCCCGTCACCGGCTCGAGCCAGCCCACGATGTCGCCCCAGTAGACGAGCGCCGCACCCGTGAACAACGACCCGATCCCCAGGATGATGAGCGGGATCGTCATGACCGGCTTGGACTCGTGCGGATGCACGTCGTCCTCCCAGCGGGCCTTCCCGAAAAAGGTCATGATGATCATCCGGGTCATGTAGAAGCCGGTGATCCCGGCGGCAAGGACACCGCAGACGCCGATGATCCAGTTCTTCTCGAACGCGGCGTGGATGATGTCGTCCTTGGAGAAGAAGCCCGAGAACGGCGGGATACCGATGATGGCGAGATACCCGCACATGAAGGTCAGCCAGGTGACGACCATGGCCGTGCGCAGCGCGCCGTAGCGGCGCATGTCCTGCTGCCCGTCCATCCCGTGGATGACGGAGCCCGCCCCCAGGAACAGATTCGCCTTGAAGACGCCGTGAGTGAGCAGGTGGAAGATGGCGAAGACGTAACCGATCGGGCCCAGCCCCGCCGCGATGATCATGTAGCCGATCTGGCTCATCGTTGAGCCCGCGAGTGCCTTCTTGATGTCGTCCTTGGCGGATCCGATGATCGCGCCCAGGAACATTGTGATGACGCCCACGATGGCGACGACCGTGAGCGCGACGGCGGTGCCGTCGAAGATCGCGCCGCTGCGCACGATGAGGTAGACGCCCGCGGTGACCATGGTCGCCGCGTGGATGAGAGCGGAGACGGGGGTCGGGCCCTCCATGGCGTCGAGCAGCCATGCCTGGAGCGGGAACTGCGCTGACTTGCCGCACGCCGCCAGGAGCAGCAGTAGCCCGATCCAGGTGAGGGTGGTCTCGCTGGCCTGTCCCGCCTGGGCGAAGACGGAGTCGAAGGCCACGGTTCCGAACGTCACGAAGATGAGCATGATCGCCAGGCTCAGGCCGACATCGCCGATGCGGTTCATGACGAAGGCCTTCTTGGCGGCCGCGGCAGCACTGGGCTTGAACTGCCAGAACCCGATGAGGAGGTACGAGGCCAGGCCGACGCCCTCCCAGCCGACGTAGAGGAGAAGGTAGTTGTCGGCGAGGACCAGCAGGAGCATGGCCGCGATGAAGAGGTTGAGGTAGCCGAAGAACTTGCGCCGGTCGACGTCGTGCTCCATGTATCCGAGCGAGTACACGTGGATGAGCGACCCCACGATCGTGATGAGGAGCACGAAGACCATGGAGAGCTGGTCCAGCTGCAGGGCGAACTCCGCCTGGAAGCTGCCCACGGCGACCCAGGAGTACAGGCTCTGGCCGATCGCCCGCTCGTCGGCGGGCAGCGCCATCATGCTCACCAGGAGGGCGATGGCATACGCCGCCGCCGTGATGACCGTGAGGCAGCCGAGGTACGGCCCCCAGCGGTTGGTCCGCCTCCCCCCGAGGAGGAGCACTGCCGCCCCGAAGAGGGGGAGCGCGAGCAGCACCCACAGGTAGGCGAAGACCCCGCTCGCGGGAGCGAGTGGCTGGAGTACGGGCGCGCTGTCGGACAGCATCGCAGCGCCGGTCCCGATCACGGCGTCTCCTTGTCTTGGTCACGGCGCTGTGCGGTGTCAGCGCCGTCGCGTTGTCAGTACTTCAGCAGGTTGGGCTCGTCGATCGACGCCGAGCGTCGAGAACGATAGATGGTGACGATGATGGCCAGGCCGACCACTACCTCCGCGGCCGCCACCACCATCACGAAGAAGGCGATGACCTGGCCCTCGAGGTTGCCGTTCATCCTGGCGAAGGCCACGAACGCCAGGTTGGCGGCATTGAGCATGAGTTCGATGGACATGAAGACGACGATGGCGTTGCGCCGGACGAGGACCCCGATCGCGCCCAGAGTGAAGAGGACGCAGGCGAGGACGACGTAGCTCTCGGGGTTCATCGCGGCTCCCCCGGAGACGTGCCCGGGTCGTCAGCGACCGGGTACTCGGAGGGAGCCAAGACGTCGTTCCCCGCGGCCAGCGCGGCGGTCTCCTCCACGGCGGCGGTGTTGATCGGCCGGAGGTCGCCCCGCGCCCGCAGGGGTGCGGGGACGGTGATCTCCGAGAGCGTGCCGTCGGGGAGGAGCCCCGGGGTGTCCACCGCGTTGTGCCGCGCGTACACGCCGGGGTTCGGCAGGGGGGTGACGTGCGTCCCGGTGCGGACACGCTCCTCCGAGAGCTCCCGCTGGGACTTGCGCGGGGTCCACCGCTCGCGGTGGGCGAGCACGAGGGCCCCGACCGCGGCGGTGATGAGGAGGGCGGCGACCACCTCGAAGGCGAGGACGTAGTCGGAGAAGAGCAGCCAGGCCAGACCCTCGACATTGCCGCCATGCTCGGCATTGGCCGCATCGAGGCCGACTGACATGACACCCGTGAGCGATGTCGAGACCCCGGCGATGAGCAGGATGCCCACGCCCACGCCGAGGAGGATGGCGGCGATGCGCTGGCCGCGCAGGGTCTCGACCAGGGAGTCGGAGGAGTCGACGCCGACCACCATGAGCACGAAGAGGAAGAGCATCATCACGGCGCCGGTGTAGACGATGATCTGGACCATCCCCAGGAACGGCGCGGCGTTGGCGATGTAGAGCACCGCCAGACTGATCATGGTGAGGGCCACCCACAGGGCACTGTGCACGGCGCGTCGCGACAGGATGAGGCCGAGGGCCCCGGTCACGCTCAGGATCGCGCATACCCAGAACACCGCGGCCTCGCCCGTGCTGGGCTCGACCTCGCTCATGCCGACTCCTCCGCCGCCTCGACGACCGCCTGCTCGTGCGCGACGGCCCCGGAGACCTTACCGGCGTAGTAGTCCTGCTCGGTCATGCCCGGCACCATGGGGTGCGGCGGGGGGACCATGCCCGGGAGCAGGGGCGCGAGCAACTGCTTCTTCTCGAAGATCAGGTCGGCCCGGCTGTCGTCGGCGAGTTCGTAGACGTTGGTCATCGTGAGGGCGCGCGTCGGGCAGGCCTCGATGCACAGGCCGCAGAAGATGCAGCGCAGGTAGTTGATCTGGTAGACGCGGCCGTAGCGCTCCCCAGGGGAGAACCTCTCCTCGTCGGTGTTATCGGCGCCCTCCACGAGGATGGCGTCGGCCGGGCAGGCCCAGGCGCACAGTTCGCAGCCCACGCACTTCTCCAGGCCGTCCGGCCAGCGGTTGAGCTGGTGGCGACCGTGGTATCGCGGCTTGGGCGGGAAGCGGACCGCCTGCTCGGGGTACTGCTCCGTGACGACCTTCTTGAACATGGTCTTGAAGGTGACGCCGAACCCGCGCACCGCGGGAGGAAGCTCAGGCATCCTTCTCGCCCTCCTCCGATGTCTCCGGCACGCCGTCGATGGGCGCACTCGCGGTCGCCTCGGCGGGGACGGCCGAGCCCGCCACCGTGGCGCCCGCCATCGCCCGGCGAGACCGGTAGGTGAACTCCTGGCCCGGCAACGGGGGGACGGGGAACCCTCCGGCGTAGGGGTCGAATGGCTTCGCGAGTTCGCGGGCGGCCTCGCGGATATCCGCCTCCTCGCGGCGCTGCTGCCGGATCTGCAGCACCCATGAGCCCACCACGAAGGCGATGAGCACTCCGGCGCCCACGAGGAGGAGTTGCTGCGTGGTGAAGGAGTACTCGTTGCGCACCACGCGCGCGGCGGAGACGATGACGATCCAGACGAGGGACGCCGGGATGAGGACCTTCCAGCCGAACCGCATGAACTGGTCGTAGCGCAGCCGGGGAAGGGTCCCGCGCAGCCAGATGAACACGAAGATGAAGAGCTGCACCTTGATGAGCCACCACAGGACCGGCCACCAGCCGGTGTTGGCGCTCGCCCACAGGGACAGGGGCCAGGGCGCGATCCATCCACCGAGGAAGAGGGTTGTCGCCAGCGCCGACACCGTGACCATGTTGATGTACTCGGCCAGGAAGAACAGGGCGAACTTCAGCGACGAGTACTCGGTGTGGAAGCCACCGACGAGCTCCCCTTCCGCCTCGGGCAGGTCGAAGGGTGCCCGGTTGGTCTCCCCCACCATCGCCGTGACGTAGATGAGGAACGACGGCAGCAGGATCACGCAGTACCAGATGGGCTCCTGCGCCGCCACGATCTGGGAGGTGGACATGCTGCCGGCGTACAGGAAGACCGCGACGAACGACATCGACATCGCCAGCTCATAGGAGATCATCTGCGCCGACGAGCGCAGGCCGCCGAGGAGCGGGTACGTCGACCCGGACGACCAGCCGGCCAGCACGATTCCGTAGATCCCGATCGACGCGATGGCGAGCACGTACAGCACCGACACGGGGAAGTCGGTGAGCTGGAGGGGAGTCTCGACGCCGAAGATGCTCACCATCGGCCCGAAGGGGATGACGGCGAACGCGCAGAAGGCCATGGTGGCCGAGATCACCGGGGCGATCCAGTAGACGGCGCGGTGCGCCGTCTTGGGGATGATCTCCTCCTTGAGGGCGAGCTTGATGCCGTCCATGAGGGACTGGAGGAGGCCGAAGGGCCCGACGCGGTTGGGACCGATGCGATTCTGCATCCGCGACACCACGCGTCGCTCCCACCAGATCGTGAAGAGCGTGAGGAGCACGAGCAGGACGAAGATGGCGAGCACCTTGAGGAGGATCAGCCACCACGGGTCATTGAACGTGATCTCGCCGCTCATGCCGCACCTCCCGTGACTCTCACTCCGGCGCCGTGGTGCAGTCCGATGCCCTGCAGGTCGCAGCCCTCGGAGTACATCGGCGCCCACACGGTGCCCTCGGCCACCTCGCCGATCGCCAGGGGCACCTCCACCGAGCCACGGTCGCCCGTGAGCACCACCGTGGCGCGGCCGGAAAGGCCGAGCGCGGTCGCCGTCTCCTGGGACATGACGGCCTCGGTCGGCCGCGCCGTGGCGGCGAGGTGGGGCTCGTCCTCCTGGAGACGGCCGCGGTCGAGGAGGAGCCGCCAGGTGGCGAGTGCGGTCCCGCCGGCCGGAGGTGTCGCGGGCTCGTCGGGGGCCGGCGTCCGGGGACCGCCCCAGCGGCCCAGGGCGTCGAGTTCGGCACGAAGGGCAGCGACCTCACCGGTGCCCATCGGCACGTCGAGTGCGTCGGCGAGCATGGCGAGGGCACGCCCGTCCGTCACGGACTGCGCGCCGCGAATGGCCGCGGAGAACGGCTTGGAGCGACCCTCCCAGTCAGTGAAGGAGCCGGCCTTCTCGCTCACGACCGCGACCGGGAGCACCACGTCCGCGTGCTCGGTGACCTCGGAGTGATGCGTGGCGAACGCCACGAGGAAGGGGACGTCCTCGAGGGCTCGGCGAAGGTCGTCCGCCCGCGGGTCGTCGGCCAACTCGAGGCCGGCGACCACGAGGGCGTCGTACTCGCGGGGCTCGTCGCGCTGGGCGCGCTCGGCATCGGCGAGGACGGTGTCGATGACCTGCGGCGCCTGGCGACCCGGGGCCGCAGGAAGGGCATCCGGAGAGACGCGCCACACCGCGGCCACCTCGGCCCGGGCAGCGGGATCGCCGATCGGTCGACCCCCCGGGAGGAGGCCGGCGAGCGCACCGGAATCGAGGGCGCCCCGCTCCCCCGCGCGACGAGGCACCCAGGCCAGTCGGGCGCCGGTGGACGCGGCGAGCGCGGCGGCTCGGGAGAGCGCCCCCGGCACGCCGGCAAGCCGCTCGCCCACGAGGATCACCGCACCGGGGGTGGACAGCTGGGCCAGGAGCCCCGGGTCGCTCTGCGCCAGGCCGGCGAGCGCCGCGGCCTCGCCACCGGCGCGACAGGGGATCCAGCGCGCGTCCATCTTCTCGGTCCCGCGCGTGAGCACCGGGGACATCACGGCCACGGGGACGGCGTTCTTGCGTGCCGCCCTGCGCAGGCGGAGGAAGATGATCGGAGACTCGTCCTCGGGCTCCAGGCCGACGAGGAGAACGACCGGCGCACGATCGAGGTCGGCGTACGTCGGGCCCATCGGCGTACCGGCGACCTGCGAGGCGAGGAAGCGGGACTCCTCGTCGCTGGAGACCCGGGTGCGGAAGTCGATGTCGTCGGTCCCCAGGGCGACGCGCGCGAACTTGGCGTACGCATAGGCGTCCTCGCGGGTGAGCCGGCCGCCCGTGAGCACCGCTGTGCGGCCCCGTGCCGCGGCGAGCCCCCGGGCCGCGATGTCCAGGGCCTCCGGCCAGGAGGCGACTCGAAGCGCGCCCGCTTCGCGCACCAGCGGCGTCTCCACGCGACCTCGGTCGAGGTACTGGAACGCGAATCGTCCCTTGTCGCAGTTCCACTCCTCGTTGACCTCGGGGTCGTCCCAGGCCAGGCGACGGGTCACGACGCCGCGGCGCACGTCGGTGCGCAGGGAGCAGCCCGACGCGCAGTGCTCGCAGGTGGTCGGCGTGCTCACCAGGTCGAACGGGCGCGCCCGGAAGCGGTACAGGGAGCTGGTGAGCGCCCCGACGGGGCAGATCTGGATGGTGTTGCCGGAGAAGTAGCTGTCGAAGGGGGCATCCGGGCCGATGCCCACCTGCTGCTGTGCCCCTCGCTCGAGGAGCTCGAGCATGGGATCGCCCGCTATCTGCTCGGCGAACCGGGTGCAGCGCGCACAGGACACGCAGCGCTCGCGGTCCAGCAGGATCTGCGCGCTCATGTTGATGGGCTTCTCGAAGGTGCGCTTGTGACCCTCGAAGCGCGACGTGCCGCGCCCTGAGCTCATCGCCTGGTTCTGCAGGGGGCACTCGCCACCCTTGTCGCAGATGGGGCAGTCGAGGGGGTGATTGAGGAGAAGGAACTCCATCACTCCCTCCTGCGCCTGCTCGGCCATCTCCGAGGTGCGCTGCGTGCGCACCACCATCCCGTCGGCGACGGCGATCGCGCAGGCCGGCTGCGGCTTGGGGTTGCCCTCGATCTCGATCAGGCACATCCGGCATGCGGCCACGGGATCGAGCAGGGGGTGGTCGCAGAAGCGCGGGATCTCGATACCCATGAGCTCGGCAACGCGAATGATGAGCATGCCCTTGGGGACGCGTACGTCGATGCCATCGACGGTGACGGTGACCACATCCGCGGGCTGCACCGCCGCAGACTGCTCCGCGATCGTCATCGGGCACCCACCGCGGAGAAGACGTATCCGGCGGCCGGGGGGAACGTCTCGTCGACCGGGGTCCGCGTGGCCGAGACGAACTCGTCGCGGAAGAGCTGCACGGCTGCGGGGTACGGCGTCGCCGCGGCATCCCCGAGCGCGCAGAAGGAGCGCCCCATGATGTGGCCGCACACCTCGTTGAGCAAGTCGAGGTCGGCGTCGGCACCATGCCCCTGCTCGAAGCGCTCGAGCATTCCGGTGATCCAGTAGGTGCCCTCCCGGCACGGGGTGCACTTGCCGCAGGACTCGTGCTTGTAGAACTCCAGCCAGCGCGTCACCGACTTCACGACGCTGATGGTGTCGTCGAAGACCATGGGCGTGCCCGTGCCGAGCATCGTCCCCGCCTCCGCCATGGCCTCGTAGGTCAGCGGGGTGTCCAGGTGATCCTCGTTGAGCATCGGGACCGACGAGCCTCCCGGGATCCAGAACTTCACGCGGCCACCCTCGCGTACGCCGCCGGCGTACTCCAGAAGCTCCCGCATGGTGATGCCGAGAGGGGCTTCGTAGATGCCCGGTCGCACCACGTGGCCTGACACGGCGAACACCTTGAAGCCCGGGGACTTCTCCGTGCCGAAGAGCCGGAACCACTCGACGCCGTTGTTGATGATCCACGGGATGTTCGTGATGGTCTCGACGTTGTTGACGACCGTCGGGACGCTGTAGAGGCCGGCGACCGCGGGGAACGGCGGCTTGAGCCGCGGCTGGCCGCGGAAGCCCTCGAGGGAGTCCAGGAGCGCGGTCTCCTCGCCGCAGATGTACGCCCCGGCGCCCGAGTGGACCGTCACGCGCAGGTCGAAGCCGCTGCCCAGGATGTTGGTACCGATGTAGCCGGCCTGCTCCGCTTCGCGCACGGCGGCCGCGACCCGGCGGATGGCCTGGGGAACCTCGCCGCGGATGTAGATGAAGGCATGGTTCGCGCGGATGGCGTAAGAGGAGATGATGACGCCCTCGATCAGCGCGTGGGGGTTGGCCATCATGATCGGGACGTCCTTGCAGGCACCCGGCTCGGACTCATCGGCATTGACGACGAGGTAGTGCGGCTTGCCGTCGCCCTGGGGGACGAAACTCCACTTCAGGCCCGTGGGGAATCCGGCTCCTCCGCGCCCGCGCAGGCCGGTGTCCTTGACGGTGCCGATGATCGCGTCGGGGTCCATGGCCAGCGCCTTCGGCAGCGCTCGGTAGCCGCCGGTCCGGCGGTAGCCGTCGAGGGTGAACAGGTCGGGCACGTCCCAGTGGGCGGTGATCACCGGGGTCAGAGGTGTCGCCATGTCAGGACTCCTGTCCGGGAACGGGCGGTGCGGACATCCCGAGTTCATGGGCGACGCGCAGGCCGGCGAGCATCATGTCGTCCGCCTCGCCTCCCTGGCCGGCGAGGCCGTCGTCAGGGAAGGCGAGGGTGTGCTCGGTCGCCTCGAAGTCCCGGATCGCCGGGCCCCGCGTGGAGACCACGGTCTCGCCCCGCGCCAGGCGATCGACGACCTCCACCGCGCTCGACGGCGTCTGGCAGTCCATGAACTCCCAGTCGACCGTCATGACGGGGGCGTGGGTGCAGGCGGCCTGGCACTCGATGCGCTCGAGCGTGAACATCCCGTCCGCGGTGGTCTCGTCGTGACCGACGCCTAGCCGATCGGTGAGGGCGGCGTACACCGCATCGCCTCCGAGCAGTCCGCACAGCGTGTTGGTGCAGACACCGATGAGGTGCTTGCCGACGGGACGGCGCTTATACATCGTGTAGAACGTCGCGACCGCGGTGACCTCGGCGGTCGTGAGATCAAGCATGTCCGCGATCACGCGCATGGCCTCGTCGCTGACCTCGCCCTCGGCGCTCTGCGCAAGGTGCAGCATGGGCATCACGGCAGAGCGCGAGCGCGGGTAGCGCTCCACGATCGACGCCATCTGGGCGCGCACCGACTCGTCGAGAGCCATCAGCGGTCCACCCCGCCCATGACCGGGTCGATGCTTGCAACCGCGGCGATGACGTCGGAGATCATGCTGCCCTCGCTCATCGCGGCCACGGCCTGCAGGTTCGTGAACGAGGGGTCTCGGTAGTGGACCCGGTAGGGGCGCGTCCCCCCGGTGCTCACAATGTGCACGCCGAGCTCACCGCGCGGCGACTCGATGGCGGAGTAGACCTGGCCCGCCGGGACGGAGAACCCCTCGGTCACCAGCTTGAAGTGATGGATGAGAGCCTCCATCGACTCCGACATGATCTCCTTGATGTGCTCCGGGGAGTTGCCCTGGCCGTCGCTGCCGATCGACAGGCGCGCCGGCCACGCGATCTTCTTGTCCTCGATCATCACCGGGCCGGGGCGCAGCCGGTCCAGCGCCTGCTCGACGATCCCGAGGGACTGCTGGATCTCACCGACCCGGATGAGGAAGCGCCCGTAGGCGTCGCAGGTCGTCTGGGTCTGCACGGTGAACTCGTAGTTCTCGTAGCCGCAGTACGGCTGGGACTTGCGGAGGTCGTGCGGAAGGCCGGTGGAGCGCAGGATGGGCCCGGTGACGCCCAGCGCCATGCACCCGGCCAGGTCGAGGTAGCCCACGCCGACCGTGCGTCCCATCCAGATGGCGTTGTCCACGAGCAGGTCGCTGGTGTCCTTCAGCCGCTTGCGCAGCAGCGGAAGAGTCTCGCGGATGCGGGCGACCTGGTCGTCGGTGATGTCCTGGGCCACGCCCCCGGGGCGGACGTAGGCGCTGTTCATGCGCAGGCCGGAGACCATCTCGAAGATGTCGAGGATGAGTTCGCGCTCGCGGAAGCCGAAGATCATCGCCGTCAGGGCACCGAGCTCCATGCCGCCGGTCGCCAGGGCGACCAGGTGCGACGAGATCCGGTTGAGCTCCATCATCATCACGCGGATGGTGGAGGCTCGCTCCGGGACCTGGTCCGTCACGCCGAGCAGTTTCTCGACCCCGAGGCAGTACGCCGTCTCGTTGAAGAACGGCGACAGGTAGTCCATGCGCGTGACGAAGGTGACGCCCTGCGTCCACGTGCGGTACTCCATGTTCTTCTCGATGCCCGTGTGGAGGTAGCCGATACCGCACCGGGCCTCGGTCACCGTCTCGCCGTCGAGTTCGAGGATGAGCCGCAGCACTCCGTGGGTGGAGGGGTGCTGGGGGCCCATGTTGACGACGATGCGCTCCTTCTCGCCCTCCGCGGGCGGAGCGATCGAGTCCCAGTCGCCACCGGAGACCGTGAACACGGTCCCGGTCGTGGTGTCGTAGGAGGGTGCGTACGGGTCTGCCGACTCGAAGACGACGTCCTCGTCCGCGGCGATGTTCTCGGTCGACATCAGGTGTAGGCCCTCCGCTCGTCCGGGGGCGGGACCTCGGCCCCCTTGTACTCCACGGGGATCCCGCCGAGGGGGTAGTCCTTGCGCTGGGGGTGCCCCGGCCAGTCATCGGGCATCTGGATCCGCGTGAGCGAGGGATGGCCGTCGAAGATGATCCCGAAGAAGTCGTAGGTCTCGCGCTCGTGCCAGTCATTGGTGGGGTACACCGACACGATCGAGGGGATGTGCCGATCCGTGTCCGGACAGGTCACCTCGACCCTCAGCCGACGGTTGTGGGTGATGGACAGCAGCGGATAGACCGCGTGGAGCTCGCGCCCGTGGTCATCGGGGAAGTGGATCCCGCTCACGCCCATGCACATCTCGAAGCGCAGGGCGGGCTCGTCGCGCAACGTCGACATGAACGCCACCAGGTGCTCCCTGCGCACCTGGAACGTGAGCTCGTCGCAGTGCACCGTCACGCGCTCGACGGCGGCGTCCATGCTCACCCCCCGGTCCGGGAGGGCCAGGGCGATCTCGTCCGCGGCGTCGTCGAACCAGCCGCCGTAGGGACGTGCTGTGGGACCGGGCATGACGATCGGCGAGACCAGCCCGCCGAAGCCCGAGGTGTCGCCGGAGCCGAGCGCACCGAAAGCACCGTGACGGACTCCCACAACCTCCAGCGTGGTCGGAGGCGTCCCCGTGATGTGCGCGGCGACCTCGAGTCCTGCCTCGCGCGGGGATACCGGCTCTGTCATCGCAGCAGGCCCCGCATGTCGAGCGTCGGGGCCGCGGTGAGCGCCAGGACCTCGTCCTCGTCCTGAGCGCGAACGGCGTTCACGCCGAGCTTCATGTCCTGGATCTGGTCGTGCAGCTTGAGGATCGCGTCGATGAGCATCTCCGGCCGAGGGGGGCAACCGGGCAGGTAGATGTCGACCGGCACGACGTGGTCGACGCCCTGGACGATGGCGTAGTTGTTGAACATGCCGCCGCTGGAGGCGCAGACGCCCATGGCGAGCACCCACTTGGGATTGGGCATCTGGTCGTAGATCTGGCGGAGGACCGGCGCCATCTTCTGGCTCACGCGCCCGGCCACGATCATGAGGTCGGCCTGGCGAGGAGAGGCGCGGAAGACCTCCATGCCGAATCGGGCGATGTCGTAGCGCGGGCCTCCCACGGCCATCATCTCGATCGCGCAGCACGCGAGGCCGAAGGTGGCCGGCCAGAGCGAGCCCTTGCGGGCATAGCCCGCGAACTTCTCGACGCTCGTGAGCAGGACGCCGGACGGAAGTGCCTCTTCAAGTCCCATGAATCAGTCCCAATCCAGTCCGCCGCGACGCCACTCGTAGACGTACGGCACGGTGATGTTGAACAGGAACAGCATCATCGCCAGGAACGCGAAGAGCGGCAATTGGTCGAAGGCGACCGCCCATGGGTAGAGGAAGACGATCTCGATGTCGAAGATGATGAACATCATGGCCGTGAGGTAGTACTTCACCGGGAATCGGCCACCGCCCATGGGCTGGGGGCTGGGCTCGATGCCGCATTCGTACGCGTCCATCTTCGCGCGGTTGTAGCGCTTGGGACCCGTGAAGGTCGTCAGCGTGACGCTGAAGACGGCGAAGGCTCCGGCCAGCAGACCGAGGGCGAGGATCGGTGCGTAGGCCTCCACACCTGCTCCTCTCCACCGTGGGTCCGTCGCGCTACGCCGCCGAGGGCGGCACCTCTCGCGGGGAGTCTAGTCGCGGGCGGAGGGCGAGCGATTCGGGGCCGTCACCGGTGGGCGCGGTGCAGAGCCACGATGCCGCCGGTGAGGTTCAGCCACCCCACGTCCAGCCACCCGGCCTGCGCGATGAGGTCGGCCAGGGCGGCCTGGTCGGGCCATGCGCGAATGGATTCGGCGAGGTAGACGTAGGCGTCCGGGTTGCTCGACAGTCGCAGGGCCACCCCGGGCAGGGCTCCCATGAGATAGCGGGAGTAGGCGGCACGGAACGGCGCCCAGGCGGGGTGAGAGAACTCACAGACGACGAGCCGGCCGCCGGGCCTCACCACCCGCCTCATCTCGACCAGGGCCGCCAGCGGGTCGGCCGTATTGCGGAGGCCGAAGGAGATGGTGATGGCGTCGAGGCTGCGGTCGGCGAACGGGAGGTGCAGGGCGTCACCCGCCACGAAGGGGAGGCCCGGCTGGCGCTCCCGGCCCACCGCGAGCATCCCGAGGGAGAAGTCGAAGGGGATCACGAACGCCCCCGCGGCGGCCAGGGGGACGCTCGACGTGCCGGTGCCGGCGGCGAGGTCCACGATCCGCTCGCCCGGGGCCGGCCGGAGGGCGTTGACGGCGGCCCTCCGCCACAGCCGGGTCTGGCCGAGGGCCAGGACGTCGTTCGTGAGGTCGTAGCGGCGCGCCACCCCGTCGAACATCGCCGCCACCTGCGAGGGGTCGCGGTCGAGGTCGGCG
>CAIVWG010000126.1 GCA_903909555.1 uncultured bacterium | reverse complement strand
GATGCCGTCGTTCGCGCACTCGACGGCAAGGGCATCAAGACGGTCGTCGTACGCGCACCCAAGCTCGTCAACATCGTCCCGGACTGACTGTGGTCGACGCGCGGGTCCCTCCCGTCCTCACGGCAGGCCCTGTCACGCTGCGCCCGCATCGCCTCGATGATCGCGACGACATCGTGGAGGCGTGCCGCGACGAAGCGACGTGGACGTGGACGACGGTGCCGCATCCCTATGAGCCTGAGCATGCCGATGAGTACCTGGCGCGCACGATCGGATCGGCCGTCGATGGTGAGTGGCCGAGGTGGGCGATTGACGTCGACGGTCGTTTCGCCGGCAACTTCGGACTGCGGGTAGTCGATGGCCGCGCCGACGTGGGCTACTTCGTCGCCCCGTGGGCCCGCGGTCGCGGCGTGGGAACCCTGGCCCTCTGGCTGGCTTGCGACTGGGCATTCCGCGACGGCGGATGCGAGGTCGTCACTTGGAACGCCCTGGTGGGCAACGAAGGGTCCCGCCGCATGGTCGAGAAGGTCGGCTTCCATGTGCACCGCGATGCCTCGCGACGCTATGTCGTCCAGCGCGGGGAGCGGCGTGACGCGTGGACCGCGGATCTCCTTCCCGAGGACCTCGTGTCTGTGGGCGCCCTGCTGCCGTGATCGAGCTGTCGGCGGACGACGCCCGGCGGGCGGCGCTGTGGGCCCAGGGACTCCTGGGCGCCAGGCCTGTGCCGAAGTCCGCGGCCGCGCGCGAGCGCGCGGTCATCGGCATGCTCGAGCACCTCGGCGCCGTCCAACTCGACACCATCTCGGTCCTCGCGCGATCGCATGAACTCGTGGCGTACGCCCGGCACGGTGCGATCGGCCGGTCCGCGGTCGAGACGGCGTATTGGAGTGGCGAGACGGCCTTCGAGTACTGGTCGCACGCCGCGTGCCTCCTGCCGATGTCGGAGTGGCCGTGGTTCGCGTTCCGTCGGCGTCACTACGCGCGCCGCGGTCAGCGCTGGCACGGCGTTCCGTCCTCGGCCCTCGAGGGGATCCTGGCCCGGCTGCGTGCGGAGGGACCGCTCACGACGAAGGACCTCGGGGGCGCCAAGAAGAGCGGGTACTGGTGGGACTGGTCGGAGGCGAAGATCGCGATGGAGTGGCTCCTCGACATCGGCGAGGTCGTGGTCGCACGACGCAGCGGATGGCGACGCGTCTACGACCTACCCGATCGCGTGGTCCCCCGGGAGTTGATGGATCGGCGTGGCTGGGTGGATGACGAGGGTGTGCACGGACCTGACGATGCCGAGTGCCTGCGCAGGCTCGTTGAACTCGGCGGACACTCCGTCGGCGTGGGCACCGCGGCCGACATCGCCGACATCCACCGTCTGGGCATCACGCAGGCGCTGGCCCACGTCCACGAGACGGACCTCGTGGAGGTGAGCGTCCAGGGCTGGGAGCAGCGGGCGTGGGCGTCGCCCGTGGCCCTGGACTGGCTGGGAACGCCGGTCCGCCCGCGGTCGCGCACCACCCTGCTGTCGCCGTTCGACTCGCTCATCTGGAATCGCGACCGGATGGAGCGCCTGTTCGGCATGGAGCACCGCATCGAGGCATACACGCCTGCTGCGCGGCGCATCCACGGCTACT
>CAIVWG010000125.1 GCA_903909555.1 uncultured bacterium | reverse complement strand
GATCGATGTCGGCGACGTCGATCTGAGGCGATCCCCACTTCTCGAGGGTGGCCTGGATGGAACGGCGTGCCCGCGCCATCTTGCGCGCGATCATGCGACGGGCGGCCCACTCCGTTTCGCGCTCGCGCAGCGCCTCCTCGATGGCGATCGCCTGCTCGTCCGTGCAGGACAGCCCGAAGGCGCGCTCGAGACCCAGCCGGGCGTCGATGCGGTAGTCGTGGCCGCGGCGGATGAAGGTGCCCGGCTTGGAGTTCATGCCGTTCTTGAGGTCGATCGTGGCGATGATGAACGTCGTGAACGGCCGGAAGCGCGACGCGCGGGGGACGCCGGGGGGCCGCGTGAGCGGCGGGCCCATCCACCACGGGGGCTGCAGCACCATGGAGTAGGCGTACTTATTCACCGGATCGTCGTGATGGACCATCATCAGGTGGCGCATGTGGCCCTGCGGTAGCGGCGGCGCCTCGGCGGGCTCGTGGACGAGGAGCACGTCATGCTCGGGGTCCATCGCCTCGGGATTGTCACGCCAGCGGCGCCAGAACTCCGTGCGGAACGGCACCCCGAAGTACGCCCCGCCGGAGACTCCGAGGTGCTGCAGCGCGGGGATCCCGACGAACGGTCCCGGGATCGTCGACACGTCCAGCGCGACATTCGCCCCGAGGCTCTCTCCCATGAGCACGACGCGCGGCCGCCGCTCCGGAGGGATCCGCTCCAGGCGCTCGCGAATGCCCTCGAGGATCATCTGCGTGAGCATCACGCCGTCGTGCGTCTTGGTCATTGCGAGCGCGGACGGGACGAGGGCGTACTGGGGCACGATGGTCGCGCAGTTGCCCCGCGTGAGGTACTCCAGGGCCTCGATGATCGTGTAGTTGACGTAGCCCACGCCCGTGGGGCTCGCCACGCAGATGATGGAACGCTCGAATCCGCCGCAGGCCTCGAGGTCTCGCAGACCGAGCGCCGCCCTCTCCCGCAGGTCCGCGGCACTCTCATAGCCGGCGACGACGCGCACGGGATCGACCGCCGCCTCGCCCATGACCGACGTGATCTCCTGCGGGGTGAGCGCCATGAGCACGAATCGACGCCCCTCCTTGCCGATGGAGTCGAAGGGCATGTCGCTGCGGGGCCCGGCGGAGACGAAGGGATTCGAGGGCGGCTCCGGGTACGCCGGCTCCACGATGTCGTCCTTGTGCTCCAGTCGCTGGGTGACGGTGCGAATGGCGTAGGTGCCCGCGGCGCCCATGGCACCGAGGATCGCCCCGTGCGCCAGGAACGATCCCAGGGCGCCCGGATCCCGGCGGACGATCTTGCCGAGGAGCGCCTCGAGCCCGTGCGCGGCGAGTTGCTCGGTGACGACGAGGGTGCCCAGCCCGAGAGCGGTCACCGCGCCCACCCCGGTCGCCGTCGCCAGGGACTTCGCGTTCACTCCCTCGACGCGACGGCCCTGACCTTCGACGGTGCCGTACTTGTGGGCCCGTCGGATCGCGAAGTAGACGTTGCCCGCCGCGATCGCCGCTCCGGTGGCGACGTTGGGCAGCAGGGTGGTGTCGAGACCGGGCTTGAGGTGCAGCCGCCGGTGGAGCAGCTCATCCCACAGCGTCGCCGCCCCGCCGGAGATGCCGGCGAAGGCGAGTTGACGCCCGGCGGCGTAGCCCGTGGCCGCGACGAAGTTCTCCTGGCTGGCCCGTGCGGTCGCGAACGCGGTGGCGTAGCCGCCGGCGACGGCGCCCGAGGCCACGAGCATCCGGGCGAGCGTGCCCGGTCGGCGTCCCGGTAGGGCGGCGAGGGCCTCGAGGGAACTCCACGTGGTGGCGGTGAGCTGGTAGTTGATGGCGGCCACGCTGCCGGTCACGATCGCCTGGTCCACCGGGGACCGGGGGAGCAGGCCCCGGGAGAGCGAGCCCGCCACGCTCCAGGCCGCCGCGATGACCCCGGCCTGGGAGGGGCTCTCAGTGGACCACCGCTCCAGCCAGCCCGGGCGCAGCGCCCGCAGGCGCTGCCGCACCGTCATCCCGGGGGCCGCCGTGGGGGAAGCCATGGCAGCAGCCTAGGGCAGGCCGGGGCCGTCGACGGGGGGGACGACATGCCCCGACCTGCACCTCGAGGTTACCGACTCTTGATCAAACGAGGACAAGGGCTTCCCCAGAAGGCCCCTCGGCGGCCCTGTCGATTTCGGCCTCTCGGCCCTGTCGATCTCGGCCTCTCGGCCCCGTCGATCTCGGGACAGTGCCGGAGGGCGAATCCGGCGAAAGTGATTGACCTGTGCCTCGCAATGGTCCATTGTTCAGTCCAATGCAGCCAATCCGGGTCGCCCCCACACGGACGAGCGAGGAACTCGCCACGCACCTGCGCCAGCGCATTCGCAGTGGCGAGATCCCCGTGGGCAGCAGGCTGCCGTCGCAGCGTGACCTCGCCGCTCACCTGTCCATCAGCCGGCAGTCGGTGCAGGAGGCCCTCGCCGTGCTGGAGTTCGAGGGCTACATCGAGACGCGCCGCGGCGCGCAGGGGGGAAGTTTCGTCCGCGAGCCTGAGACCGCCGATGAGTTCTGGGTCGAGCGGCTACGCGGGTCGCTGGCCGATCTCGACGCCGTCCTGGAATTCCGGCTCGGCATCGAGCGGCAGGTGGCGCTCCTCGCGGCCGAACGCCGGAGCGAGGCAGACCTCGCCACGATGCTCGAGGCTATCGACGCGCTCCCGTCAGCCAGCCTGGAAGCCGCCCTGCGGCGCCAGGTGTTCCGCCAAGCGGACTCGATGTTCCACATGAGCCTCGCCGAGGCGTCCGGCAACGTGCGTCTGGTGCGTGCCGTGAGGGAAACGCGCTCGGAGCTCTTCATCCTCACCGACCGCATTCCCTACCTGGAGACGATCGAGGTGACCCGCCGACAGCACCGTGAGATCCGCGAGGCGGTGGCCGACCGGGACGGCGAGGCCGCCGCCACGGCCCTGACGGCCCACATCGTGGACACCCGCACCGACATGCACGCCATCGTGGACGGGACGTGGGCGCCGTGATCGCGGACCGCCCCCTCATCGGGATCACCACGCGCGGGGTGCCCGTCGAGATGCTCGTCGGCGTTCCCGCCGGCCTGGAGCACCTGCTCCTCGAGGGCGTCTTCACCGTCTACTCGACCGCCCTGGCCGCCTCGGGCGCGATCCCCGTCCTGCTCACGCGCGACGCCCCGGTCGAGGACCTCGTGGCGCGACTCGACGGGATTCTCATGTCGGGGGGCGAAGACGTCCTTCCCGCGCGCTACGGCGGCATCGAGACCATGCACGACACGCGCCACGATCCCGAGCGGGACGACTTCGAGCAGGCCCTCGTGGAGGCGGCGCTCGAGCGCGAGATCCCGATCCTGGCGATCTGCCGCGGGTGCCAGATGCTCAACGTCGCCCTGGGCGGCACGCTCGTCGCGCACCTGGAGGAGGTCGACGGTTTCTCGCACGCGTGGGGTGCCGACCATCCGAGCATCGTGCGTCACAGCGTGACACTCGAGGCCGATGCCGAACTCGTGGGCGCCCTGCGCTTCTGCCTCGACGAGACGTACACGCTGTCCGTCAACAGCTACCACCACCAGGCGGTCGACAAGCCGGGCCGCGGGCTCCGCGTCGTCGGGCGCGCCTCGGACGGCACCGTGGAGGCGATCGAGATGCCCGGGCGCTCGGTGTACGGCGTCCAGTGGCATCCGGAGATGCACGCGGGCGTCGACCCCATCTTCCCCTGGTTCGTCGACATCGTGCGCGAATCACGTTCCCAACCGACCAGTTCCTCCCTACCGACCAGTCCCCCACTATCAAGGAGAGTCGAGTCCGCATGATCATCAGCCACGAAGGCAAGGTCGCCCTCATCACCGGGGCCGGGTCCGGCATCGGCCGGGGCATTGCCCTGCAACTCGCCGCCGACGGCGCGAGCGTGTCGTGCGTCGACCTGCGACTCGAGGGTGCCGAGGAGACCGTCGCCCTGGTCGCGGCGGCCGGGGGCACGGCCATCGCGTGCGTGGCGGATGTCCGCTCGCGCGAGCAGATCCAGGCGGCGGTCGATCGCACCGTCGCGGAGCTCGGAGGCCTGGACCTCCTCGTCAACAACGCCGGCCTCGTGACGATGACCTGCCTCGAGGATCTCACCGACGAGGAGTGGGATCTCGTCGTCGACGTCAACCTCAAGGGCCAGTTCATCACCGCCCAGATCGCCGCCCGGGTCATGCCCTCGGGTGGGGCCATGGTCAATCTGGCCACGGTCGAGTCCGAGGTCGTGGTCTCGTCGTCCGGCAATTGCCAGCCCCACTACAACGCCTCGAAGGGCGGCGTCACGATGCTCACCAAGGCG
>CAIVWG010000124.1 GCA_903909555.1 uncultured bacterium | reverse complement strand
TGGCGAGGCTGGTCGAAGATCTCCAGTCCGGGACCGGTCTCGACGATCTGCCCGGCGAACATCACGGCGATCCGGTCGCAGGTTGTCCCGAGGACGCCCAGGTCGTGCGAGATGAGCACCATGCCCATGCCGAGGTCGCGCACGAGACCGGTGAGGAGGTCGAGAACCTGCGCCTGGACCATGACATCGAGGGCCGTCGTGGGCTCGTCGGCGATGATGAGGTCGGGTGCGCAGGCCAGTGCCATGGCGATCATGACGCGCTGGCGCTGGCCCCCGGACAGCTGGTGCGGGTACGCCTTGGCCCGCGACGCGGGCATCCCGACCTGCTGTAGCAGCTCCGCCACGCGCGCGTCGACGTCCGACGCGGTCTTGTGGAGGCGGATCGGCTCGGCGATCTGATCCCCGATCGACTGCACCGGGTTGAGGGCGTGCAGCGCTCCCTGGAAGACGATCGCGGCCTCCGCCCACCGGACCGCCCGCAGCCGGCCCCACGACATCGCGAGTACGTCGTCGCCGTCGAGCAGCACCTCGCCGCCCACGGCGGCGCTGGAGGGGAGGAGTCGCAGCACCGTGGCGGCCAGCGTGGATTTGCCGCATCCGGACTCCCCGGCGATCCCGAGGACCTCACCCCGCGCCACGGCCACGGACACGCCCCGCACCGCCGGGATCGCCCCGGCCGCCGAGTCGTAGTCGACGGTGACGTCTCGGAACTCCAGCAGGCTCATGCGGGGCTCATTCTCATGCTGTCGTGCCCCGCGGGTCGAGGATGCGCTCCAACGCGCGCCCGACGAGCGTGAACGCGAGGACGACGAGGACCACGCAGATGCCGGGGGGCAGGACGAACCACCAGGCGCCGCGGCTCACCGCTCCGGAGGAGAAGGCCCGGTCCAGGATCGCCCCCCACGACGGCGCCAGCGGGTCCCCGAGGCCGAGGAAGGACAGGGTCGTCTCGGACAGGATGACGATGGCCACGGTGAGGGTGGTGTTGGCGAGCACGAGCGGGAAGACATTGGGCAGCACGTGTCGGGTCATCTGGTGCCAGTTGCCCGCGCCCAGCGCCTTGGAGCGCTCGATGTACGGACGCCCCTCGATCGACAGCGTCTGCGCCCGGATGAGGCGCGCGGTGCCTGCCCATGACGTGATGCCGATGACGATGATGAGGTTGAGCGTGCTCGGCCCCAGGACTGTCGCGAGCACGATCGCCAGGGGCAGGAACGGGATGACGAGGAACCAGTCCGTGACGCCGACGAGGACATGGCTGCCGGGCCCTCGGAAGTGACCGGCCATGATCCCCACCGCGGTCCCGATGATCATCGCGACGAGGGTGGCCGCAAGGCCGACGGTGAGAGAGATGCGGGTGCCGTAGGCCAGGAGCAGCAGCATGGACCGCCCGGAGTCGTCGGTGCCCAGGGGATACCCCAGCGAGGGACCGTCGAAGCGGTCGCCCTCGGCCTTCGTCACGTCGAGGGCGTCGTCGGGGATGAGGATCGGGGCGAGGATCGCGACGAGCACGAAGAATGTGAGCACGATGAGGCCGGTCATCCCGGCCCGGTCCTTGCGGTAGGCCGCCCAGAACCGGCCGAAGGCGGCCTTGCGCCGCTGCGTGGTGACGCTCACGACGACCTCACCCCCGCACCCGGGGGTCGATGACGACGTAGAGCAACTCGGCGATGAGGTTGGCCCCGATGACCGCGATCGAGAAGAGCAGGAAGATCGCCTGGAGCAGCGGGATGTCCGGTCCCCGCAGCGCCTCGTAGGTGAGCAGGCCGAGACCAGGCCACGAGAAGACCGTCTCGACCGTGATCGCCCCCGTGACGACGAAGCCGAGCGACAGGAAGATGAGCGTGATCGTGGGGAGCAGTGCGTTCGGCACCGCATGCTTCTGCCGGACCATGGCGTCGCGCAGGCCCTTAGCCCGGGCCAGGGTGAGGTACTCCTGCTTGCGTTCGTCGATGAGCGACGCGCGCATGACGAGGGAGTAGTCGGCAAGGTAGATGAGCGTGAGCGTGGTGCAGGGCAGGACCATGTGCCACAGGACGTTGAGCCACCCCAGCGGGGTGGACGTGTCGACGCCGGGCGTCACGATGCCGCCGACGGGGAACATCCCGGGGATCCCGAACGCACCCACCGAGAAGACGATGAGGAGCATCATCCCCAGCCAGAACTCCGGCATCGAGTACAGCGTGAGGGTCGTCCCCGTGGAGACCTTGTCGAAGCGGCTTCCCGGCTTCCACCCGGCACGGATCCCGATCCAGATGCCGATGATCGACGCGAGCACGATGGCGGTGCCCAGGAGCAGCAGGGTCGGCCACACGCGCTCGCCGATCATCTCCCAGACCGGGCGGGAGAAGCGGGTGGAGTCGATGCCCGGGTCGAACGGGTTGCGCACGTAGACGAGGAACTGCTCCAGGATCGGCTTGTTGAGCTCGCGCCTCAGCTCGGCGAGTTGCTCGGCGTCCTGGTTGCGTCCACGGGTGTAGAGGCCGATGGGGTCGCCGGGCAGCAGCCGGAAGAGGAAGAAGTTGAAGACGACGACGAACGCGAGCGTGAGGAACGCGCGCAGGAACTTCCCCCCGATGATGCGGAGCGTGGATCCGGAGACGCGGGGCGTGCGGATCGGATCAGGCTCCCCGACGGCGACTTCCTGGAGCAGGCTCACGCGATCGGACTCACTCCCGCTGGTCGGCCGTGGACTTCGAGCGCATCCGGATGATGACGACGACGAGGACCACGATCACGAGGGCTGCGGCCACGAGGCCGATGATGAGGCCGGTGCTCGAGCTTCCTGAGCCGGTCTCGGCCGCCGCGGAGTCACCCGACGACGAGTCGGCGGAAGCGGAGGCACTGTCGCCCGGGGCGGCGGTCGCGTCCCCGCTCGGAGCCGCGGTCGGCTCCGCGGTCGCATCCCCGGTCGCGGCCCCCACGGGCGCCACCTTGTCGTAGGAGTAGGTCCCGTACTGGAAGAGGAGCGACCCGCTGCCCTCGGGCTGGCCCACGAATCCCTCGAAGCGGTCGGAGCGGTAGGCCTCGAGGTTGTCGTAGTACCACGTCACGACGTACGCGACGTCGTCGTACAGGATCTTCTGCATCTGCTTGACGATCGCGGCGCGCTTCGCCTGGTCGGTCTCGATCGACTGCTGCTCGTAGAGCTTGTCGTACTCCTCATTGCAGTAGAACGAGTCGGAGAGATCGGCGTAGATGGTGTCGCCGTCCTGGTAGGAGCGCTTGGCGCAGGTGAATGTCGACAGCTGGTAGTCCGGATCCGGCTCGACGACCCAGCCCCATTCGAACATGTCGAATTCACCGCGGCCGATGATCTCGAAGAGGGC
>CAIVWG010000123.1 GCA_903909555.1 uncultured bacterium | reverse complement strand
TAGGCGGTGATCGTGCGGGCTCCGTCGCTCGAGCCCGGGAGCACGTCGTTGGACTGCGCCTGCGTGCTGAGGAGATAGCCCGGACCCACCTCGTCCATCGGGATCGTGGCGACTTGCTCGCCCACGGGCGCCGCCTGCACGCCGAAGAAGCCGTCCCCGGACGCGCGCGTCACCTGGACCACCACGTCCTTGGGGCCGGAGGGCAGGCCCTTGATCTCGCAGGCGCCCTGGATGAGGACGCACGGCTTGCCCGCCACAATGAGGCTGACATCGGCATCGCTCGACGCAGCAACACGGAAGGCCCAGCCCTGCTCGGCCCCACGGCGATCCTGGGCGTCGGCCGGAGTCCACACCCCGCTGGCCTGAGCGGAGAACGACGCGGGATCGCGGCCCTTCCACGAGTAGGACAGGCCGCCGCGCCCGCGGTCGGCCTCCCAGTACTCCGCGGCGGCGGAGCCCGCGAACTGCGGGAGGGGATACACCTGGGCTCGCAGGCCTGTCCACGGCGTGGCCTTGGTTCCGTCGATCGCGGCGTCGTACACCGTGCTCATGACGGGACCGTTGCCCGCCGCGCGCGTCGGCCCGCTGCCGGTGAAGGGACCCTTGGTCTCGATGACGGCGCCCAGGTCGTTGTACTCGTAGCGCGTGGCCAGCCCGTCGGCCGAGACCGACCACTCGATCCGTCCATCGGCCGCAGGATCGACGGTCGTCATGCGGCCGGATGCATCGCGCCGCGCGACCGTGCGCCACGTGACGGGGTCGAGGTAGTCGGTGGTGGACAGCCGATAGTTGCCAGCGTCAGTGACCCTGGCGACCGAGGTGGCGGCCGTGGTCGGGCCCGGAGCTGCGAGGTAGGCCTTGACCTCGGCGAGGGACGGGCTCGGATAGGCCAGCGTCTGAGATGCGCTCGCCGCGGCGGGAGCCGGAGCAGGATCGGTGAACGTCGCGACGCGGCCCCGGGCGTCGTACTCGATGATCGCGGTGGCGGCAGCGGCGGCAGGATCGACCGTCGCGGCGACGCGCGAGGCCAGCGAGGACCTCGTCGCGACCAGGCGGCCCCGGGAGTCCCAGCCGAGGGCCGTGCCCACGTTGCCGGGGGCCTTCACCAGGGCGATCTGCGGGCCGCCCTGGACGCCGCCGACGTATCCGACATCGGTGCGGACACCGCCGGGGTAGCCGATAGAGCACAGGCTCCCGTCGGGTGCGCTGGCGAAGCCGTACGAGCTCCAGTTCGCGCACGATGCCGAGCCTGCGTAGCCGAGGTCGATCGTGCGGCCGATCTCGTTGACCACGCGGACCAGGCGGCCTTCGGCGTCCCACACCATCGTGGCTGCCTTCATGCCGCGGGCCTCGACGCTCACGGCGTGACCGTCGCTGAAGCGCGTGGTCACTCCCTCGGCGTCGGTGAACTCCCACTGCCCCGGGCCGACGCGGGTGAGCGCGTTGGCAAATCCCGCGACGGCATTGCCCGCGGCCATCTCGTACACGCCGAGGGGGTTGCGGACGTAGGTCGCGAGGGAGCCGTCCCAGCCGGTGAGGGTGACGATCTCGGGGAGCGATCCCGCGGTGATGAGCGAGTTGCGCCCGGCGCCGTCGATGGGCGCACTGCCGGATGGATCCCTCGCCGGAAGGCCGATGGCTGACGGAGAGTAGACCGTGACGCCGTCGGCCTGGACACCCACGCGTACCGGCCTCGTCGAGGCGGGCACGGTGACATCGATGTCGGAGGTCGCACCAGGGTCGAGGAGCTTCGCGGCGTCGATGCGGCGCACCGCCCGCCACGCACCGGACTTGTCGCGCTGCTCCACGACGACCACGTCGGCTTCCGCGAGCGCGGCGGTGGGATAGTCCAGGGTCACGCGGCGCACGAGGCCTTCGCGGCTCACCGCGGGCACCTCCGGCTCCACGACCGCCGAGGTCCGGACGCCACCTTCGGTGAGCCCCGCCCACGGTGAGCCGCTCACGACGCTGACGCGCCAGCCTTCGGGCAGGCCGGGAGAGGCTGGCTGCCCGCTGCGCCACGACAGTCCGACCCGCACGCCACCGGCCGGCCCGGCCAAGGACTCCGACTGCCACGCCCACGCGGCCTGTCCGGTCACCTCCGAGACCGAGACGTCCCCGAGCGCACGCGACGGTCCGACGTCGGCGCCGGGCGCGCTCACGTTGAAGGTGCCGATGACCTGCCACGCTCCCGTGGGCCGGCCGTTCGCGTCGCGCTTCTCGACCTGCACCCCGTAGGAGCGTCCCGCGCCCAGGAGCGCGGGCACGCGCCACCAGCCCTGCTCGAACGCGCCCCGGGCGACGATCTCGGCGTCTCCACGGCCGGAGGTGATGTCGTAGACGCGCGCCTCCACCCGGTCGATGTCGGCGAAGCGAGGCTGGTGCAGCCACGGCTGGTCGCCTGAGGCCACCGAGCCGCGCGGGAGCACGACGATGCCCTGCGGCGCGCTCGGCCAGCGCTGCCCCTGTGCCGCGGGGGCGACGGGGACGGGGCCCACGGTCTCGATGCCTGCCGGCTCGATCCCGTCGGGCACCGATGCCCGCGCCTCCTCGGACGGCGGGGAGTCCTCGGCGGCCGCCGGCACGCTGGCCAGCGCCGACGCGAGCAGGGTGAGCGCCGCGGTGCCCGAGACGATGGGCATCCACGCACGACTAACAGGGCTCATCGCATCTCCCCTCGATCCACGATCGCCCCCGACGACCTGGGACCGGCTGCTACTTGCAGCCCGTTCCCGAGTAGTTGTTGAAGGCACCCGCGAGGTAGAGCTTCCAGGTGAAGTCAGCTCCGACATCCGGGACCGAGCTGTAGTTCGACTGGTCGTCGTACTTGAACGTCGTGTCCGACCAGCATGTCGACGGCACGACGGCAACCTTGGCCTCGATGTTGGGGGCCGTGGGCTTGCCCTCCTTGGTCACCGCGTCGTGGATGCGCCGCCAGTAGTTCTTGGTGTCGTCCGGCAGCGGCCACAGCGTGGGGACGACGCCCTCGATGCAATGCCGGCCGGTCTTGTCATCGCTATCAGTGGCGGTGGTCGACGAGTCCCCGTAGATCTTGTCCTGGCAGGAGCCCTTGTCGTCGAAGTTGCTCACGGTGAATCTCAGCGTCACCTTGAGCCGCGGCCGCTCGAGCGGCTCGTCCTTGGCGTTGGTCGGCCAGGTCCAGGTGCCGTTGGAGTCGCCCACGAGGAAGAAGGTCATCGACTGCGGCCCCTGCGGGTCGCCCCAGCCGGACAGGGTGAAGGTGCCCCCGGCACCCGGCACCGTGTAGGGGGACGGCTTCGAGAAGTCCTGCTGGTCATAGCGCTGGGTGAAAGCCGCGCCTGCGAAGTCGTACTTCGTCCCTTCGGAGGTAAAGCTCGGCCAGGTGCCCGCGCCGTCGTTGATGCTGGCGTCGACGACGCGCCAGGAGATCGGCGCGGTCTTCATCGTCGGGTCCTCGGGCACCTCGTAGCCGGCCGGGATCTCCATGCGCGTCACCGAGGTGACCTCCGAGCGCAGGGCGCTGGCGAAGACCTTGTACTGGAAGGCCCAGGCGCGCAGCCATCCGCCGGAGTAGATCTCCTGCCAGCAGCCCACCGGAGCAGCACCCACGACCGAGCAGGAGCGCGGGTACGTGCCCTGGTCGGAACGCGCCTCGAGGCCGCCGCGCTTGGAGATCGAGTAGCGCGTGGTGAGCAGGAGGTCCTTCATGACGTCGTTCTGGCAGCCCGGGGCACGCCCGGCATTGGGCACGCGCGTGTCACCGCCGTCGCCTACAAAGCCGGTGCCCTTGTTGACCTTGCCCCAGAACGTGTCGCTTTGGCTGCCGGACTTGCCGTTCGGAGTGCCCCTGCAGGTCCAGGTGTACCAGCCGGTCGGTCCGTCGTAGTCGGTCTGACGCGGATGCCCCCACCACTGCGGCTGGGCATTGCCGGAGTTGCTCGGCGTCCTGACCTGGCCGTCGTAGTTCCAGGTCCTCACCCGCGGATCGTTGATCGGGCCCGGGCCGACGATGAACGGCGCGTTGGTCGCGCAGGAGTAGCTGTAGCCGGAGTAGTAGTGGTCGGTGTCGTACTGGCTGCCGCGCACGATCTTCTTGCTCTCCGTGACCCGGATGCCCTCCATGTTGGGCGTGCGCTGGCCGATGTTGATCGGCGCCGGATCCGGAGTGGAGAGCACGGCCTTGCCCTTGGCGACATTCAGCTGGCTCACGGTGACGTTCTGGGGGATCTGGTTGACCATCGCCTGGAGGGCCCATCCACGGTTGATCGAGTTGTCGCCCGCCCAGTTGTCGATCTCGCAGCTGGTGCGCCGGTCGTAGGAGGCCTTGAGGAGGGGGCGCTTGCGCACCGTCTCCAGCGTCCCAATGTCCGTCGTGTCGGCGAGCAGGGCCACACCCAGCGCGTCATTGATGGTGCTGACCATGCTGCTCACGGGGGCAGCGGCACGCGGGGCGTCGGAGTAGTAGCGGTCGGCGTACGTCGACTCGGGCTCGCCGGCCAGGGAGAACAGGCGCAGCGACGCACCGGTCTCGCGGATGCAGAACACCAGGCCTCCGCTGGGGTAGACGCTCAGCGTCGGGCAGGAGAACCGGCCGGTGTCGGTCTCGAGGCGGAAGCCGCCGTCGAGCAGGTAGCCATCGGAGAACGAGCGGGACACGGGGATCTCCAAAGTGCGCAGGCCGCGGAGGTCGGCCCTGCCCAGGGGCGACACCCGCACGCCGAGATCGTTCATGCGCTGCAGGAAGCCCTCGCCGATCACCAGGCGCGACAGACCCGGTCCGGTGACGTCCTCCGTGAGGCCGCGCGGTTCGGCCTGTGCCGTCGGGGGCACCGCGGCCGCGGGAAGACCCGCCGCCATGAGGGCCGTGACCGCCGTGACCGCGGTGATGCCCGCGGCCATTCCCCAATGCCGACGCCCCATGAGGGCCTCCTTGTCTCGTGCGATATCTCCGGGGATCCCGTGATCCACCGCGATCTATTGCGGACCGTGTCCCGAGCCTAGGGGTGCGGGGGTCCCCGATGCACCCCGAACCACCCCCTATCGGGGGTCGATCTCCAGGCTCGCCCGCATCTCCCCGATGACCCCGAGGGACGTCGGCATCTGGCCACGGGCACCGAACTGAATCTCGCGACCGAAGTCCCCCTGCAGGTATCCCTTGACCCTGAAGGGGCCACCCGAGGTGGGCACCTGGCCAGAAAAGATCACGCTGCTCATCCGCTGGAGCTGTCTCGGCACCAAACCCGCCGCCTGCGAGCCCGTCATGGTGCTGGGATCCCACCGGTCCATCAGCGACTTGAGGAGGCTGGGGTCCGTGCCGTAGGCCTCGTACTGGGCACGAGCATTCTCCTTGGCTCGGAGGCGGGCGGCGTACTGTCGCGCTTCGCTCCGGTAGATCTTGAACCCCTGCACCGTGGCCCCCACGCACGCCAGCGCCCCCATGCCGCTGCCGATGGCGACGACCCACTGGTCGGCGGTGATCGATCCGCTCTGCGTCGCCATGGCGGCGATCTGCACCCCGGTGGACGCAGTCCCGAGGACGGCCCCGGCAAGACCCGTCCATCGGGCGACGTTGCCCATCTTCATTCCGGCGAGGAGGCCGGGAGCCTTCGAGAGCTTGAACGCCTGGTATCCGCCGCCCAGGCCGACCAGCAGGCCGGCAATCCCGAGGCCGCGGGCGATCCAGTCGAGGGTCTCGGAGTCGTTGCCCGTGGAGTCGCGCTGGTTGATGGGGTCGCCGTGGGTGTAGCCGTACATGTTGTTGCCCGCGTCGACGACCGGGTCCGGGGCGAGGAAGATCCCCAGCCAGGGGTGGTAGGGGCGCGCGCCCAGGAGCGTGATGCTGCTCTCGCCGGGCAGGGTCTCCTGCCGGGACGAGGCGCGCCACGAGTAGTCAGGGATGGGACTGGTCGACGTGGGCGTCGTCAGTGGCTCGCCGTAGGGCCCGAAGCGCGGCGCCAGCCCGGTCGGGGCCGGTGTGCCGGCGCCGAGGGAGGGCACCGCGACCGTGAGGAGCGCGGAGCCGTCGGCGCCGGGAATCGTGAGTTGGGCCTGCTCCCCGGCCTCGGCGACGACGGTGGCACCGCCCGCGAGGGCGAACTGGGTAGCCGCCACGCCGGTGACCTCGCCGTCGGCGACGCGGAGAAGGAACGGTCCCGCGTAGCGCACGGTCGACGCACCGTCGTTGGTGGTGACCGTCTTGTCGAGGACGCCGCCGTCATAGGTGTCGAACGTCGTCCGCACGAAGCCGTCGGCACGCGTCTCGTCGATGCGCGCGACCGTCGTGCCCGCGGCCCAGGACATCGCCAGGGCCCGGGCGCCGGAGATGTTCGTGACGCGCCCGCGGGCGTCGTAGGTGACCTTGGCTTCTCCACCGAGCGCCGGGTCGGTGGTGGCGGTCAGCCTTCCCGAGGCGTCGTAGCAGGTGGAGTACGCGGCACCGTCGCGCGCACCGCTCGTGCGCAGGTTGTCCTTGCCCGCCTGGTACGAGGTGGCACAGGTGGGTGACGGGGCACCGAACCCATAGTCGAAGGATGGTCGCGTCCCGTCGGAGAGGATCAGGGCGCTGGTGAGTCGGCCTGCGGAGTCGTACGTGTAGCGCCGCGTCTCCTTCGTCGCCGCCGTGCCTTGCACGACGAGGGACTCGCTCGAGATGCGTCCGGAGTCGGCGC
>CAIVWG010000122.1 GCA_903909555.1 uncultured bacterium | reverse complement strand
GGTCCCCGAGGGAGCCGCGTTCGTCGAGGCCTCGGTCCTCGACACCGACGCCGTGCGCGCGGCGCTCACGTCGTACGACGTCTCCGGTGTCATCCACCTCGCGGCGAAGAAGGCGGTCGGAGAGTCGGTCGAGCAGCCGCTGCTGTACTTCCGGGAGAACGTCGGCGGAATGGTGTCGCTGCTCGAGGCGATGTCGCAGGCGGGTGTCGGCAGCCTCGTCTACTCGTCCTCCGCGGCTGTCTACGGCGACCCCGCGTGGTCGCCGATCTCCGAGGACACCCCGTGCGCCCCGCTGTCGCCGTACGGCGAGACGAAGCTCATCGGGGAGTGGATGGTGCGCGACGAGGCCCGCGCGCGCGGGCTGTCGTGGGTGAGCCTGCGCTACTTCAATGTGGCCGGCGCCGGTTCACCCGATCTCGGCGACACCAGTGCCAACAACCTCATCCCGATGGTCTTCGACGCGCTCGATCGAGGGGATCGGCCGCAGGTGTTCGGGACCGACTACCCGACGCCGGACGGCTCCTGCATCCGCGACTACATCCACGTGGTGGACCTGGCCTCCGCGCACGTCGCGGCGGCCCAGATGTGCGAGAGCGGCGATGCCGCGGCGGTGTTCAACGTGGGCCGCGGGATCGGGGCATCCGTGTGGGAGGTCATGGCCGCGGTGTCCGAGGTGGTGGGCAGCGACATCGACGCCGAGGCCGTCGGGCGACGCCCGGGGGATCCCCCGGAACTCGTGGCCATGGTCGACCGCATCCGCGCCGACCTCGGCTGGTCGGCGTCCCATGACCTGCACGACATGGTCGCCTCCGCCTGGTCCGCCCGCCCCGACCCCGTTTGAGTTCCGTGAATGGTTGCTCAGTCGCGACTTAGCAACCATTCACGGAACTCAAACGGCGGGAGGCGACGAGTGGGGGGGCTGTGGCACGCTGGCGGCATGGGCGAGAACATCGATGACGCTCCCTGGCCGACCAGTGACCGCGTCAATGCACCCGACCTCGAGCATCCCCTCGCGTCGCTCACGGGCACTCGATGGATTCTCGGCGAGTACCACGATGCGGCCGGTCCCCATGTTGTCGCCGACGGCACTCGCGCGTCCCTGGAGATCTCCGATGGATCCCTCCACGTCGAGGCGGGGTGCAACAGCGGCAGAGCCTCGGCCACCCTGCACGCGGAGACGAGCGACGTGGGCCCGCTCGCTCTGACCCGCATGATGTGCGACGACGACGCCATGGCCGTCGAGGCCGCGGTTACGTCGGTCCTGGCCGGGAGTGTCCTGTACGTCCTGGAAGGCAACGTCCTGACCCTGCGCGGTTCGGGCACGACGCTCATCTACCGCCCGACGGGACGGTCGTGACTCGCGCTAACCGCGTTGCGGCTGCGGCGGCCATCGCCCTCGCCTGTCTTACCGCAGTGCCGATGACGACGTCCGCCACCGCGGCCCCGGCGTCCGCGCTGGGCCTCGCGCACACAGCACCTGCCGCCGCTCCGCAGAAGAAGGAGGCGTTCAGCCTCACACTCACGCTCAAGAGCAGGGTCATCGTCCCGAGCGGAAACGCTCAGGGCATCGGCGATGTCACCGTCGAGACCGGGACCGTCGAACGCGACGGTGCCAAGGACGGCACCTTCACGGTCCTGTCGCGTGTCCTCGCCGTGCCGAAGAAGGGCGTGGAACTCCGCGATGCGCAGATCACCCTCGAGACCAAGAAGGGCACCCTCCAGCTCCAGGCCGTGAACGAGGAGATCGCCGGCCAGCCCTTCTCCGTCGGGCGCATCCTGCCCATCGTGGGCGGCACGGGGGACTACGCCGGGGCGCGCGGGACGTGCAACCTCGTGCCCCAGGGGGACAAGGGCAAGTACCTCGCGCTCATCGACCTCATCGGGGCCAAGGGACTGACGTCCTCATCGGCCAAGTTGCCCGCGCCGCAGACCGTGACCGTCGCCGCCCCCAAGACCGCCAAGCAGGGGATCACCGGGGTGACCCTGAAGCGCGCGGTGGGCAGCGCCGCGTCCTACACCTCCGTCGCGACACGGGTGGGCTCGTCCTCGGGCAAGGTGCGCGACAGCGTGGAGTTCCTCGTGACCTTGGCTACGGGCACTCTCTTCGCCCGCGGTGTCGTCGAGTCGCAGCAGCGGGCACTGAAGCCGCAGACGTACGCCGTCCTCGGAGGAACCGGCGAGTACGCCGGATACCGCGGCGAGCTCACGCTGTCAGCCAAGGCCACCGGTATCCAGATGAGGCTGGTCGCGCCCACGGGCAAGAAGGACACCTCACTGACGTGGAGCGAGATCACCGCGCAGCAGGCGGAGGCCCCCATCACGGGCGGCACCTTCGCCACCGCGGATGGGCCGATCAAGGGCCTCAAGGGCAAGCCCACCTGGGTCGCCTCCATCGCCACGTACGTCCCGGTCGGCGACGTCACCCCCGTGATCACCATGCTGGAGCGTACGTTCGACGACGGCACCATGGTCGTCACGGGAATGACCGACGACTCCACGGTGACGGAGCAGTCCGCGCGACCCATCGTCGGCGGCACCGGTGCGTACGCCGGAGCCGGTGGCGAGGCCCTGTCCACACCGGTGAGCGCCACGAAGTGGGATATCGTGGCCGCGTTCTGGCGCTGACACTGAACGAAGCTGACACTGAACGAGTTGACCGAACCGAGGAGCCCCATGCCGCGCGTCGTCGTCGACGTCATGCTGAAGCCGGAGATCCTCGACCCGCAGGGCCGTGCCGTACTCGGCGCCTTCGCCCGTCTCGGCGTCGGCGGCGTGAGCGACGTACGCCAGGGCAAGCGCTTCGAGATCACGATCGACGGCGACCTGACCGAGGATCGGCTCGCCGAGATCCATCGGATGGCCGAGGAGCTGCTCAGCAACCCTGTCATCGAGAGCTACGACCTGCGGGTGGAGCCGTGAGGATCGGCGTCGTCACCTTCCCCGGCTCGCTCGACGACCGCGATGCCCAGCGGGCGGTGCGGCTTGCCGGCGGGGAGGCCGTCGCGCTGTGGCACGGCGACGAGGACCTCCGGGGAGTCGACGCCGTGATCCTGCCGGGCGGCTTCTCGTACGGCGACTACCTGCGCTGCGGGGCCATCGCGAGGTTCGCCCCGGCGATGCGCGCCATCATCGAGCGCGCGCACGCGGGGATGCCGGTGCTCGGGATCTGCAACGGCTTCCAGATCCTGTGCGAATCCCACCTCCTGCCGGGTGCGCTCACCCGCAACGACCACCTCCACTTCGTCTGCCGTGACCAGCGCCTGCGGATCGAGAGCAACGCCACGGCCTGGACTTCCGACTACGCCGTGGGACAGGAGATCGTCATCCCGCTCAAGAACGGCGAGGGCGGGTTCGTCGCCGACGAGCGGACCCTGGACGAACTCGAGGGGGAGGGCCGCGTCATCGCGCGCTACGTCGGCGTCAACCCCAACGGCAGCCGGCGCGACATCGCTGGGATCTCCAATGCCGCGGGCAATGTCGTCGGTCTCATGCCGCACCCTGAGCACGCCGTCGAGGAGCTCACCGGCCCCACGACTGACGGCCTGGGCTTCTTCACCTCGGTCCTCACCGCCCTCGTCGCGGGCCGCTCCTAGCGGGTCATGAGCGCGCCGGACGACGCAGCGCCGCAAGCGCCCGCCACGGAGTCGCGCGAGCGCCACTCCACCGGGCCCACCCAGGGCGCGCTGGCGATCACGGCCGCCGTCCTCCTCGGCCTCGCCGCCGTCCTCACGGCCTGGTCGGCGTACCGCGAGTCCCTCACGACCGACCTGGTGCTCCGCAACTACTCGGAGATGCAGGCACTGATCTCTCTCGCCAACGATCGATACAGCCTTCGCGACCAGCAGGAGTCCCTCGAGGTCGAGGTCTTCTTGAGCTGGTCCGTGGCCCAGGCTGCGGGCAATGACCCGGCCATGGATTCGCTCGAAAGCGTCATGTCCGACGAGCTGGCTGCGGCGATGGCGTGGTGGGCAGACCAGCCCGAGGACGTGAGGCCCCCGACTCCCTTCACCGAGGACAATCCCGCGTACGCCGACCTTCCCAGCCGAGAGCTCATCTCGGAGGGCGACGCCTACATGGCCGAGGCCGATACCGCGCGCATCGCGGCGGAGGAGGCGGACGCCGTGAGCGACCGCTTCGACCTCGCCCAGGTGTTCTTCGCGGTGGTCCTCTTCGTGGCGGGCCTCACCACCATCGTGCAGCGCCGCTCCATCCAGATGGGATTCCTCGCCCTCAGCGTCGCGGGCATCCTCGCCGGAGTCGCGATCCTCGTGACCACGCAGGGCTGGTATCTCATCGGCTGACCGTCACGGCTCCGCTGGCCGCACCACGTGCCCTGACCACGCGCCGAGATCACGTGGCCTCACGACAGCTCACCGGTGATGGCGGCGTAGCCGAAGATCCCGACGAGCATGAGACCGGCGAGCACCCAGCCGAGCCGCCGCGGGCCGAGCGTGGCGAGGGGACCGACCAGGCAGCCGCGTGACTGCTGCGGCTCGTCGTCATCGGGCACCCCGGGCGGGGGGAGGCGCGTGCTCATCGAGGGTGATCCTCCCACCGTGACAGGATGAGCGCGTGACCCTCGACACCGTCGAACGCGCCGAGAGCACCCCGGACACAGAGCAGCCCTACGCGGACCTCGGTCTCAAGCCGGACGAGTACGCCCGCATCCGCGAGATCCTGGGCCGGCGCCCAACGTCGAGCGAGCTTGCGATGTACTCCGTCATGTGGAGCGAGCACTGCTCCTACAAGTCCTCCAAGGTGCACCTGCGCCAGTTCGGCGACAAGCAGCCCGAGGGCGGCTGGCCGCAGCTCATGGTCGGCATCGGGGAGAACGCCGGCGTCGTCGACGTCGGCGACGGCTGGGCGGTGACGTTCAAGGTCGAGTCCCACAACCACCCGTCCTACGTCGAGCCCTACCAGGGCGCGGCCACGGGCATCGGCGGCATCGTGCGCGACATCCTCTCGATGGGGGCCCGGCCGCTCGCGGTCATGGACCCGCTGCGCTTCGGCCCGGCCGACGCGCCCGACACCCGACGCGTGCTGCCGGGCGTCGTCGCCGGCATCGGCGGCTACGGCAACTGCCTGGGCCTTCCCAACATCGGCGGCGAGGTGGTCTTCGATCCCACGTACGCCGGCAATCCCCTCGTCAACGCCCTGTGCGTGGGTGCGATGCGGCACGAGGACGTCCACCTCGCCTCCGCCAAGGGCGTGGGCAACCTCGTCATCCTGTACGGCGCCCGCACCGGGGGAGACGGCATCGGCGGCGTCTCGGTGCTCGCCAGCGAGACCTTCGACGCGGACGGCCCGGCCAAGCGGCCGAGCGTGCAGGTGGGCGATCCCTTCATGGAGAAGCTGCTCATCGAGTGCACCCTCGAGGTGCTGCGCGCGGGACTCGTGGAGGGCATCCAGGACCTCGGCGGCGCGGGCATTTCGTGCGCCACGAGCGAACTCGCCTCCAACGGCGACGGCGGCATGCACGTGCACCTCGACCGCGTCATCCTGCGCGACCCCACGCTCTCGCCGGAGGAGATCCTCATGAGCGAGTCGCAGGAGCGCATGTGCGCGATCGTGAGCCCGGCCAACGTCGACGCCTTCATGGACATCTGCCGGAAGTGGGAGGTGGAGGCCGTCGTCATCGGCGAGGTCACCGGCAGCGGTCGGCTCACCATCGACTGGTACGGGGATCGCATCGTCGACGTGCCCCCGCGCTCCGTCGCCCACGATGGGCCCGTCTACGACCGGCCCATGGCACGCCCGGCCGAGCTCGATGCCTTGCGCGCCCAGGACCCGAGCACGCTGCCCCGCCCCCGGACGCCGGAGGAGCTGCGGGAGACGCTGCTCGCGATGGTGGCCAGCCCCAATCTCGCATCCAAGGCGTGGGTCACCAGCCAGTACGACCGCTACGTGCTCGGCAACACCGTGCTCGCCCAGCCCGAGGACTCGGGGATGATCCGCATCGACGAGGAGGGCGGCCTCGGCGTCGCCGTCTCCACCGACTGCAACGGCAGATTCGTGCGCCTCGACCCCTACGAGGGAGCCCGTCTCGCGCTCGCGGAGTCCTACCGCAACGTCGCCGTCACCGGTGCGCGCCCGCTCGCCGTCACGAACTGCCTCAACTTCGGCTCCCCCGAGGATCCCGCGGTGATGTGGACCTTCGCGGAGGCGGTGCGGGGTCTCGCCGACGGGTGCCTCGAGCTCGGCATCCCGGTGACCGGAGGCAACGTGAGCTTCTACAACTCCACCGGGGACACCGCGATCCTGCCCACCCCGGTCGTCGGCGTGCTCGGTGTCATTGACGATGTCGAACGCCGCACGCCCATGGCCTGGGGCCCGGACGGGGAGATCCTCTACCTGCTCGGCGACACCGGCGAGGACTTCGCCGGGAGCGAGTGGGCGCACGCCATGCATGGCCACCTGGGAGGCATCCCTCCGCGCGCCGACCTCGCCCGAGAGAAGTTGCTCGCCGACATCCTCATCGCGGGGTCGCGCGACGGCATGCTCACCGCCGCGCACGACGTCGCCGATGGCGGCGTGGCGCAGGCCCTCGTGGAGATGGCGCTGCGCTCCGGTGTCGGTGCTCGGGTGTGGGCCCCGGATGGGCTCGAACCGGCCGTCTTCCTGTGGTCGGAGACCCCCGGTCGCGCGATCGTCGTCGTCCCACGCTCGGAGGAGATGCGCTTCACCGCCATGTGCGCCGCGCGCGGGATGCCCGCGTACCGCATCGGTGCCGTCGACTCAGGCCTCGGGACCGACGCCGGCTACCCGGGCGAGCAGGTCCTGGAGTTCACCGGGCAGTTCGCCATCCCGCTGGCGGCGCTCCGCGAAGCACACGAGGCGACGTTCCCCCGACTGTTCGGCCCGGCGCTCACGGTCTAGCCCCGGCGTCGCGCTGCACGGAACTGGAGCATTCCTACAAGCCGGCCTGGTACTTGCCGTCGACCCGGCCGTTGGTGAAGGACACCGTGACGTAGCTGTACTGCGTGCAGCCGTTGTAGCCGCGGATCTCGAACTTGTAGCCGCCGCCCTCGCTGGAAGCCTCGAGCTTGCCGTTGGTCCCGAAGATCCGGGCCACCTGGTTCTTGGTCATCCCGTTCTTGACCTTCTTGAACTCCGGGTAGGTCACGCATCCGGACCTTGCTGGATCCACGGAGGTCGTCGCCGCGGCGGCAGGTGCCAGTGAGGTGGCCCCGAGGGCGGCTGCGGCGAGCGCGAGAGCGGCGATGGCGGATTTCATGGGGTTCCCCTCGGTAGATGCGCGACCAGCCGCTCCCTCGCGGTACGGGGCGCTCATCGGCTTCCGTCACACGCCGGCAGTGCGAGCGGTCATGGCTGAGGCTGATCGCCTCCTGCGGCTCTTGCCCCAGGGACACCGCACCTCCAGGGACACCGCACCTCCAGGGACACCGCGCCTCCAGGGACACCATGACGCACGGGGGCGCGGTTGCGCGCCCCACCTCCCCCCAGGATGCTGGGGTCATGGACGTCATCGATCGCGGCGGGGCCTGGGCGGTGGTGGGCGCGGGCCCGCACGGCCTGTCCGCGCTGAAGAACCTCCTCCAGCTCGGCATCGACGCCGATGGCTACGAGCGCGACGAGGACCTCGGCGGCAACTGGAACTTCCACGCCGAGAATTCCCGGGTCTACGAGTCCACGCACCTCATCTCCACGAAGCCGTTCACTCAGTTCCCCGACTTCCCCATGCCGGACGACTATCCGGACTATCCCTCCCACTGGCAGGTGCACCGCTACTTCCGGGCCTACGCGGATCACTTCGGCCTGCTCGACCACCTGTCGTTGCACACCGAGGTCGTGAACGTCGTCCCGGCAGGCGACGACCGGTGGAACGTCACGGTGCGCGACCGGCACACCGGCGAAGAGACCACGCGTCAGTACGCCGGCGTCGTGATCGCGAATGGCCACAACTGGTGGCCGAAGATCCCGGAGTATCCCGGCCAGGACACGTTCACCGGGGAGATCCTGCACTCGGCGAACTACAAGTCCGCCGATGCGGTCCGCGGGAAGCGGGTCCTCGTCGTCGGCGCCGGCAACACCGGCTGCGATGTCGCGGTGGAGAGCGCCCAGAACGCCCGGGAGACGTACCACTCCACGCGCCGCGGCTACTACTACAACCCCAAGTACGCCTTCGGCCGCCCGTCCGACCAGACCGCCGACCTGCTCCTCGCCATGCGCCTGCCCCTGGGCCTTCGCCGCGTCATGTTCAAGACCGTGCTGCGCCTGACCGTGGGCGACTTCGAGAAGTTCGGCCTGCGCAAGCCCGACCACGAGTTCTTCGAGACGCACCCCATCGTCAACCAGCAGCTCGTCTACTACGTCGGGCACGGCGACATCCGGCCGCGCCCCGACATCGCGCGCTTCGACGGTGGCACCGTCCACTTCGAGGATGGCTCCAGCGCCGAGGTCGACACCGTGGTGTTCTGCACCGGCTACCTCGCGCGCTTTCCCTTCCTCGACGAGTCCTACCTCAACCTCGACGGCGACCATCCCGTCCTCGCGCGCCAGATCTTCACCCCGTCGACCCCGACTCTCGCCGTGTCCGGGCTGATCCAGCCCGACAGCGGCCAGTGGACCATCGCCCACTGGCAGGGCATGCTCATCGCGACGTACGCCGCCCTCCGCGAGCGAGACCCGCGCGCGGCCCAGCGCTTCTACGAGCGCATGGTCGCCGAGACCGGCGTGCGGTTCACGGGCGGCACCGACTACAAGGACTCCACGCGCCACTACTACGAGATCGCCCACCAGGAGTACCTCCGGGCGATCGAGGACGACCTGCACGCACTGGAGATGGCGGGCGTCTGATGGCACAGCGCCGGCGTCCCTCCAAGGTGATGCGACTGTGGGACTGGTCGGTCCCGCCCGCGGGAGTGCATCGCGAGGTCCTGTCGATCGTGCCCGAGGGATGGCACGACCAGCCCCGCGCCACCCGCAAGCCGCCGATCCTCTTCGTGCACGGGCTCGCCCATGGCGCCTGGATCTGGCGGGAGAACTGGATGCCGGCGGCGGCGGAGCGGGGATTCCCCGTCTACGCCGTCTCGCTCCGCGGGCATGGCGACTCCGGCGGGCGCACCAAGCTCGGACGCACCCTGCTGCGCCACTACGTGCACGACGTCATGCAGACGATCACCGAGCTGCCGCAGCCTCCCGTGCTCGTCGGGCATTCCATGGGCGCGCTGGTCTCGCAGCTCGTGGCCGATCGCTATCAGCCCCGCGGCCTGGCGCTGCTCACGCCGGCGCCGATCCAGGGCGCGGCGTATACGCTGCCGAAACTCGTCCGCCGCCGCCCCGGCGCCGCGGCGAAAGTGCTCGTCGGGGGGACCCTCCCGCTGGGTGCCGAGCAACTCTTCACCGGTCTCGACGACGTCACGGCTGCGCGCTACGTCGACAGGCTCGGCAAGGAGTCCCCGTGGGCGCAGTATGAGTTGATGCTCCCCCACCGCATCGGGCCGGTGCGCTGCCCCGTGCTCGTCGTCGGCACCCCGGACGATCGCGTCGTCGATGAGGCCGCGGTGGAGGAGACGGCGGCGGCGTACGGCGTCGAGCCGATCTGGCTGCCCGGCATCGGCCACGACCTCATGCTCGACGCGGGCTGGGAGAAGGCGCTCTCGGTCGTCCTCGACTGGGTGGACGAGCGCTGTGGCTAGGGACCATGCCGACCCGGCGCTCGCTCAGCAGCTCGAGTCGTGCCTCACCGCCTACGACATGGACCGCACGCCCGATCCCGCGATCGAGCGGGCCGCGGTGAAGGCGACGCTGGACCTGCTCACCGCCAAGGCCCCGGGGAAGAGCGTCGAGGTGCGCATCCCGCCGTACGCGGCGGTGCAGGTAGTCGAGGGGGTCCGCCACCGGCGGGGAACGCCGCCGGCCGTGGTCGAGGCCGACGCCGCGACCTGGCTGCGGCTGGCATCTGGGGCCCTGGGGTGGGCGGATGCGGTGGCGTCCGGTCGCGTGCGGGCCAGCGGCGAGCGCAGCGACCTGTCGGGGTACCTTCCCCTGGTCTAGTGACCGTAGGTTAGGGTACCCTAACTTAGGCTTGCCTAAGTGGTTGCCCGTCGTCCGTCGCACTGCAGGAGTTCTCGGTGATCCTTCCCCGTCGTGTGCCCCCTCGTACGTCACGCCCCGCGTCGCGTCGCGCCCTTCCCCTCGCCGCCGCCCTGGCGACCGTCCTCGCCGGGATCCTCGCGGCGTGCGGGGGCTCGGCCTCCGACTCCGGCGCCTCCGACTCCGGTTCTTCCGACTCCGGCGCTCCGAGCGCGGGAATCACCGTCTACTCCGGCCGAGCCGAGGAACTCGTCGGTCCGCTCTTCGCTCAGTTCACCGAGCAGACCGGGATACCGATCCAGGCGAGGTACGGCGACACCGCGGAACTCGCCGCCCAGCTCCTCGAGGAGGGCGACGCGTCTCCCGCCCAGGTGTACTTCGCCCAGGATGCGGGAGCGCTCGGAGCCGTCGCCGCCGCCGGGCTCCTCGCACCCCTGCCCTCCGCCGTCGCGACGGCGGTCCCGGAGAACTACCGATCGCCCGACGGCACCTGGACCGGCGTCACCGGCCGCGCCCGCGTCATCGCCTACGACCCCCAGCAGGTCCCCGAGGCCGAGGTCCCGCAGTCGGTGTTCGACCTCACCGACCCGAAGTGGCAGGGCCAGGTCGGCATCGCGCCGACCAACGCGTCGTTCCAGGCCTTCGTCACGGCCATGCGCGTCTCGCAGGGCGACGACGTCACCCGGCAGTGGCTCGAGGGTCTCGTCGCCAACGACGCGCAGACCTTCGAGAAGAACGGCCTCATCCTCGACGCGGTCGACGCCGGCACCCTCAAGCTCGGCCTCGTCAACCACTACTACTGGTACGAGAAGGCCGCCGAGGTGGGTGCGGACGCCATGCGCGCCAAGATCGCCTTCACCAAGCCCGAGGATCCGGGCAGCCTGGTGAACGTCGCCGGCGTCGGCATCCTCGCCGGTGCCGCCGACAACCCCTCCGCCGCGACGTTCGTGGAGTGGCTGCTCAGCCCGCAGACCCAGCAGTGGTTCGTCGACAACACCTGGGAGTACCCGCTCGTGCCGTCCGTGGCTGCCGCCGAGGGTCTTCCGCCGCTGGACTCCCTGCGCGGACCCGACGTCCCGCTCGCCGAACTCGCCGACCTCCCCGGGACCCTCGTCATGCTCGAGGACGTCGGGCTGATCTAGGCCTTCCCACCAGCGATGACGACGACACCCGCCGAGCGATCCGGGCCGACCAAGCGATCCGGGCCAGCTAAGCGATCCGGGCCAGCTAAGCGATCCGGGCCAGCTAAGCGATCCGGGCCCGCGAGACGATTCCTGGGCGCGCCCCCGCGTCTCCTGCTCGTCGCCGGGGCGTTCACCGCGGTGGTGTCCCTCATCCCGCTCGCCTACCTCATCGTGCGGGTCGCCGAGGCCGGCCTGCCGCGCATCCTCGCCTCGCTCCTGCGTCCGCGCACCCTCGAGACCATCGCCACCAGCGTCTCCCTGGTCGCGGTCGTCGTGACCGCATGCCTGCTCATCGGCATCCCCACCGCGTGGATCGTCGCGCGCACGACCGTGCCGCTGCGCGCCCTGTGGATCGTGCTCGTGGCGCTCCCGCTCGCGATCCCGTCGTACGTCGCGGCCTACGCGTGGCTCGCGCAGTTCCCGTCGATGAGCGGCTTCTGGGCGGCCGCGCTCATCCTCACGCTGGTGTCGACGCCGTACGTCGTCCTGCCCGTCACGGCGTCCTTCCGGTCCAGCGATCCCGCGCTGGAGGAGGTGGCCCGCTCCCTCGGGCGGGGACCGGTGCGCGCCTTCCTCACCACGACGCTGCCCCAGGCGTGGCCCGCCGCAGCCGGCGGCGCGCTGCTCGTGGCGCTGTACGTCCTGTCCGACTTCGGCGCCGTCGCGCTGCTGCGCGTGGACGCATTCACGCGCGTCATCTACGCCTCCTACCGGGCGAGCTTCGACCGCGTGTCCGCCGCGGTCCTCGCCCTCGTCCTCGTGGGACTCGCCGCGCTGCTCGTCCTCGCGGAGCGCCGCGTGCGCGGCCGCACCCGCCGCTGGCGCGTGGCCACCGGAACCCAGCGCACCGCGACCCCGGTGGCACTCTCGCCGTGGGCCACGGCGGGCGCGCTCGCCTGGCTCGTCGCCCTCACCGCCCTCGCTCTCGGCGTGCCCCTCGTCTCGCTCGTAATGCGGATGCTCGAGGGCTCGCGCAACCCGCTGTCGTGGACCGAACTCGCGATCGCGGCGCTCACCTCCATCGGCGTCGCCACGGCCGGAGCGATCCTCGCGGTGCTGCTCGCTCTCCCGGTCGGTGTCCTGGCCGCGCGCTACCGCACCCGCGGCGTGCGCACGATCGAGACCGCGGCGTACTCCGGCCATGCGCTGCCTGCCGTCGTGGTGGGGCTCTCGCTGGTCTTCCTCACTCTCGCCGTCTTCCCCGCGGCGTACCAGACGGTGTTCATCCTCGCTTTCGCGTACGCCGTCCTGTTCCTCCCCAAGGCGATCGGCGCGACGCGCAGCGCCACGGCCTCGGTCTCGCCGGTCCTCGAGCAGACCGCGCGCACGCTGGGCCGCGGACCGCTGCGGGCGTGGACGGGTACGACGCTGCGTCTCACCCTTCCGGGCATCGCCGCGGGCGGCCTCCTCGTGCTCCTCACGGCGATGAAGGAGCTCCCCGCCACCCTCATGCTGCGGCCGACCGGACTCGACACCCTCGCCACCGAGTTGTGGAGCCGCACCGAGATCGCCGCCTACGGCTCGGCGGCGCCGTACGCGATCGCGCTCGTCGTGCTCGCGGCGGTCCCCGCATGGCTGCTCAGCCGGGCCATGCTGGCATCGCCGGGCAGCGAGTCCGAGGAGACGCCGTGATCGACCGGTCAGTCGATGCACGGTGCGGGGATACGGTGGGGCGATGCAGGTAGCGGTCCGCGGTCTCGACGCCGGATACGGCCCGGTCCCGGTGCTCGAGGGGCTCGACCTCACGGTGCCATCCGGCACTCTGGCCGCGGTACTGGGACAGAGCGGGTCGGGCAAGACGACCCTCCTTCGCGCGCTCGCCGGCTTCCTGAGGCCGACGGCCGGCTCCATCCGATTCGGCGACCGGGTCGTCTCCGAGCCGGGCACCTTCGTCCCGCCCGAGAAGCGCAAGGTCGGCATCGTGCCGCAGGAGGGCGCGCTCTTCCCGCACCTCGACGTCACCGGCAACGTGGCCTTCGGCCTTCCGCGCGGCTCCCAGCAGCGCGTCGACGAGGTCCTCGACCTCGTCGGGATGCGCGACTACGCGCACGCGAGGCCGCACGACCTGTCCGGCGGCCAGCAGCAGCGCGTCGCCCTGGCCCGCGCACTCGCGCCCGAGCCCGACGTCGTGCTGCTCGACGAGCCCTTCACCGCCCTCGACGCGAACCTGCGCCACCGCATTCGCGCCGAAGTGCGCGATGTCCTGCGCGAGGTCGGCACGACCGCCGTGCTCGTCACGCATGATCAGGAGGAGGCCCTGTCGACCGCGGATCTCGTCGCCGTGATGCGCGACGGTCGCATCGTCCAGGTGGGGACGCCCCTGGAGGTGTACGACGCCCCCGCCGACCTCGGTGTCGCGCGTTTCGTCGGCGAGGCCGTCGAGTTGCCCGCGATCGGCCTGCCCGCCCAGGGATCGCCCGCAGACCGCGTGTCCTGCGCCCTGGGTGACGTGCCCGTGCGCGGCGAGGTGGCCGGCGACGCCGTCATCGTGCTGCGCCCGGAGCAGTTGGTGCTGTCATGTCCGGTGCCGCCGCCCGTGGCCGGTGCCGAGGGGCGACCGCATCCCGGCCGCGGCGTGGTCCGGGAGGCGTCGTACCACGGTCATGACTCGGTGGTGCGCGTGGAACTCCATGACGGGTCCGTGGTCCCCGTCCGCGTCCCCGGGGGAACGCCGCCCCCGCTGCCCGGCGACGAGGTGGTCGTCGGCGTCACCGGATCGGGGCGCGTCTACCCGGCCTGAGCAGGTCGCGGTCGTGGGCAGGTCGCGGTCGCGGGCAGGTC
>CAIVWG010000121.1 GCA_903909555.1 uncultured bacterium | reverse complement strand
CGCTCCGCGGCCTTCTTGATGGCCTGTCCGCCGACGGCCAGCGAGCGCGAGCCGTAGGTGTCCATGCCGTACGGCGCGCGTCCGGTGTCGCCGTGCACGACCTCGATGTCATCGACGGGTACGCCGAGGATGCTCGAGGCGATCTGGCTCCACGCGGTCTCATGGCCCTGGCCATGCGGCGAGGTGCCCGTGATGAGCTCGATCTTGCCGGTGGGCAGGGCGCGAATCGTGCAGTGCTCCCAGCCGCCGGCGACGTACTTCAGCGCACCGAGTGTCCGTGACGGTGCGAGACCGCACATCTCGGTGAACGTGGAGATGCCGATGCCCAACTGCACCGGGTCGCCCGACGCACGCCGCTGCTCCTGCTCGGCGCGCAGGGCGTCGTAGCCGAACGCCTCGAGGGCCTTGGCGGTGGCCGCCTCGTAGTTGCCGCTGTCGTACGTGAGGCCTGCGACCGTGGTGTAGGGGAACTCCTCGTGCTGGATCCAGTTCATCTCGCGCAGCTTCATCGGGTCCATGCCGAGCTCTGCAGCCATCTCGTCCATGATGCGCTCGATGGCGAACGTCGCCTCGGGTCGCCCGGCTCCGCGGATGGCGTCGGTCGGCGTGGTGTTGGTGAAGACGCCGATGCAGTTGAACTCGTAGGCCGGCATCTTGTAGATCGCCGGGTACATGAACATGCCCAGCAGCGGGATGCCCGGGGTGATGATCTGCAGGTAGGCCCCCATATTGGCGATGAGGTCGACCTTCATCCCGATGAGCTTGCCGTCCTTGGTGGCGGCGAGCTGGATGTCCTGGATCTGGTCGCGGCCGTGGTGGCTGGCCACCATGTCCTCGCTGCGGGTCTCGACCCACTTGACCGGGCGTCCGAGCTTGCGGGCGATCTGGACGGCGAGGATTTCCTCGCGGTACAACTGAAGCTTGCCGCCAAAGCCGCCGCCGACGTCGGGGGCGACCACGCGCAGGCCGTTCTCCGGCAGGCCGGTCACCAGCGCGAGGAGCACGCGCAGGACGTGCGGGATCTGCGTGGCGGACCAGATGGTCATCTCATTGCTCATGCCCATGGGCGACGCCACGACGGCGCGAGGCTCCATGAATCCGGCAATGATGCGCTGGTTGATGTAGCGACGCTTGACGACGACCGCGTCGTCGCCGGCGGCCGCGACGGCCGCTTCGAATGAACCGTCGCCGGTCGGCTTGAGCGGGAACTCATAGCAGACGTTCGAGCCGTGGCTGCCGTCAGCAGCGGCGTGCACCGCGACGGAACCTTGCTTCATCGCCGCTTCCATGTCGATGACCGCGGGGAGGGGCTCGTAGTCGACCTCGATGGCGTCAAGGGCGTCGGCCGCGGCGTACTTGTCGGTGGCCAGCACCACGGCGACGCAATCGCCCACGTGGCGCACCTTGTCGACGGCGAGAGCCGGGAAGGCCGGCATCTGGATCTCGTCCGTGACCGGCCACACGCAGGGGATGCTGCCGTTGAGATCGCCCAGCTCTGCTGCCCCGAATGCGGCCACGACGTGCGGGCGGTCGAGGGCGGCGGAGACGTCCAGCTTCGTGATCTTGGCGTGAGCCATGGGGCTGCGCAGGATCGCCATGTGCAGCGTGCCGGGCAGCTGGATGTTGTCGGTCCAGTTCGTCTGGCCATGGAGGAGCCGCGCGTCTTCCTTGCGGCGCAGTGGACGGCCCATCGCATTGGCGTTGGCCGTGGTCATGGTCTCGGTCACTTGCTTCCCCCCATCAGCTCAGAGGCGTACTGCACGGACTTCACGATGTTGTGGTAGCCGGTGCACCGGCACAGGTTGCCCTCGAGGCCCTCGCGGATCTCCTCCTCGGAGGGGCTGGGGTTCTCGTTGAGCAGGTCTACGGCGGCCATCACCATGCCGGGCGTGCAGTAACCGCACTGAAGGCCGTGGCACTCCTTGAACGCTTCCTGCACCGGATGCCACTTGTGCTCGCCCTCGGCAAGGCCCTGGACGGTGAGCACGGTGCGCCCGTCCGCCTGGACGGCGAGCACGCTGCAGGACTTGACGCTCTGGCCGTCGAGGAGGACGGTGCAGGCGCCGCAGTTGGAGGTGTCGCAGCCGACCACGGTGCCTACTCGACCGATGTCCTCACGGAGGAAGTGGACGAGGAGACGGCGGGGTTCCACTTCGGCGTCGTACACCGCGCCGTCGACGGTGACGCTGATGGGTACGTGGGTCATGTCTCTCCCAGGTTCGGGCTGGCGCTCCGAGGCACGCCCCCGCGGTCGGCGGGTGCTGCCGACGCTAGGGGAAATGCCGCCCTTGCGCGACTGGTTCGCTCCAATCCCGTCTCGCCGTGGGGGGTTCCAGTACCGTCGGGGCCCAAGCCGCCGCGCCGTGGCGGTCCGATCTCGGGAGGCTCCGTGTCAACTACCCCTCCGCCGCCTCCGGGCACACCCCCGCCCCCGGGCACCCCGCCGCCCCCGGGCACCCCGCCGCCCCCGCCTCCCGGCATGCCGCCTCCGCCGCCTCCGCCGGGCATTCCGCCTCCGCCTCCCGTGCCCTACGGCGCCGGAGGAGGTGGCCAGGAGAACGGCCTCGGCGTGGCTGCCCTGGTCCTCGGGATCATCGGCTTGGTGCTCATGTGCGCCTACGGCAGCGGCATCATCTTCTCCGTCCTCGCCATCGTGCTGGGCAAGATGGGGATGAACAAGGCTGCCCAGGGCAGGGCCAACAACGCGGGGATGGCGAAGGCGGGCTTCATCATGGGCATCGTGGGCACCGTCATCGGGGTCATCGTCGTTCTGTTCTTCATCCTCGTGTTCGCCGGAGCCCTGCTGAGTGGCGAGACGACGACCATCAACTGACGGCGCGTCCCGGCAGATCGCGCTGCCGGTGGGACGTCGCGGGTCGTACTGTGGCGGGCGTGGAGAGTGACCCGCGCCTCTCGGGGGAGGCCCCCGAAGACGCTGTCGACGCAGGAGCCGTCGGCCAGGCCGTAGCGGCCGATGGCGTGGCCGCGCCTGAGGTCCCTGCCCCCGCGGCGGAGGATGCCCCCGCTGAGGTGGCGGCGCCGGCTCCCGAGGAATCCCCAGCGGAGGAGCCCGCTCCTGCGGCCGAGGAGGCGACGCCGGCGGACACGGCGGAATCTTCCGCGGAAGATTCCGCGCCTGGGGCGGAGGATGCCCCCGCTGAGGTGGCGACGCCGGCTCCCGAGGAATCCCCAGCGGAGGAGGCTGCCCCGGCGGCCGAGGAGGCTGAGCCGGAGGGTGCCGTCCCTGCGGTCGAGGAGGCTGAGCCGGAGGGTGCCGTCCCTGCGGTCGAGGAGGTGACGCCGGCTGAGGCGGTGGAATCTTCCGCGGAAGATTCCACACCCGCGGTGGAGGAGCCTGCGCCTGCGGGGGAGACGTCCCCCGTGGCGGACGCGGCCCCCTCGGCCGAGGACGGAGAGGGGGAGGCGCCACCTGCGAACGACGAGGCTGCCCCCGCGGCTGAGGCGGTGGTCGCGGAGGACGCGCTGCCGGCGACGCGCCGGAATGCCACTGCCATCGCGGCCCTGGTGTTCGCGCTGCTCGGCCTCATCGGATTGCTTCCCCTCGTGGGCAGCGTGCTGGGCGTGATTCTCGGCCGCATCGGCATGAGGGAGGCGGACCGCGGGGCGCAGGACAGCGCGCCCGGAGCCGTCAGTGGCGGACGGTGGATGGCCGTGGCTGCCTTTGTCATCGGCGTACTCACGCTCACGGTCATCGCGGTGGCCACGGCGGCACTCGCCGTGTGGGCCTACCTGTCGTGACGGCATGACGGCCAACGAGGACGGCGGCCGGGGCAGCGAGACCCCGAAGGAGCTCGCGGCATCGTCCACCAGCCCGGAGGAACTAGCGAGGTGGGCCACGCATGCGGACGCCCAGGTCCGAGCCGCTGTCGCGGGCAATCGTGCGGTCACGCCACGAGTGCTCGAAGACCTGGCGTGCGACGAGGACTGGCGCGTGCGCGCCGCCGCGGCAGCCAACGCCGCGACGGACGGATTCTGGCTGGGGGAGCTCACCCGTGATGACGACGTTCGCGTAAGGGAGTCCGTCGCCGGGAACCCAGGACTGGCCGGGAAGGACCTCGCCCGCGCCTGCGAGGACGACGAGCCCCGGGTGCGGGCAGCGGCGGCGGGGAACCCGTCCGCGTCGGCAGCCGTCCTCGACCAGGCGTCCCAGGACCGGGACTGGCGGGTGCGCGCGTGCGTCGGCGCGAACGCCGTGGCGCCCATGGTGCTGCTCCATACTCTGTCGACCGACGAAGACTGGCGCGTCCGTGCCAAGGTCGCGGCGAATCCCTCAGCGCCGAGCGACGTCCTCGCGACGCTGGCGCTCGACGGGGATGCCGGGGTGCGCGAGGCAGCGCAGCGTCCCTGACTACGCTCCGGGCATGAGCGTGGACCCACGACCCGTCCTCGTCGTGGACTTCGGCGCCCAGTACGCCCAGCTCATCGCGCGGCGCGTGCGGGAGGCGAGCGTCTACTCCGAGATCGTGCCGCACACCATGAGCGTGTCCGACATGCTCGCGCGTGAGCCCGCCGCCATCGTCCTGTCCGGGGGCCCGGCCAGCGTCTACGCAGAAGGCGCGCCCAGGGTCGATCCCGCGCTCTTCGACTCCGGAGTGCCGGTGTTCGGCATCTGCTACGGCTTCCAGGCGATGGCGCAGGCGCTGGGCGGGACCGTCGAGCAGACCGGCCTGAGCGAGTTCGGTGGGACTCCGCTGGACATCGTGGACACCGGTTCCCTCCTCTTCGCCGGCACCCCGCAGCAGCAGTCCGTGTGGATGTCCCACGGCGATTCGGTCACGTCGGCGCCCGAGGGCTTCCTGGTCACTGCGAGCACCGACGGCGCGCCGGTGGCCGCGATGGAGGACTCCGCTCGTCGGTTGGCGGGGGTGCAGTACCACCCCGAGGTGATGCACTCCCAGCATGGACAGCGGGTGCTGGAGAACTTCCTGCGGGGGATCGCAGGCTGCTCACCGGACTGGACCACCGGAGGAGTGATCGATGAGCAGGTACGCCGTATCCGCGAGCAGGTGGGCGACGGCCTGGTCATCTGCGGCCTGTCCGGTGGGGTGGACTCCGCCGTCGCGGCCGCGCTGGTGCAACGCGCCATTGGCGACCAGCTCACCTGCGTCTTCGTCGACCACGGCCTGCTGCGAGCCGGGGAGGCCGAGCAGGTCGAGCGGGACTTCGTGGCAGCGACCGGGGTGCGCCTCGTCGTCGTCGATGCGCAGAAGCGCTTCCTCGACGCGCTCGCCGGCGTCCAAGACCCCGAGGGGAAGCGGAAGATCATCGGTCGCGAGTTCATCCGAGTCTTCGAAGATGCCGCGCGCGACATCGTGGCGCAGGCCGGTGCGGCAGGCAGGTCCATCGACTTCCTCGTGCAGGGGACGCTGTATCCGGACGTCGTGGAGTCCGGCGGTGGCAGCGGCACGGCCAATATCAAGAGCCATCACAACGTGGGTGGGCTCCCGGATGATCTGGCGTTCACACTGGTCGAGCCGCTGCGCACGCTGTTCAAGGACGAGGTGCGCCAGGTCGGCCTGGAACTCGGCCTTCCCGCGGAGATCGTCTGGCGTCATCCCTTCCCCGGCCCCGGACTGGCCATTCGCATCGTCGGCGCCGTGGACGAGGGTCGCCTGCGCATCCTGCGCGCTGCCGACGCGATCGCGCGCGCGGAACTCACCGCTTCCGGGCTCGACCGCGACGTGTGGCAGTTCCCCGTGGTCCTGCTCGCCGACGTGCGCTCCGTCGGAGTCCAAGGCGATGGGAGGACCTACGGGCACCCCATCGTGCTCCGGCCCGTCTCGAGCGAAGACGCCATGACCGCGGACTGGTCGAGGCTGCCGTACGACCTCATCGCCCGGATCTCGACGCGGATCACGAACGAGGTGCGGGAGGTGAACCGGGTGGTGCTGGACGTGACGAGCAAACCCCCGGGCACCATCGAGTGGGAGTAGCCGGGCAGAGCCCGGCTCTTCCTCACTCTCGGTCGGTGTCGAGTGGGAGTAGCCGGGCAGAGCCCGGCTCTTCCTCACTCTCGGTCGGTGT
>CAIVWG010000120.1 GCA_903909555.1 uncultured bacterium | reverse complement strand
TGTGGACGGCCGCGGCCATCATGCTCATCTCCGGCGTCGTGCGGATCATCCTCGCGATCTACCTCGGCCGCGGCTACAACTGGGCGCGCGTCGTCATCACGATCTTCGTGGTCATCGGCTTCATCGCGAGCCTGTCCACGATCTTCTCCGGCGGCTGGAACATCCTCGCCGGCCTGCTCGGCTGCCTCGTCGAGGTCATCATCCTGGGACTGCTGTGGAACGCGCGTGCCAGCGTGTGGTTCCGCGACAGCCGGATGGCCCGCCACGCGGACTAGGTGCAGCTCCTAGGCATAGTTCGTCGGCAGGTTCGTCAGGCACGGTCTTGTCCTCTGCGCGTCATGCACATGCGCACCAGCCCCTCGCGACCCCGCAGAGTCCTGGCAGCCTGACCCCCGTCCCCGGGAATGACAACTAGTCTGGGGAGCCCACGGCATCGGGAGGCTAGGCGTGACCGACACCATCCTCAAGGCGGCGACCATCATCACGATGGATCCGGCGAATCCGCGCGCAGAAGCGATCGCCTTCGACAGCACGAGCGGGATCATCGCTGCTGTCGGGACCCTGGCCGAATGCCAATCAGCGGCTCCCGGAGTTGCTGTCACCGACCTGGGTGCGACGGTGCTCATGCCGGGCTTCATCGAGGCCCATAGCCACCCCATTCTCGGCGGGCTCCTCACGCAGCCTCCGGTCTACTGGATCGCGGCATCCAACGGCTACACGACCTTCGCCCAGGTTGCTGCCCTCTGGACCTCCGTCAACGCCGATGCGCCGGCGGGCGAACCGGTCGTCTTCTACGGCCTGGACCGCCCCACCCAGGGCGTCGGGGCGCCCACCAACACGACCCTGGATGGCTACTTCCCTGACCGCCCGGCGGTCGTCCTCGACGATTCAGGACACGCCGTCTACGTCAACTCGAAGGTGATCGCTGCTCTCGGGTGGCCTGGGGGCAAGCCACCAGCGGATCCTCCGGGGGCAACGTTTGGTCGCAACCCCGACGGCACCTCCAACGGCATCGGATATGAAACGGCTGCGATCGTGGCGATGGCCATGCCCACCATCAAGCAGGTCGTCACCGATCCGCTGAAGTCGTCGGCCGCGTTCATCCACCTCATGGCGACCAACGGCATCACCGCAACATCCGACATGGCATACGCCGACTCGATGACCAAGGCTTACGAAGCCCTGCTCTCCCAACCCGATACGCCCTTGCGACTCAGCGTCTACCGTTCGATGTCCGGCCCCGATGCGCACAAGCCCGTGGATACCTCGCTGCCCGCCGCGATGCTGAAGCAGGAGGGCGTCAAGATATGGGCCGACGGGTCCCCCTTCCTGGGAACCCTGGCCGCTTCCTTCCCCTACCTCGATAGCAGCGTGGTGCAGAAGGCCGGGATCCCGATCGGCCCGGGCAGCGATGCGAACATGAATTGGACCCGCCAGCAGATCGACCCGATGCTCGAAGGCTTCGCGGGGACCGGGCTGCAGGCGGCCGCCCACATCAACGGTGACGTGGCTCTTGACATCATGCTCGACTCCTACGAGCGCGCGCTCGCCACGCAGGGGCTGCTCGGCACGGACCATCGCTGGCGCATCGAGCACTGCGGTGGCGCGCGCGCCGATCAGCTCGAGCGGGCCCACCGCATGGGTGCTGTGCTGTCACTCTCGCTCTACCAGGTCGTCTACTGGGGCGACCTGCTTGACGGGCAGCTCTTCGCCTCGGATATCGGGTCGCAGTGGGCCCGGACTGGAGATGCCGTACGCGCGGGAATGCGCATCTCGCTGCACTTCGACGGTCCGCTCAGCCCACCGATTCCGTTGACCAATATCCAGTGTGCCGTGACCCGCATGTCGCTTGCCGGTCATGTCCATGGGCCGGAGCAGATCATCAGTCTTGACCAAGCCTTGCGCGCCTACACGATCGATGCCGCATTCGGCCTGCGACGAGAGCAGGAGATCGGCTCTCTCGAGGCGGGCAAACTCGCGGACCTCGTGGAGTTGTCGATGGACCCCTACCTTGCCGACCCCTCTCAACTGGCCCAGCAGGTGAAGGTCCAGGGCACGTGGCTGTCGGGTCACCGGGTCGACCTCGCCTCGTACCTAGAGCAGGTGGCGGCGGTCGATCCTGCTGCTCATCCGGTCGACCACGCCGACGTCGTGGCCACGCACACCTGCTGATCGGACGTCCGTCTCAGCGTCACTCGTGACTCCGCGGCCGGGTCGCCGAGAGGGGCGGGCTAGTCCCGCGGGTCTCCGTGAGGCGTGTCGAGGTCGCAGCCGTCGGCCACGTCGCCGACCTCGACGAGGTCGAGCTCCTCGGCATGCGCGCGCAGGTAGTCGCGGGCACCCGCGTCGCCGCGTGCCGCCTGCGCGACCCCGGCCCAGTGCTGGGCCCCGAGGAGCACGGGATGCCCGCGCTCTCCGTGGTACGCCGCCGCGGCAAGCGCGGCCGGCGATGCGAGCAGCCGGCGCACCGCTTCGGCGGTGAGTCCGGGAAGGTCCACGAGCGTCACGACCACGCGGTCGTCCCCCGCTGCGTCCGGGCGGCGGCGCAGCTCGTCCAGGCCCGCCTGCAGCGACGACCCCATGCCCTCCGACCACCGGGGATTGACGACGATCTCCGCTCCGGGAACGTCCCCGGTCCAGGCGCCCAGCACGACCAGCACCGGCGCGCATCCACCCTCGTGCAGCACGCGCACGGCACGGTCCACGAGGCGCTCCCCGCCGACGACCGCGGGGGCCTTGGGCCCGCCGAATCGGCGGCCCTCCCCGGCCGCGAGTACCAGCCCGAGAGCGCGCGCCACTAGCGCGGAGCGCCCGGGTGGATCGGGCCCTGCGTCGAGCGCAGTCGCTCTCCCGTGCCACCCCAGCGGTCCTGGATGATCTCGGCGGCGATCGAGACCGCGGTCTCCTCGGGCGTGCGGGCACCGAGGTCCAGCCCAATAGGAGAGTGCAGGCGCGCCAACTCGTCGTCGGTGACCCCCGCCTCCTTGAGCCTGCTGAGGCGGTCCTCGTGGGTGCGCCGCGATCCCATCGCGCCGACGTACCCCGCATCGGTACGCAGGGCCACCTGGAGTGCGGGCACGTCGAACTTCGGATCGTGGGTGAGGACGCAGATCACGGTGCGGGAGTCGACGGGCTGGCCCGCCAGCCACCGGTGAGGCCAGTCGACGACGACCTCATCCGCGTCGGGGAAGCGCCGCGGGGTCGCAAAGACCTCGCGCGCGTCGCAGACAGTCACCCGGAATCCCAAGACCTTGCCCACTCGGCAGAGAGCGGCCGAGAAGTCGATGGCGCCGAAGACGTACATGCGCGGCGCCGGTGCCATCGAGTTGACGAAGACGTCGATGCCATCCCCGAGACGCTCGCCCTCGGGCCCGTAGTGCAGGAAGCCGGTGGTGCCGGATTCGAGCAGGCCGAGGGCGTCGGCGCCCACGGTCTCGTCCAGCCGCTGGGTCCCCAGGCTCCCCTCGAGGGCGGCGCGGTAGGGGCCGCCATCGGGACGGACGACGAGGTGCCGGCCCACCTGCTCGACATGGGGCGAGCGGACGATCGTCGCCACGGCGACCGGCTCGTCGGCCTCCACGCTGGCCGCGATCCCCGGCAACTCGGGCCACGTCTCGCGGGAGACCCTCTCGACGAGCACCTCGAGGATGCCGCCGCACGTGAGTCCCACGGCGAACGCATCGTCGTCGCTCACGCCGTAGGTCTCGAGGACAGGGGTCCCGCTCTCCATGACCTCCTGGCCGAGGTCGTACAGCGCCCCCTCGACGCAGCCGCCGCTCACCGAGCCCACGGCCTCGCCACCCGCGGTCACCAGCATGGAAGCCCCGGCCGGTCTCGGAGCCGAGCGCCAGGTGCGCACGACCGTCGACATCGCGCACTCCTCGCCGCGATCGAGGGCCGCCGTGAGCTCGCTGAGGATCTCCCGCATGACTGCTCCCTAGGCTCCGCGCCGGTGCCGGTTGGCCCAGGCCCGGCGCACCCCCAATAATGACGGAATGACCGGCGTCGGCACCTCCGGCACCTCCAGCCCCGCGCGCGTGCACAGCGGTGTCACCGAGGAGGCCATCTCGGTGGCCCAGGTGGCCGCCCTCGTCGGCAGTACGTCGGCGGGAGCGGTCGTGACCTTCTCCGGGGACGTCCGAGACCACGACCACGGCCGGACCGTCGCGCACCTCGTCTACGAGGCCCATCCCTCCGCCGGCAGCGTCCTCGAGGAGGTGGCCCGGGACGTGGCCGGGCGGCACCCGGTCATCGCCCTGGCCGTCATGCATCGGGTGGGTCCCCTCGCGATCGGCGACGCTGCCCTCGTGGCCGCGGTGAGCGCCGCTCACCGGGCCGAGGCGTTCGCCGCCTGCGCGGACCTCGTCGACACGACCAAGGAGCGCCTGCCGGTGTGGAAGCACCAGGTCTTCTCCGACGGGACCGACGAGTGGGTGAACTGCGCATGAGCGACCGCGAACCCAAGCTCGTCGACACCTTCGGCCGCGCGCACCGAGACATGCGCGTCTCGCTCACCGACCGCTGCTCGCTCCGATGCACGTATTGCATGCCCGCTGACTTCGCGGACTGGATCCCCAGCGCCGAGCTCCTCACGACCGACGAGCTCATGACCGTGCTCGAGGTCGCGATCGAGGAGGGCATCGACGAGGTGCGCCTCACGGGTGGCGAGCCCCTCCTGCGACCGGACGCCGTGGACGTGGTCCGTCGTATCAATGCCCTGCCGCAGCCGCCCCGCATCTCCCTCACGACCAACGGCCTGCGGCTCGCCGCTCAGGCCGGGGCGCTGCGGGACGCCGGGCTCGAGCGCGTCAACGTCTCCCTGGACACCCTCGACCGGGAGCGCTTCAAGGCCATGACGCACCGCGACCGGCTGGACGATGTCCTCGCCGGGCTGGCCGCCGCACGCGCGGCGGGGCTAGAGCCTCTCAAGGTCAACACCGTCCTCATGCCCGGGGTCAACGAGGACGAGGCGATCCCCATGCTCCGCCGGGCTCTGGAGGAGGGGTGGCGGCTGCGCTTCATCGAGCAGATGCCGCTCGACGCCGGCGGCCTGTGGAGCCGCACTCGCATGGTCACCGCGGAGCAGATCCTCGAGGAGATCTCCCGGGAGTTCGATCTCACCCCGGTGCCGGTGCGGGGATCCGCCCCCGCCGAGGAGTTCTTCGTGGACGGGGGGCCGGAGACCGTGGGCATCATCGCCAGCGTCACGCGTCCCTTCTGCGGGACGTGCGACCGGATGCGCCTGACGGCCGATGGGCAGTTGCGCAACTGCCTCTTCGCCCGGGACGAGTTGGACCTGCGCGTGGTCCTGCGCGATGAGGGCCTCTCCGACGCCGAGGTCCGCGAAGGCATCAGGGCCCGCCTGCACCGCAGCGTTGCCGCGAAGTTGCCCGGTCACGGGATCGATGACCCGTCCTTCATCCAGCCCGACCGCCCCATGAGCGCGATCGGCGGCTGAGGGGACGAGGACTCACCCCCCGGCGAAGGGGGGGAGGACGTCCACCCGGGACCCCGCAGGGACCCTCTGGGCGAGGTCGGGCGTCACCAGGCCGTCCACGAGGACCGAGCAGCGGTCCAGGACCCCGGCGAGGCCGGGAGCCTCGGCCACCGCCGAGGCCAGGACCTCGCCGAGGCCCCCTGGGGGAACCCGCAGGAGAGGTGTCCCGGCGGCCGCCCGGGCGGCGGCGAACAGATGCACCTCGACCGCTCGCGCATCCTCAGACATGGGTCTAGTGTCGCGTATCACACCGACCCCGGCGGAGACGCCGCACGACACCTCTCGGGAGCCCGAATGGATCTGCACAACTCCTTCGTCGTCCCGGCCGATATCGACACGGCCTGGAAGACGCTGCTCGACGTCGAGGCGATCGCCCCGTGCATGCCCGGTGCGACCCTGGAGACCGTCGAGGGTGACTCCTTCACCGGGACCGTCAAGGTCAAGCTGGGCCCCGTGAGCATGACGTACGGCGGCAAGGCGAGCTTCGTCGAGAAGGACGAGGCCAATCACAAGGCCGTCATCCAGGGCACCGGCAAGGAGACCCGCGGATCCGGCACCGCCTCGGCGCTCGTGACCACCCAGTTGATCTCCGAGGGCCCCGACAAGACGCGCGTGGAGGTCACGACCGATCTCACCGTCACCGGCAAGCCCGCGCAGTTCGGCCGCGGCGTCATGCAGGACGTCGCCGGTCGCATCATCGACCAGTTCTCCGCCAACCTCGAGGCCGTGATCGCGGGGGGCGGGGCGGCCGCCGAGTCGGCCGGCGCCGCGGAGGGACAGCCGGCGATGCCGCGCCCGATGCCGCAGGCAGCCGACAGCATCGACCTGCTGGGCACCGCGGGGGCTCCGGTGCTCAAGAGGGCGATCCCGGTCATCATCGGGATCGTGACCGTCATCGGCATCATCTGGCTCATCGCCCGTCGCAAGAAGTAGAGCAAAGGACACCGCATGCAGACACCAGCCCCGGTCGACTACGCCCGAGCCACGAGCGTCGACCACGCCTTGCAGTTGCTCGACCAGCACGGCGAGGACGCCCGCGTCATCGCCGGCGGCCACAGCCTGATCCCCATGATGCGCCTGCGCATCGCTTCTCCCACGACACTCATCGACCTCAACGACCTGGACGAGCTCAAGGGCATCCGGGTCGAGGGCAACGAGATCGTGATCGGGGCGATGGCACGCCACGCCGAAGTCCTCGACTCTCCCATCCTCGCCGAGCACTATCCGGTCTTCCGCGAGGCTGAGAAGCTCATCGCCGATCCGGTCGTGCGCAATCGCGGCACCGTGGGCGGCTCCATGTGCCAGGCAGACCCGTCCGAGGATCTCTCGGCCGTGGGCTCCGCGCTGCGCGGCACCGTGGTCATCCGGTCGAAGTCGGGTTCGCGCACCGTCCCCATCCGCGAGTTCCACTTCGGTCCGTACATGACGCAGGTCGCCGACGGCGAGATCCTCACCGAGGTGCGCTTCCCCATCCGTCCGGGTGCCGGCAGCGCCTACGAGAAGGTCGAGCGTCGCGTCGGTGACTGGCCGGTCGCCTCCGCCGGCGTCTTCGTCGTGGTCAAGGACGGCGTGGTCTCCGACTGCGGTATCGGTCTCACCGCGGTGGGCGCTGAGCACTTCAGCGCCCCCGAGGCCGAGGAGTTCCTCATCGGCAAGGCGCCGACGGAGGACAACCTCGCCGAGGCCGCCAAGATCGCCGCCGACTCGTGCAACCCGATCTCCGACCAGCGGGGCCCTGCCGACTACAAGAAGCACCTCGCCCAGGAACTCACCCTCCGCGCGCTCCGGCGCGCCTCCGCCGCCAGCCAGGGAGCGTGACATGGAAGTCACCGTCAACGTCAATGGAACCGACTACACCCGCGATGTCGAGCCGCGGATGCTCCTCGTGCACTTCATCCGCGAGGAGCTCGGCATGCGGGGCACCCACTGGGGATGCGACACATCGAACTGCGGCACCTGCGTCGTCTGGGTCGATGAAGAGCCCGTCAAGAGCTGCACGATGCTCGCCGTCATGGCCGATGGTCACCGCGTCAAGACCGTCGAGGGACTCGAGGGACCGGACGGGCTCGACCCGATCCAGCAGGGCTTCATCGAGTGCCACGGACTCCAGTGCGGCTTCTGCACGCCCGGCATGATGATGACCGGCCGCTGGCTCGTCGACAAGAACCCGGACATCTCCGACGAGGAGATCCGCGAGGGCATCTCCGGCCAGATCTGCCGGTGCACCGGCTACAAGAACATCGTCGAGGCGATCCGCTGGGCCGCCGAGCATCCCAAGGGAAGCGAGGTCAACGCATGACCGCCGTCGAAGAGGCTCCCGTCAGCGCAGCCGGCAACCCCATCGGCTTCGGTTCGATGAAGCGCAAGGAGGATCAGCGCTTCGTCCGCGGGCAAGGCAACTACGTCGATGACGTCAACCTGCCGGGAATGCTCCATGGGGCCATCCTGCGCAGTCCTCACGCCCACGCCAAGATCCTGTCGATCGACACCTCCCGGGCCGAGGCTCACCCCGGCGTGGTCGCCGTCATCACCGGCAAGATCCTCGAGGGCATCCCGCGCCCTGAGCTTCTCGGCGACAACTTCGCCTGGATGCCGACCCTCTCCTATGACACCCAGGCGGTCCTCGCCACCGACAAGGTGCGCTTCCAAGGGCAGGAGGTCGCCTTCGTCATCGCGACCGACCGCTACACCGCTAAGGACGCTCTCGAACTCATCGACGTCGACTACGAGCCGCTCCCCGCGGTCATGGACGCCAAGAAGGCCATGGACTCCGGCGCTCCGGTGATCCGCGACGACAAGGGCCAGACGGACAACTCGATCACCGACGTCATGGGCAACAAGTTCTGGGAGTCGGGCAACGCGATCGGCACCCAGGAGGCCATCGAGAAGGCCAAGGCCGACCCCAACTGCGTGGTCGTGACGCAGGACATCATGTACCCGCGCGTGCACCCTGCGCCCATGGAGACCTGCGGATCCGTCGCCTACCTCGACCCGGTCTCCGGCCAGCTCACTCTGTGGACCACGAGCCAGGCTCCCCACGCCCACCGCACGGTCTACGCCATGGTGGCCGGACTGCCCGAGCACAAGATCCGCATCATCTCCCCGGACGTCGGCGGCGGCTTCGGCAACAAGGTCGGCGTCTACCCCGGCTACGTGCTGTCCGTCGTCGGATCCATCGTCACCGGGAAGCCGGTGAAGTGGATGGAGGACCGCAGCGAGAACCTCATGTCGACGTCGTTCGCCCGCGACTACCACATGGCCGGCACGATCGCGGCCACGAAGGACGGCCAGATCCTCGCGGTGGACGTCGACGTCCTGGCGGACCACGGCGCCTTCAACGGCGTCGCCCAGCCGACGAAGTTCCCCGCCGGGTTCTTCCACATCTTCACCGGCTCGTACGACTACCCCCACGCGCACTGCAAGGTGACGCCGGTCTACACCAACAAGGCCCCCGGCGGCGTCGCCTACGCATGCTCGTTCCGGATCACGGAGGCGGCGTATTTCATCGAGCGCCTCGTGGACTGCCTGGCCGCCGAGCTCGGCATGGACCCAGCGGAGCTGCGCCTGAAGAACCTCATCAAGCCCGAGCAGTTCCCCTACGAGACGCCGACCGGCTGGGTCTACGACTCCGGCCAGTACGAGAAGACGATGCGCCTCGCCATGGAGATGGTCGGGTACGACGAACTGCGCAAGGAGCAGGCCGAGAAGCGGGCCCGAGGCGAGTACATGGGCATCGGCATCAGCTTCTTCACCGAGGGCGTGGGCGCCGGCCCCCGCAAGGACATGGACATCCTCGGGCTGGGCATGGCCGACGGCATCGAGCTCCGGGTCCACCCGACGGGCAAGGCCCAGCTGCGCCTGTCGGTCCAGACGCAGGGGCAGGGCCACGAGACGACGTACGCGCAGATCGTCGCCCATGAACTCGGCATCCCGCCCGAGGACATCGAGGTCATCCACGGCGACACCGACAACACGCCGTTCGGCCTGGGGACCTACGGCTCCCGATCGACGCCGGTGTCCGGTGCGGCTGCCGCGGTGGTCTCGCGCAAGGTCCGCGACAAGGCGCGCCTCATCGCCGCGGCCGCCCTGGAGTGCTCGCCGGACGACCTGGAGTGGTCGCTGGGCAAGTGGTCCGTCAAGGGCGACCCCGATCGCGCCAAGACCATCCAGGAGATCGCGCTGCTCTCGCATGGGTCGCTGGAACTCCCCGAGGGCGTCGAGGGTCACCTGGACGCCACCGCGGTCTACAACCCGCCGAACCTCACCTACCCCTACGGCTGCTACATCTGCGTCGTCGACGTCGATCCCGGCACCGGTCAGGTGAAGATTCGCAGGTTCGTCGCGGTCGACGACTGCGGGACCCGCATCAACCCCATGATCGTCGAGGGGCAGGTGCACGGTGGCCTGGCCGACGGTGTGGGCATGGCGCTCATGGAGCTCATCGCCTTCGACGAGGACGGCAACTGCCTGGGCGGATCCTTCATGGACTACCTGCTGCCCACGGCGATGGAGTGCCCGGACTGGGAGCTCGGCGAGACGGTGACGCCCTCGCCGCACCACCCCATCGGCGCGAAGGGCGTCGGCGAGTCCGCCACGGTGGGGTCCCCCGCGGCCGTGGTCAACGCGGTGATCGACGCGATCTCGCCGTTCGGCGTCCGTCACGCGGACATGCCCCTCACCCCCGCCAACGTGTGGCGGGCGATCCAGGGGAACCCCGTCCGCGTCGACATGGCCGTGGAGTAGGCGCACACTGTGAGCATGACGACGCGGGCGCTGCGCGAGCGGGCCGAGCGGCTGCAAGCCGAGCGGATCCCCTTCGTGCACGCCCGCGTCGTGCTCGCCGAGCGACCGACCTCGGCCAAGCCCGGCGACGAGGCCATCGTCCTGCCCGATGGCACGATCGAGGGCTTCGTGGGAGGGCAGTGCGCCCTGGCGACGCTGCGTGCCCAGGGCCTCGCCGTACTGCAGCGGCGCGAGAGCACGCTCCTGCGCATTGCCCCGAGCCCCGAGCCCGAGCAGGCGGGCAAGACGGTGGTCCACAACCCCTGCCAGTCGGGGGGCACCCTGGAGATCTTCATGGAACCCGTGCTCCCCGCGCCCCTGGTGCGCATCCTCGGCACGACCCCGATCGGAGTGGCCCTGGCCGACGTGGGCGGTGCCCTCGGCTACGACATGCAGCCCTGGGACGGCGGGTGCTGCGGCGCGCCCGATCTCGCCACCACCGATGCCGTCGTCGTTGCCTCTCACGGCAACGGCGAGGAGGCCGTCCTCGAGGCCGCGGTGCGATCCGGGGTGCCCTATGTCGGGCTGGTCGCCAGTCGCAAGCGCGGAGCGGCCGTCCTGCAGTCTCTCGACCTCACAGACGAGGAGAAGGCCCGCGTGCGCACTCCCGCCGGGCTCGACATCGGGGCCCGCACCGCGGAGGAGGTCGCGCTCTCGATCCTCGCCGAGATCGTCGTCACCCGCACGGCCGAGCCGCGCTCCAGCGCGGGCTCCGCGGTGGAGACCGCGATCGATCCCGTGTGCCACATGGACGTCGCCATGGTCGCCGGCTCCCTGAGCGCGGAGATCGGCGGGACCACCTGGTGGTTCTGCTGCCCGGGCTGCCGCGATCGATTCGTGGCGGACCCCAGCGCCTTCGACGCCGCGGCCTCGTTCACCTGATGTCCCGCACCTCGACCGGCGACGACCTCGCCGCCTTTATCCCCGACGTCGACTCCCTCTCCGAACGCCTGCGCGGGACCGGTTACCTCGCGGAGCCAGGGCTGGCGACAGCGCTCTTCTGCGCGGTGCGCCTGCCGCAGCCGCTGCTGCTCGAGGGCGAGGCCGGCGTGGGCAAGACCCAGGCGGCCAAGGCCCTCGCCGAGATCCTGGACACTCCCCTCATCCGCCTGCAGTGCTTCGAGGGCATCGATGCCTCCGAGGCCCTCTACGAGTGGAACTACCCCCGCCAACTCCTCGGCATCCGCGTGGCCGAGGCCCAGGGTTCGGCCGTCGAGGAGGAGAGCCTCTTCGGCCGCGACTACCTCGTCGAGAGGCCCCTGCTCAAGGCGATCGAGCACCGCGGGCCGCGCCCGGCAGTCCTGCTCATCGACGAGGTGGATCGCGCTGACGAGGAGTTCGAGGCCTTCCTGTTCGAACTGCTCGCGGAGTCGTCCGTGACCATCCCGGAGATCGGGACGCTCCATGCCCACCACAAGCCCATCGTCATCCTCACGTCCAACCGCACGCGCGACCTTCATGACGCCCTGAAGCGCCGCTGCCTCTACCACTGGATCGACTACCCGTCGCTGGAGCACGCCACCTCCATCGTGCGCATGCGCGTACCGGAGGCCGACGAGACCCTGGTGAGCGACATCGCCGCGGCCGTCGCCCGCCTGCGCACGCTCGACGTGCAGAAGCCGCCCGGGATCGCCGAGGCGATCGACTGGGTGCATGCGGCGATCCTCCTCGGCGTCCAGACCTTCGACGCTGAGGCGGTGCAGCGGACCCTGGGCACCGTGCTGAAGTACCGCGAGGACCACGACGTCGCGCGGGAAGCCGGCCTCGCCTGGGTGGCCGGTGCCTGAGTCCATGACCGCCGGGGGCAGCCTCGTGGCCGAGCCGGCCGATCTCGCTGCCGTCGTCTCCGCCTTCGGCGACCAGCTTCACCGGGCCGGCGTCCCGGTCACCCCCGAGCGCAGTGCCCGCTTCGCCGAGGCCGTCCTCCTGGCCGGACCGATGACGACCCAGGAGGTGTACTGGCTGGGCCGGGTGACCCTCCTGGGGGCCCACGCGCACATCGCCGTGTACGACGCGGTCTTCGACCAGATCTTCCGCGGCTTCCTCGACCTCGCCGATCATCGCGGCGGGCAGGTGGCCCCGGCCGCTCCACCGCACACGCTGCCGTCCGGCGAACGCGCGCCCCGCGAATCCGGGGCCGACCGCGAGTCGGACTCCGTGGCCCCCGTCACCAGCGCGACCCCCGGATCCTCCTCCGACGAGGGAGTCGACTCCGAGGACACGAGCGTCCTCGCGGCAGCCAGTCCCGAGGAGCGCCTGGGAACCCGCGACTTCTCCGCCTGCACGCCCGAGGAGCTCGCACTCCTGCGCCGGCTCGTGGAGCAGCTCCCCCTCGTCCCCCCGATGCGTCGCGGGCGGCGCACCCGGCGGCATCCCGCCGGCCGACGCCTCGACGTCCGCGCCACGCTGAGGCGGTCCCACCGCACCGCAGGTGACCCAGTCCGGCGCATTCGGCGCAAGCACACCGAGCGTCCGCGCCGCGTGGTCCTCATCGCGGACGTCTCGGGGTCGATGGAGCCGTACGCCCGCATCTATCTCCACCTCATGCGCGGAGCCGTGCGCGCGCTCGGGGCAGAGTCCTTCGTGTTCGCGACCCGCCTCACGCGACTCACCCGGCAGTTGCGCACGGGAGGCCCTGACTACGCCTATGCCCGCGTCGCCGAGGCGACACCGGACTGGTCCGGCGGGACCCGCATCGGCGAGACGCTCAATCTCTTCCTCGACGAGCACGGCCGCCGCGGCATCGCGAGGGGTGCCGTCGTCGTCATCGTGTCCGACGGATGGGAGATCGGGGATCCCGCGTCGGTCGGAGTGGCGATGGAGCGCCTGGCACGTCTGGCACACCACGTCATCTGGGTCAATCCGCGCAGCGCGGCCACGGAGTACAAGCCGCTCGTCGGCGGGATGGCCGCCGCCATGCCCTACGTCGACACGTTGCTCAGCGGCCATTCCCTGCGCGCACTCGAGGATCTGCTCGCGGCGATCAAGGGTGCCCAGCGCCATGGCTGACACGGTCTACCGCGCCCGCGTCATCACGGTCTCCACGCGCGCGGCCGCGGGCACCTGGGAGGACCGCTCGGGGCCGGTCCTCGCCGCGGGACTGGCGGATCTCGGCCTCGCGGTGGAGGGCCCGGTCGTGGTGAGCGACGGGGACCCGGTGGAGGCGGCTCTTCGAGACGCCGTCGCCGATGGAGTGGACCTGGTGATCACGACGGGGGGCACCGGTCTCACCCCCGCCGATCACACGCCCGAGATGACCCGACGCGTGCTCGAGCGCGAGGCGCCCGGGCTCGCCGAGGCGATCCGGGCCCACGGCGTGGCCTCGGGCGTGCCCACGGCCGTGCTGTCCCGAGGCCTTGCCGGCACCTCCGGACGCACGCTCATCGTGAACCTCCCCGGCTCCCCCGGCGGCGCGCGCGACGGCCTCGTGGTGCTCGGCCCCCTGCTCGCCCACGCGCTCGACCAGATTCACGGGGGAGATCACCGACGCGAGGGCTAGTCCTCGAGCGACTACCCTGGAGTCGTGACGACGACGGACCCGCGGTTCGGTCCCAATGAGTGGCTGGTGGACGAGATCTACCAGCAGTACCTCGCCGACCGTGCGTCCGTGGACCCGGCCTGGTGGGACTTCTTCGCCGACTACACCCCCGCGGACGGATCGCACCTGAAGGCCAATGGCGCCCCCGCCGCGGCCGGGCCGGTCGCGATGGAGGTCGCGCCGGTCGGGGCCGAGGCGGCAGCCCCCGCCGTGGCACCTGCCCTCCCCGAGGTGCGTGTGACCACCGAGGTGCTCGTGGCGCCCGCCCCCGAGGCGGAGGTGCAGCCGCTGCGCGGCCCCGCAGCGCGGGTCGTCACCAACATGGAGGCCAGCCTCGAGGTTCCCACGGCCACGAGCGTGCGCGGCGTGCCGGTGAAGCTCCTCATGGACAACCGCGTCGTCATCAACAACCACCTTGCGCGGGGGCGCGGCGGCAAGGTGTCGTTCACGCACATCATCGGCTTCGCGGTCGTCCGTGCCTTGCGCGACGTCCCCGCCATGAACACCGCCTTCGCCGAGGTCGACGGCAAGCCGGCCGTGCTCACGCCGGGCTCGGTGAACCTCGGCATCGCCATCGACCTGCCCAAGCCGGACGGCACTCGCCAGCTCATGGTCCCCAACATCAAGGGCGCCCAGGACCTGGACTTCGCGCAGTTCTGGTCCGCCTACGAGGACGTCGTACGCCGTGCCCGGACGGGGTCCCTCGGCGTCGACGACTTCGCCGGGACCACTCTCAGCCTCACCAATCCCGGCACGATCGGCACCTCGCACTCCGTCCCGCGACTCATGGTGGGACAGGGCTGCATCATCGGGGTCGGCGCCATGGAGTACCCCGCGGAGTGGCAGGGCGCCTCCGAGGAGACCCTCGTGCGCAACGCGGTCTCGAAGATCATGACCCTGACTTCGACGTACGACCATCGCGTGATCCAGGGTGCCCAATCGGGCGACTTCCTGCGTCGAGTCCACGCGTTGCTGCTCGGCGAGGACGACTTCTACGGCGACATCTTCCGGTCGCTGCGCATCCCCTACGAGCCCATCCGGTGGGCTCAGGACATCTCCGCCTCCCACGAGACGGACCTCAGCAAGACCGTGCGCGTGCAGGAGATCATTCATGCCTACCGGGTGCGCGGTCACCTCATGGCCGACACGGATCCGCTGGAGTATCGCCAGCGGATGCACCCGGACCTCGATGTGCTCTCCCACTCCCTCACCCTGTGGGATCTCGATCGGGAGTTCGCGACAGGCGGCTTCGCCGGGCGCCCCCTCATGAAGTTGCGCGAGATCCTCGGGGTGCTCCGCGACTCCTACACCCGCAGCATCGGCATCGAGTACATGTACATCCAGGATCCGGAGCAACGGCACTGGATTCAAGAGCGGGTGGAGATCCCCCACCGCAAGCCCTCGCGCGAGGAGCAGCTGCGCATCCTGCACAAGCTCAACGAGGCCGAGGCCTTCGAGACATTCCTGCAGACGAAGTACGTCGGGCAGAAGCGCTTCTCCCTCGAGGGATCGGAGTCCCTCATCCCCTTGCTCGACGAGATCCTCAGCTGCGCGGCACGCGACTCGATCATCGAGGTGGCCATCGGCATGCCGCACCGCGGGCGTCTCAATGTCCTCGCCAACATCGCCGGCAAGTCCTACGCGCAGATCTTCGCGGAGTTCGAGGGCAACTACGGCGAGGAGTCCGTCCAGGGTTCCGGCGACGTGAAGTACCACCTGGGCACCTCGGGGACCTATCGCAGCCTCGATGGATACGAGACGCGGGTGTACCTCGCCGCGAACCCGTCGCACCTGGAGGCCGTCGACCCGGTCCTCGAGGGCATCGTGCGCGCGAAGCAGGACCTCCTCCCCCGGGACGAGGCGTTCTCGATCCTCCCGCTGCTGCTCCACGGCGACGCGGCGTTCGCCGGCCAGGGCGTGGTCGCGGAGACGCTCAACCTCTCCCAGCTGCAGGGATACCGCACCGGGGGGAGCATCCACGTGGTCGTCAACAACCAGGTCGGCTTCACGACATCCCCCCGCTACAGCCGCTCCACCGTCTACCCCACCGACGTGGCCCGGATGGTGCAGGCGCCGATCTTCCACGTGAACGGCGACGATCCCGAGGCCGTGGTCCGCGTGGCCCGGCTGGCGGTGGAGTTCCGTCAGACCTTCCACAAGGACGTCGTCATCGACCTGGTGACCTATCGCCGACGCGGGCACAACGAAGCCGACGATCCGTCTCTCACGCAGCCCCTGATGTACAACCTCATCGACGCGAAGCGCTCGGTCCGCAAGCACTACACCGAGTCGCTCATCGGTCGCGGTGACATCACCGTCGAGGAGGCCGAGGAGGCCCTCCGCCACTATCAGGAGCAACTCGAGCGCGTCTTCCAGGAGACGCGTGACGACGCGCGGCCGGCGTTCAGTGACACCTCCGACGAGGTGGTCCGCGAGGGCCAGCGCACGCTCGCTCCCCAGGCTCCGGCAGCGGAGACCGACACGTCGATCACCACCGAGCAGGTCGACCTCGTCGTCGCATCCCAGCTCACGATGCCCGAGGACTTCACCCTGCACCCCAGGCTCGCTCCGCAACTGCAGCGACGGGCGCAGATGGTGGAGGACGGCACGATCGACTGGGGCATGGCGGAGGCTCTCGCGATCGGCTCCCTGCTCCTCGAGGGCCGATCGGTGCGACTGGCCGGCCAGGACACCCGCCGCGGGACCTTCGGCCACCGCCACGCGGTGATCGTCGACCGGGAGACGGGCTGGCAGTACAAGCCGCTCAAGCAGTGCTACCGCGACGGCGCCAAGCTGTGGGTCTACGACTCCCTGCTGAGCGAGTTCGCCGCCCTGGGCTTCGAGTACGGCTACTCGGTGGCTCGGCCGGACGCGCTGGTGATGTGGGAGGCGCAGTTCGGCGACTTCGTCAACGGCGCGCAGACGATCATCGACGAGTTCGCGAGCTCCGGCGAGCAGAAGTGGAACCAGCGATCCTCTCTCGTCATGCTGCTCCCCCACGGCCACGAGGGTCAGGGGCCGGACCACTCGTCGGCCCGCGTCGAGCGCTTCCTCCAGATGTGCGCCCAGGACAATATGACGGTCGCGATGCCCTCCACCCCCGCGTCGTATTTCCACCTCCTGCGCTGGCAGGTCCTCTCCGAACTCACCCGGCCGCTGGTGATCTTCACCCCGAAGTCCCTCCTGCGCGCGAAGTTCGCCACCTCTTCTCTCGCGGAGTTCACCGAGGGCTGCTTCCTCCCGGTCCTGCCCGACGCCCGGATCGAGCCGGCGACCGCGGAGCGGGTGCTGCTGTGCAGCGGGAAGGTCTACTACGACCTCGTGGCCGAGCGGGACCGCCGCGGAGACGAACGCACGGCCATCATCCGGCTCGAGCGCCTCTACCCAATCCCCTACCGCACGCTCCCCAAGCTCATCGCGCAGTACCCCGGCGACGCCAGCGTCCGCTGGGTTCAGGAGGAACCAGCCAACCAGGGCGCGTGGTCCTTCATGGCGCTCAACCTCCCCGAGGTGATCGGCCGCGGAATCGAGGGCGTGTCCCGGCCCTCCTCGTCCTCTCCGGCCGTCGGCAGCCATCACCGCCACGAGGACGAGCAGCGCGCCGTCATCGACGCGGCGTTCGCCTGAGGACGTCATGTACTTCACCGACCGCGGGATCGAAGAGCTGGCTCAGCGCCGGGGAGACGAGGACATCACGATCGCCTGGCTTGCCGAGCGCCTGCGTGAGTTCGTCGACCTGAATCCCGACTTCGAAGTGCCGATCGAGCGCCTGGCCACGTGGCTGGCGCGCGACGACAGCCTCGACGACTGACGCGGCGCTCCTGTGAGTACGGCGGCCACGGTCGCGGACGTGCGCGGCGTCCTGCGCGGACCCTTCCGCGTCCTGGTCGCCGGACGGCTCTTCGACGCCATCGGCAACGGCATGACCTTGTCGCTGCTCGTCGTCTACCTCGCCGAAGTGCGGGGGATCCCCATCCTCATCGCCTCCCTCGTCCTCACCTGGATGGCGGTGCTGGGGATGGCGGCCGCGCCCCTCGCCGGCACCCTCACCGACCGTTTCGGGCCGCGACGAGTCATCCTCGTGGCGGTCGCGCTGGAGTGCGTCGGGGTGGCCCTCCTCTCGCAGGTCACGTCCGCGGGTTCGGCGTTCGCCGTCGCCACGCTCATGGCGATCGGCGGAGCGGGGATCTGGGGGCCCATCAGCACCTTCACCGCGCAGATCGTCCCCGAGGAGAAGCGCCCCACGGCCTTTGCCGTGAGTTTCATGTGCCTCAATCTCGGCCTGGGCATCGGCGGTCTCATCGGCGCCGCCGTCGTCGACATCTCCCGACCGGAGACCTTCGTCACGCTCTACCTGCTCGACGCCGCGACCTACGCCTTCACGTGGGTGGCCGTGGCATCCCTGCGCGGCCACGGTGGCCCGGTGCCTCGCGCGGACTCCGATATCCCGGGCGCGGGCGCGGAGCCGGGCGGCTGGCGCGTGGCCCTCGGCGACCGGCGGCTGCGACGCATGGTCGCGGCGTCCCTGCTCCTGCTCACCTTCGGATACGGCTCACTCGAGGCGGGGCTGGCGATCTTCGTCACCGATACCGCCCGCCTGCCCGAGGGAGTGATCGGCATCGTGTGGCTGGTCAACACCGCGATGATCGTCGTGAGCCAGCTCTTCGTGCTGGCCTGGGTGCGGGGGCGATCGCGCACGCGGATGATCGGGCTGGTCGGGGCCCTGTGGGGTGCGTCGTGGCTGATCCTCGCCCTGGTCCCCGGGATACCCGCCACCGCGGGCGTGGTGGTGCTCCTGGCCTCCACCGCCGTCTTCGCGCTCGGGGAGTCGGTGTGGAGCCCGACCGCGCCCGCGCTGGTCAACGCCATCGCGCCCGACCACCTCCGCGGCCGCTACAACAGCGCGCAGACGCTCACCTGGAGCGTCTCCGCTGCTCTGGCTCCGGTGCTCTCCGGCCTGCTCATCGGCGCAGGACGCGGTGCCCTGTGGGCCGCGCTCGTCGGCCTGGGATGCCTCGCGGCAGGCGCCTACGCGCAGACACTGCGCAATGTGGTGTCAGCCGAGGAGGACGGCCGGGAGACACGCGTCAGCGCGTGAGCACGAGCTTGCCGAAGACGTCCCCGGCCTGAAGCGCCTCGAAGGCGTCTCGCGCCTGCGCCATCGGCATCTCCGCGGCGATCGGTGGGCGCACGCCGGTCTCGTCGAGCAGGGAGATGAGCGACTCGAGTTCGTCGCGCGTGCCCATGGTCGATCCGATCACCGAGAGCTGGAGGAAGAAGACGCGGGCGAGGTCCGCCGGCGGGTTCATGCCGCTCGTGGCGCCCGACACCACGATGCGCCCGCCCGGGCGCAGGGCCTTCAGGGAGTGCGACCACGTCGCGGCGCCGACCGTCTCCATGACCGCGTCGACGCGGTCCGGAAGGCGAGCCCCGCTCTCGAAGGCCTGGTCGGCCCCGAGGTCGAGGGAGCGCTGGCGCTTGTCCTCGTCGCGGGATGTGGTCCAGACACGCAGTCCCAGGGCGCCACCGAGGAGGATCAGCGCGGTCGCGACCCCGCCGCCCGCTCCCTGCACGAGCACGGTCTCCCCCGGCGCCAGCCGACCACGGGTCGTGAGCATGCGGTACGCCGTGAGCCAGGCCGTAGGGAGGCAGGCAGCCTCCGACCACGACAACGACGCCGGCTTCGCGACGAGATTGCGCTCCGGCACGCAGACGCGCGCCGCGAAGGTGCCGGGGTAGACCTCGGACAGCAACGACCGCTTCGGGTCGAGGGTCTCATCGCCACCTCCGGCGGCCGGGTCGCCGATGACGGCGTGCACGATGACGTCGCGGCCGTCCTCGCTCACGCCGGCGGCGTCGCAGCCGAGGATCATCGGCAGCCGCTCCTCGGTGATCCCCACCCCGCGCAGCGTCCACAGGTCGTGGTGGTTCAGGGTCGCGGCCTTGACGTCGACGGTGACCCAACCGTCGGGCACCTCCGCCTCCGGCAGGTCGCCGACGACGAGGCCGGACAGCGGGTCGTCGTCGGAGAACGACGCGGCGTACACGGCCTCCATGGGGTACCGCCTCTCGATGCTAGAGCTGGCGTGCGACGCCGTCGGCGATCGCGGCGGCAGCGACCGCGCGAGGGACCTCGGCGGACACCCGTCGGTCGAAGATGCTCGGGACGATGTTGTAGGGGGTGAGGTTGTCGGCCACGCACTGCGCGATCGCCATGGCGGCGGCACGCTTCATCCCGGAGGTGACCGTCGAGGCGCCGACGTCCAGGGCCCCGCGGAAGACTCCCGGGAAGGCCAGCACGTTGTTGATCTGATTGGGGAAGTCGCTGCGGCCCGTGGCGATGACCGCCGCCGTGCGACGGGCCACCTCGGGGTGGATCTCGGGATCGGGGTTGGCGAGGGCGAAGACGATGGAATCCGGAGCCATGGAGGCCACGGCCGCGTCATCCACGTGGCCGGCGGAGACGCCGATGTAGACGTCCGCGCCGCGCATGGCCTCCTCGATGCTGCCGCTGAGGCCGAGCCGGTTCGTGCGCGCAGCCAGGTCGTCCTTGACCGGGCCCAGGTTGGTGCGGTTGGCCGAGATCATGCCCACGGAATCCCCCACGGCGATGTCGCCGATGCCGGCATCGAGGAGGATGTTGGTCACGGCGACGCCGGCGGCGCCCGCCCCGGACACGACGGCGCGCAGGTCGCCCAGTGAGCGGCCGGTCACGGTGGCGGCGTTCATGAGGGCGGCGAGCACCACGATCGCGGTGCCGTGCTGGTCATCGTGGAACACCGGGATGTCGAGGGCCTCGTCGAGGCGACGTTCGATCTCGAAGCAGCGCGGCGCGCTGATGTCCTCGAGGTTGATGCCGCCGAAGGCCGGCGCGATGCGGATGACCGTCTCGATGATCTCCTCGACGTCCTTGGTGTCGAGGCACATCGGCACGGCGTCGACACCGCCGAACTCCTTGAACAGCAGGGCCTTGCCCTCCATGACGGGAAGGGCCGCGAGGGGGCCGATATCCCCGAGACCGAGCACGGCGGTGCCGTCGGTCACAACGAGGACGGCGTTGGACTTCCACGTGTACTCGCGGGCCAGGTGGGGCTGGGCAGCGATGGCGGAGGACACCCGGGCGACCCCCGGGGTGTAGGCGAGGGCCAGACCGGCCTTGTCGCGAATGCGGACCGCGGGACGGACCTCGATCTTGCCTCCGCGATGCAGGGGGAAGGCGGGGTCCAGGGCGGGTTCGTCCGCTGGGGTCGTCATGGTGCGTAAGTCAACCACGGAGGCGGGCGTGGCGCCCGCGCGGCAGTGGGGCCTCACTCCCGGGCGGCACGCCGGGGCCACACCACGCGGCCCACCACGAGGGCTGCGGGGACGGGGCCGAAGGCGTTGCTGTCCGCCAGGCCGTTGCCGGTGATCTCTCCCTCGATCCACCACCCGCCCCGCTCGGCGCGCACCGCCCTCTTGACCAGCAGGCGTCCCGGATCGCCGGGGTGCCGGGCCACGACGACGTCCCCCGGCCGGATCCGCGAGGTGCGCAGCACCCAGACCGTCTCGCCGGGAGCCAGGGTGGGGATCATCGACGGGCCCTCGACCTTCGCGCGGAGAACGATCATGCCGGCATTCTCCCGTGAGTCGCGGGGGCCGGAGACGGCGACTAGGCTCAGGCAACGATCTCGACGTACGGAAGGACACCCATGATCGAGCGCATTGCCCGGGCTCTCGCGCCCCGCACCACGGTCCATGCCCACTGCGATCTGCCCTGCGGCGTGTACGACCCCGCCCAGGCCAAGATCGAGGCCCAGTCGGTCAAGGCATGCATGGAGAAGTACCACGCCACGGACGACCCAGAGTTCAAGGCGCGTGCCATCGCCATCAAGGAGGACCGCTCCAACCTGGTGAAGGAGCACCTCTGGATCCTGTGGACGGACTACTTCAAGCCGCCGCACTTCGAGAAGTACCCCCAGTTGAACCAGCTCTTCAACGAGGCGACCAAGCTCGCCGGCGCTGGCGGCACCAAGGGCACCGTCGACGTGGCCGTGGCCGACCAGCTGCTGGGCAAGATCGACGAGATCTCCGAGATCTTCTGGGAGACCAAGAAGGCCTAGCCCCCGCACGACTCACGACGCGAACGCAGGCTCGCCCCCGTGGCACGCCTGCGTTCGCGTCGTTTTTCGCGCGCCAGGGGACTTCCGCGGCGGTCACCGCGGGTCCACCGGCTCCTAGCCGCGGCTACACGCGAGCGATCACCCACGAGCCACAGCAGCAGAATGACAAGGCCGCTGCGGGGTCGTCGACTCAGCGCGGCGTCAACGCAGGAATGATGATGCGCTTCGACCGCGTCGTATCTGACTTGAAGTACACGTAGGTCCGGCGCTTGCTCTTGCGCTGCCACGTGAAGGTCCCGTCCGCAGCGACAGGGCGCAAGGCCCCCGACTTGTAGCGCGCCTGCCCCGCGAGTCGCACGCGGGCGCGGACCTTCTGTCCCGCAAGCCCCGTGGTCGTCCCCGACACGTACACCCGCGCCGCATTGACCCCCGTGCCGCGCGATCCGACAATGACGATGGTGGCCGATGGCGGAGTCGGCCCCACCGGCGTGACCGGATCGCTGGGCGCAGACCACTCCCCCCATCCGGCCCCGCTCAGAGCGCGGACCCGAACGGTGTACGTCGTCCCATTCGACAGCCCCGGGATCGTGCAGGCCTGCGCGGGCGCATTCACCAGGCAGGTGGCTCCGCGGGGAGAGGCCTCGGCCTGGTACGTGCCGATGGCGAAGGAACCAGACGATGCGGGGGGCTGCCACGAGACGTCAACTGCGCGGTCCCCCGCTGAGACTGCCAATTCGCGGGGCGCCCCCGGGGGTACTGGCGTCGGCGGAGCGGGGCTCGGCGTGTAGGCGAAGGAGCCAGCCGACGCGATGAGGCCGCCCGCGAAGGTCACGGTCACAGGAACCGTTCCGGTGCCCGGTGGCACCGTCATCGACCACGCGTTAGCCCCCGCGCTGCGCGTCAGCGCGGTCGCGGTGTCGTCGCCGAAGTGCACGCGTTGGACAGTGCTGTCGTCCACGAGGCCATCAGCCTGGCTGGTCGTGACAGTCAGTGTCGCGTTGGAACCCACAGCCCCCGATGCCGTCAGAAGCGTCGGCGTCACGCGGGCAATCACCGAGACCTGATCACGACTGCCCTGCGTTACCCACGCGGCCCCGCTGTCATCCACAGCCACCCCCCAAGGGAGGCCGTTGACCGCGAGCGTTCCGGAGTCATCCGGATTGACGCCACTGAACACGGTAACGACACCCGCAAAGGGCTGCGTCACATACACAGCGTCGTCGACCTGATTCACCGCGATGAAGTACGGTTCCGCGGCGGTGACGACCCGGGTGGAGTCATCGAGACTCCCGCCGCGGAGAATCGACACGCTCTGGGAGCTCTTGTTTGCGACGTACACCGAGTCGTCACCGTCATTGACGGCGATCCCCCATGGTTCGTCCCCGACGGCTACGCGCACTGAGTCGTCGAGATTGCGTCCTCGGAAGGCCCAAACCCTGTCCGTTGTCAGCGATGACGCGTACAGGGTGTCGTCCACCTGATTGACCGCCAAACCCTCAGCGGCGGTCACCGCAAGGGACCGTGAGTCATCCGCGTTTGCTCCCCTGATCTCCATGACGGTGTTTGACACATAGCCGGACACGTAGAACGTGTCGTCATCCTGATTCACCGCGAGGTTACGCGGCTCATTGAACACGGGGACGGTTCGCGCCAGGGACAGGCTGCGTCCACGAATGATCGACACCGTGTCCGAAAACTTGTTGGTGACGTACAGGGTGTCGTCATCAATGTCCACAGCGGTGTCCCACGGCTCCACCCCCACAGCGGTGATCGTGCCGGCGACGCTGCGGCTGCGGCCGTTGATCACGGATACCGAGTCATCGCCGTAGTTCGCGACGTACACCGTGTCATCGCCCAGATCAATGGAGATGCCGCGAGGGGAGGTACCCACGGGGATAGAGGCGACCACCGCATACGTCGACGCCGGCGCAGGCCCGGAACGCGCGAGAGGCGAGGCCGGGACGCCGAGAGCCGTTCCCTCAGCGGCGACAAGAGAGCCACCGAGGAGTCCTGCTGCCACGGCGACCGCCAGCGCTCGTGAGCCCGTCCCGCTCTGCATGGGCCCCTCCCACCGAAGCCGATACCGAAGCTGCAGCGTAGAACAGCTCAGGCAGGTCCTGGGACCTCATCGCTCACGGCATCCGCGAGGAGCCCGCGACGAGGCGACGGATCCCCTTCAGAACCTGCCGATCATGGCGCCCGCATTGATGTACCACTCCCAGTCCTGACCATCGCCCACAGCAGCCCAGACGCAGTTCAGCGATCGGTCACGCAAGAGCGGGCTGGTGATGGTGTAGCGCCACTCGAGCCGGGACTTGCGATGGACCTGAACCTTCACCTTTCCGGCCGGTCTCGACGAGTGCGCTCCGCCGGGGAACTCCACGGTCACCAACAGCGGAGACGGGACGTAGCTCGTCGGGCATGAACGGTCCGTCCACGTGTCGAAGTTCACGCGGAGTTCTTGATCTTGCAGGTCCCAGCCAGGGGCGTCCGCGGCGTAGCGCACATGGAGAACAGCCCTGCCCGTAGATCTGTTGACGAAGATATCCGCCGCCTGGATATCGATGATGCGACCGTTCCGATCCGGACGCAGGACCACGGCAGACGCGGGAATGGCCCCCGTCACGACAAGCCCTGCCGCGACCGCCACAGCGAGACAGGCGCGCAGCGCCCGCGTACCCCGCATCACGAATCCTCCCGATGACCGGGCAGCGACACGAGACGCCGCCTACACCGGAGCCTATCTCTGCACCCCGCCCGCGCCCGTCCCGCCGAGCAGGCGTCCGGAGGGACGGCTCGCCTATAGTCATGAGATCACGGGCGCCTTCCGGGGGCGCTCGCTCGCGTGAGGAGCCCGCAGGTCATGAGGCTGTCGATCGCGGGGATCGTCACCGCGACCGCCCTCGGCCTCGCCGTCGTCGCCATGGCCCCGGCGCAGGGGACGCCGCCCGCTGCGGCCGAGGCGCGATCATCGACCCCGCCGAACGTCATCATCATCCTCACTGACGACCAGCGCGCCGGGACCGAGGTGGGCATGCCGATCGTCATGCGCGAACTCGCCGGCAAGGGCGTGCGCTTCCCCAACGCCTTCGTTCCCACGTCGTGGTGCTGCCCCTCCCGCGCGAGCCTCCTCACCGGCAAGTATTCCCACGGCACCGGCGTGTGGGAGAACACGTCGACCGACAGCTACGGCGCCTGGCCGGCCTTCGCCAACGGCGGCGAAGAGAAGGACACGCTGGCCACGCGTCTCAACGACATGGGCTACCGGACCGGACTGTTCGGCAAGTACCTCAACGGACTGGACGAGGCTCCCCCGCGCTACAAGCCCCCCGGCTGGGATGTCTTCGCCGGCTTGGTCAGGGGCTCGTATTGGAACTACCGGCTGAGCAACGATCCGATCGCGGGCCGGCCGGGGCGACGCACGTACCTCACCGACGAGCTCGGCCAGCAGACCGCGCGCTTCATCCGCTCGACGCCCGCCGACACTCCCCTGTTCGCGATGTTCACCCCGTTTGCGCCCCACATGCCGTTCGACCCGGGGCCCTACGCCGGGGAGACCCGCCGACGCGGGCTCACGGCCAAGGTCATGCGGGAGACCCAGTGGCCCAGTCCGTCGGTCAACCAGGAGGACATGACCGGCTACCCCCGCTACATGCAGCGCCTCAAGCCCTCGGAGACCTTCGACAAGCGCGAGGGCTACACCCTCGACCAAGTGCTCATGCGCACGCAGGACATGCTCCTGGGGGTCGACACGTCGGTGGGCACCATCCTCGAAGCGCTCCGGGAGACCGGGCGCCTCGATAACACGCTCATCGTCTTCGCTTCCGACAACGGATACCTGCTCGGAGAGCATCGCCTCCAGCGCAAGAACGTTCCCTACGACCGGTCCATCCGGGTCCCGCTCCTCATGCGCTTCGACGGGCGACTCGGCCGCGGGGTCGTCGACGATCGCGTGGCCGCGGCGAACATCGACATCTACGCGACCGTCATGGATGCCCTGGGCACCAGCAATCCGGCCGTGGACGGCCGCACCCTGCTGTCCACGTCTCCGTACCGCTCGGGGGTGCTTCTCGAGGCCACGCTGTGGCGCAGCCTGCGGCGACCCGCCTACTGCGGATGGCGGGAGCGCGACTTCCTCTTCGTCCGCTACAGCACCGGCGAGGAGGAGTTCTACGACTACCGCGAGGACCCCTACGAACTCCGCAATGCGATCGAGGACCCCAGGTACGCCTCCCTCATCGACACCATGCGCGAGCGGGTGCGCGAGGAGTGCAATCCGAGGCCGCCGACATTCACCTGGTCCGCGAGCGGGGCACGCGCCCGGCCCCCCTCTGCGCCCATGAACGTCGTCGCACGCGCCCAGCAGCGCACGTCCGTGGTCGAGGTGTCGTGGCGCGCCCCGCGCGAGACCTACGGCGCCCCGCCCACGCTCTTCCGCGTCACCTCCACTCCCTCGGGGCTGGACTGCGAGGTGCGACCGGCTGACGGCAATGGCCTGGACTGCTCATTCACGCGAGCCCAGCCCGGGGTGGAGTACACGTTCTCCGTGGCGGCGGTCTCCGATGCCGGCACCTCCGACCCGGCCCTGTCCAACGCCGTCGTCCTGGAATAGTGGCGCCATGCCCATCCGCGAGGCGATGCCCCTCGACGTTCCCCTCATTCTCGACATGATTCGCGAGCTCGCCGAGTACGAGCGCGAGCCCGACGCCGTGGAGGCGACCGAGGAGCTCATCGCCGCCGCCCTCTTCGCCCCGCAGCCGGCGCTCTTCGGCCTCATCGCCGAGACGGACAGCGGAGAGGCCGCGGGATTCGCGCTGTGGTTCCTCAACTTCTCCACATGGCTCGGCCGCCACGGGATCTATCTCGAGGACCTCTACGTTCGCCCGCACTTCCGAGGCCAGGGCTACGGCAAAGCGCTGCTCGCCGAGCTCGCCGGCATCTGCACCGCCCGTGGATACGGCCGATTGGAGTGGTGGGTCCTCGACTGGAACGAGCCCGCGCTCGACTTCTACCGCTCGATCGGCGCGGTGCCGATGGACGAGTGGACCGTGCAGCGAGTGACGGGGGACGCGCTCGTGGATCTCGCACGAGCGGAACGGGACTGACCACCTCGCGAGTCGGTCGTTGACCTCGCCGAGGACGTGATGCAGGGTGCCCGTATGACGAAGATCCTGAGCGCCGCCGGCGCCGCCCTCCTTGCCCTGTCTCTCGCGGCCTGCGGAGGATCGGGCGGCGACTCCCCCGACACTCCCGACGAGAGCATCCTCACCGGAGTTCCCGCCCCCGAGGAGAGCATCCTCACCGGCGTCCCGGCGCCGGAGGGCGATACCGGGGACGACAACGACGGCGACACCGGGGCCGATGACGACAACGACGGGGACAACTAGGTCTCACATTCGCGCGCGGGCAGCGATCAGGCGTCCTCGCTGTCCGCGCTGAGGTCGCGGGTCATCCCGGGAGTGAGCAGCACCACCACGGTGATGACCGCGAGCACGCTCATCACGATCCCGACCGACCTCTCGACGCCTCCGGGAGCTCCCATGAGGGGCACACCGACCACGAGCGCCAGGATCTGTGCGAGCACGGCGGGCGCACGCGCCCATCGCCGCCCCTGCCACAGCCCCCACGCCGATGCCAGCAGGCCCGCACCCATGGCGAGGAAGATGACGATCTCCAGCGTCACGGAGGCTGGATTCGACACCGGGGCTGGACCGGTGATCCCCAGTCGCGCCAACTGCACGATCACGTACAGGCCGTAGCCGACGAGGAGAAGTCCCTCGACGAGAACGACGGCGGCCACGAATGCCAGGCGCGGGCTCACCCTGCGCGCACCCGAGGTCATGGGGCCAGCCTAGGCCGCTACTGTGACGGCGTGCGCGGCCTCCTCGTGGTCAACCATCACGCCACCACCACGTCGCCACGCGTCACCGATGTCCTCGCGCACGCCCTGGCCGGTGAGATCCAGCTCGAGGTCGTCACCACCGAGCATCGCGGCCATGCCCGAGAGCTCGGGGCACGCGCACGACGCGACGGCATGGACGTGGTGTGCACCCTCGGCGGGGACGGGACCGTCAACGAGGCGGTCAACGGCATGCTCGAGGACGGTCCCGGTGACGAGGTGCCCTGCCTCGCCACCATCCCCGGCGGCAGCGCCAACGTCTTCGCCCGCGCGCTCGGCCTGCCTGCCGATCCCGTCGAGGCGACCGGCGTCATCCTCGAGGCCCTGCGCGAACGCCGTACCCGCACGATCGGGCTGGGGCAGGCGATCATCGTCCCCGACGCGGTGAGGGCCGGCCGCGCGTCGATCCCTCCGCGATGGTTCCTCGCCAACGCCGGTCTCGGCATCGATGCCGAGATCATCGAGGCCATGGAGGCCCAGCGCGCGTCGGGCAAGGAGGCGAGCCCGACGCGCTACCTCGTCACGACCCTGCGCCACTACTTCTGGGGCACCGACCGCCAGGAGCCCGCGCTGGACATCCAGGCAGGCGGCAGCGAGGCCTTGCGCGGGGTGTTCGTGGCCATCGTCCAGAACACCTCCCCGTGGACCTATCTCGGCAGCCTTCCCGTCGACCCGTGCCCGCGGGCGTCCTTCGAGACGGGCCTCGACCTGTTCGCCGTGCGCAGCATGGGCGTGGGGGCCGCTCTTCGGGCCGCCCGGCGGATGCTCGCGCGCAGCCGCGCGGGATCCACCCGCAGCAGCCTCACCGTCCTGCACGACCTCCCCGAGATCCTCGTCATGGCTCGGCGTCCCACGTCCCTCCAGATCGACGGGGAGGGCATGGGGTCGGTGGCCGAGGTGCGGTTCCGGGCGGTTCCTCGTGCCCTGCGCGCCGTGGTATGACCGATAATCGGACGATGTGACGACCGGGCTGTGACCAAGACGACAGGGCATTGGCGGGCCACCTCGTCGATTCGCCTTGTGGGGCGCCCCTGTCCGTGTCACCCTAGGTAATCGGTGCCGCCTGGCACCCGCGTCGCGCCCCCGGCCCTGAACGCCTCAGAGCCCCCCGTCGCGCGTGAAGGATGTCACAAGCGCTCGGGCGCGACGAGGAGGACCGCATGGACTGGCGCCACCGGGCTGCCTGCCGTGACGAAGACCCGGAGCTGTTCTTCCCCATCGGGAACACCGGGCCTGCCCTCCTGCAGATCGAGGAGGCCAAGGCCGTCTGCCGTCGCTGCGAGGTGGTCGACGACTGCCTGCGGTGGGCCCTCGACTCCGGCCAGGACGCCGGCGTGTGGGGCGGCCTGAGCGAGGACGAGCGCCGGGCCCTCAAGCGCCGCAACGCCCGCCTGCGGGCGCGCACGACCGCCTGAGTCGCTACCCGCCCAGCGGGACGCTCAGGCTCGCCAGCGTCCCCCCCTCGGGCCGAGGACCGATCCTCACCTCTCCTCCGAGATCCTCCTCGATGAGCATGCGCACGATCTGCAGCCCCAGCCCGGGTTGATCCGGCCCGGCCGCTGGCACTCCGGCGCCGTCATCGAGCACCTCCACCACGATGGCGTCGCCCTGGCGCGAGGATCGCACCTCGATGAGTTCCGCACCCGCGTGCTCGACCGCGTTCTGCACGATCTCCGACAGCGCCATCGCCAGCGGGCCGGCCACGTCCGTGGGGATCTCGCCCATGGAGCCCGAGCGCACGATGCGCGGGGTCGCGCCGTTCGGTCGCGCGGGCATGAGTTCGCCGGCGAGGTGGGTGAGCCGTTCGGCGACGTCATCGAAGTCGATGGTCTCCCCCGGCTCCTGGGACAGGATGTCGTGGACGGCCGCGATGGCGGACACGCGTCGCTCGGCCTCGGCCAAGGCCTCGCGCGCCTCCT
>CAIVWG010000119.1 GCA_903909555.1 uncultured bacterium | reverse complement strand
TCGATTCGCCCGCTCGCGCCGATCACGAAGGTCGACCTGATGACGCCGACGACGGTCTTGCCGTAGAGCTTCTTCTCCCCGTAGGCGCCGTACTTCTCGAGCACCCTGTGTGCCGGGTCGGACAGCAGCGGGAACGTCAGTCCCTCCGCCTCGGAGAACTCCGCGAGGCGCTCAACCGGGTCGGGGGAGATCCCGAGCACGGCGTAGCCGGCCAGGGATCCCATCGAGTCGCGGAAGTCGCATGCCTGGGTCGTGCATCCGGGCGTCATCGCCGCCGGATACGCGTACAGGATCACCTGCTGCCCTCGGTAGGACGACAGCGCGACGCGATCGCCGTGCTGGTCGGGCAGTGTGAACGCCGGCGCCCGGTCGCCCGGCTCCAGGCGGGTCATGCCGCCACCCGTGAGCGATCCGCCGTGGGGTGGTCCATGCCGGCGGTACGCCGCAGGCCGCGGGCGCCCGTCATGCCGAGAACGATGAGGAAGACGGTGGCCCCCACGAGCACGATCATCGTGCCCGACGGCACGCCCGCGTAGTAGCTGAGGTACATCCCCACGAGCCCGCAGAGCGTGCCCACGAGCGTCGACAGCGCGAGCATCCAGCCGAACGTGTTGGTGAGCATGCGCGCGATGACGGCGGGGATCACCAGCATGGCGGCGACGAGGGTGACGCCGATGACCGTGAGGGTGACGAGGATGGACAGCGACAGGATCACCATGAGCAGGGCCTCGATGCGCCCGACGCGGATCCCCGATGCCTGCGCGACATCGGGGTCGAACGTCGTGAACAGCAGGGCGCGATAGCGGAAGAAGACGGCGACCGCGGTGAGGGCGATGACGGCGAGGAGCCAGAGGATCTGCGAGTCGGTGATGCCCAGGATGCTGCCGAACAGCGCGTTGTCGAAGGACGGGCCCGCGGAGCCGAACTTGCTGAAGAGCGCGACACCGAGGGCGAAGGACGCCGTCGTCACCACGCCGATGGCCGCGTCGGCGCCGAGTCGGCTCCGGCGGCTCACCGCGGTGATCGCAATCGCCGACGCGATGCCCCACAGGCCGGCACCGAGGACGTAGAACTGCGCGGCGAAGAGCTGCGTGGCGGCGTACCCGCCGAAGATCGCGTGGGAGAGCCCGTGCCCGATGTAGCTCATGCCCCGCAGCACGATGTAGACGCCGATGAAGCCGAGCAGGGCGCCCGAGAGCGTAGCCACGAGGAGGCCGCGCTGGAAGAATCCGAACGCCAGTGGCTCGAGCAAGGTCTCCATGACCCCTATCCCGCCAACCGGCCGGGCGCTCCGCCGTCGATGACGACGGGCATGCCGAGGTGCTGGAGCACCTCGAGCTTCGCGCCGTAGGTCTCCTCGAGCACCTCCGGCGTGATCACCTGCTCGGGGCTGCCCTCGGCCACGATGTGCCCATTGACGCACACCAGGTGGGGCAGGTGCGCGGCCATGCCGTTGAGGTCGTGCGTGGTGAGGACGATGGCCATGCCGTCGCGATTGAGGTCTCCGAGCAGGTGGAGAACGTCGTGCCGGGTGTTGATGTCGACGCCGCTCGTGGGCTCGTCGAGGAGCAGGAGGGCGGGCTCGCGCAGCAGCGCGCGGGCCAGGAACATCCGCTGCTGCTGGCCCCCGGAGAGCTCGCGGATGTGGCGACCCGAGAGGTCGGCGATGCCGAGGCGTTCGAGGACCTGCGCGACGGACCTGCGCTCGTCGGCAGACGGCCACGGCCACAGGCGGTGGCTGGTGCGCCCCATGAGCACGCACTCGAAGACGGTGACGGGGAAGTTCCAGTCCACGGTCTCCAACTGGGGGACGTACGCGAGGGTGAGGCCCGGTGCGCGCTCGACGGTGCCGTGCGCGGGGGCGAGGGTGCCGAGCAGCAGCCGCAGCAGCGTGGTCTTCCCCGCACCCGACGGCCCGACGATGCCGGTGAACTCCCCGGAGGTGATGGCGAGGTCCACGTCATGGAGGACCGGGGTGGCGTCGTAGCCGGCGGTGACCCCGCTCAGCGTGAGGAGGGCGGTCACTGCGGGTAGTAGGCGGTGTCGGGGAGGCTGGCGAAGACCAGGGCGTCGAGCCGCTCGGGATTGCCGCCGAGTCCCGCCACCATCGTCCGGTAGTTGTAGCGCAGGAGTTCGAGCAGCGAGTGCTCGGGTGCGCCCGGCTCGCCGGGCAGGTCGTCGTCGCGGAGTGAGTCCTCGTAGCGCACGCCGGTCTCGGCGGCGATGGCCTCGAGGACCGCCGAGGGGAACACCTCGGATCCGAAGATGGTGGGCACCCCCTCGGTGCGAATCTGCTCGATGAGCGTCGCGACCTCGGCGGGGGTGGGCTCGTCGAAGGTCTTGGGCTGGATGGCCCCGACGACCTCCCATCCGAAGTTCTTGGCGAAGTACGCGTAGGCGTCGTGGTAGGTGACCAGCTTGCGCTGGCCGTCCGGGATCGTCTCCTGGTCGGCACGCACAGCGTCGGCGAGCTTGTTGGCCTCGACCACGAAGGCGTCGTAGTTGGCCTGGTACTCCGCGGCGTTCGCCGGGTCCCGCTCGGTGAGCTTCTGGCGCACGATCTCGGCGTACGCGATGGCGTAGGTGGGGTCGGTCCACAGGTGCGGGTTGGGCTTGCCCTCCTCCTGAGGGAAGGAGAAGTCGTAGATGTACTCCGACTCCGGCAGTGCGAGGGTCCCCAGCTCGACGATCTCCGCGCCCTCCTTCTTGTTGGCCTCGGCGAGGCCCAGCGTGGGGTCCTCCAGCTTGAGGCCGTTGAGGAAGATGAGGTCGGCCTTGCTCAGCAGTTCGGCGGCCTGCGGCTCGGGCTCGAAGGTGTGGGAGTTGACGCCCTCGGGGACGATCCCCTCGATCGCGACATTGTCGCCGGCCACGGCCGCCACGATCGAGGTCAGGGGGGAGACCGTCGTGGCGACGACGAGCCCAGACTGGCCCGAGGCTGATCCAGAGGCGGACCCCGCGGTGTCGGGCGTCGACGCCGACCCGCAGGCGGAGACCAGGCCACTCACCAGCGCGAGGGTCAAGGCGGCGGACGCGAGAGCACGGTGTCGAGGCATGCGGACAACCCTATGGCCAAGCCCTCTTACATGCAAAGTCTTTGCAATAAGGGCCCCACACGGACGCTGGGCGATCGCTAGGTCACTTATCGCGCCGGGCGAATAGATGGCAGAGCGATCGCCCAGCGGGGAGGCCGGGGCGAGGGTGCCGGGGTAGCCCGCCTCCCCGCTGGCCCCGGGGGAAGGGGCGGTCGCGGACGGAGGGTCACGTGACGGGACCCGAGCCCGCGCGTTCGAGAGGTCCGCCTCGGCGAGTGCCCGGGGCGGCGTAGGCTGCCCGGCGTGACCGACACGGACCGGGGCCAGCGGAGCGGCCCGCCCCAGCAGCCCAGCCCCCAGGAGCTCCAGGCGGAGATCGCGGCGGCCCGCGCCAACCTCACCTCGACGCTGGAGCAACTGCGCGAGGAGACGCGCCCGGCGGCCCTGGCCCAGCGAGGCGTCAACGCCGTGAAGGACTTCTTCACCGACGAGTACGGCGGCATCCGGCCCGACCGCGTCGCCATGGCGGCCGGCGTCGTCGTGACCCTCGTGGTCTTCCGAGGCTGGCGGCGCCGTCGGCGTCGCTGCCATTGCCACTGAGGGCGCTGTGTCCAGCGCCGTGGAATCCCCTGACACGACCCCTCGCCCGGACGGCAGCGTGCCGATCCGACTCCTGCACGATCGCGTGCTCGTGCGCCAGGGCAGCGAGGACGGCGAGCGGACCTCGACGGGCGGCATCCTCATCCCCGCGACCGCTCAGGTGGGGCGCCGACTGGCGTGGGCCCGCGTCGTCGCCGTCGGCCCCAACGTGCGATCGATGGAACTCGGCGACCGCGTGCTCTTCGAGCCCGAGGACCGCGGTTCCGTCGAACTGCAGGGGATCGACTACGTGCTGCTCCGCGAACGGGACGTCCACGCCGTGGCGTCGGCCCACCACGGCGACGCGAGCACCGGGCTGTACCTGTGACCCCTGACCTGTCCACCGCCACCCGCGACCTGTGAGGACGACGTGACCCCAGAGCACTCCGATCGACTCGTGATCTTCGGCATCACCGGCGACCTGGCCCACAAGATGACGCTCCCGTCGCTGTACCACCTCGAGCGGCGTGGTCTGCTCACCTGTCCCGTGATCGGCGTCGCGGCCAACGACATCACCGACGCCGACCTGTGGAAGATGACGCGGGACGCGGTCCACGACGTGCTGACCAAGTCCGGCGAGACCGTGGACGAGGACGTCCTCACCCGCCTGGTCGAGCGCATGACGTACGTCGGCGGTGACTTCACTGACGCCGGCCTCTACACGCGGCTGCGCAGCCACATGACCGGCGCGAAGCACCCGCTGTTCTACCTGGAGATCCCCCCGTCGCTGTTCGGTCCCGTCGTCGAGCAACTCGGGGCGGCCGGGCTCACCGAGGGATGCCGCGTGGCCGTGGAGAAGCCCTTCGGGACCAGCCTCGACACCGCCCGGGAGCTCAACGACCGCCTGCACCAGGTCCTCGACGAGGACCAGATCCTGCGCATCGACCACTTCCTCGGCAAGGAGCCCGTCCAGGACATCACCTTCGTGAGGTTCGCCAACGCGTGGCTGGAGCCGCTGTGGCGGCGCGAGTACGTCGAGTCGATCCAGATCACCATGGCGGAGGACTTCGGGGTCGAGGACCGCGGCTCCTTCTACGACCGGGTCGGCACGCTGCGCGATGTGGTGCAGAACCACCTCCTGGAGGTCCTCGCCCTGGTGCTCATGGAGGCGCCGGGAGCGGGCAGCGATCCCATCGGGGAGCGCCGCCTCGATGTCTTCCGCGCGATCCGCCCGATCGGCCAGGACGACATCGTGCGCGGTCAGTACGAGGGGTACCGGCAGATCCCCGGCGTGGCCGCCGACTCCGACACCGAGACCTACGTCGCGGTGCGCCTGCACTGCGACACCTGGAGGTGGGCCGGTGTCCCCATCTTCATTCGCGCGGGCAAGCGCATGCCCATCACGTCCACGGAGGTCGTGGTCCGCTTCCGCAAGGCGCCGTCTTTCCGCGTCGGCGACCGCATGAACCGCGTCAGCGGCCACGATGACGTGATCCTGCGCATCGGCAACCCCTCGGGCATCGACATCGGGATCCGCGTCAAGACGCCGGGTGCCGATGCGGTGGAGCCGGAGTTCCTCTCGCTGGACTTCGCCGGGACGCTGGGCGACCTGCCGACGCCGTACGAGCGCCTCCTGCACGACGCGATGGTCGGCGACCACACGCTCTTCCCGCGCTGGGAGGCGGTGGAGCGCACCTGGGAGATCGTCCAGCCGGTCCTCGACGAGGCCCCGCCGGTGATCCCCTACGCGCCTGGGACCTGGGGTCCGTCCGAGGCAGACCGCTTCGTGCGCGGACACGGCGGCTGGCGCGACCCCACGGTGACGACCTAGGCGGAGTCCTCGGTCTGCGCGCGCCACCGTCGCAGCAGCGCCATGAGCACGAGCACGCCGACGAGCGTCGCGGCGCCCCCGCCCACGAGCCCGATGCGCGGGCCGAGAGCGTCGCTGAGCAGTCCGATGAGGGGAGCGCCGAGCGGCGTGCCGGCGAAGAACAGCATCGTGTAGAGCCCCATGAGTCGGCCGCGCATGTCCGCCGGGGTGTTGACCTGCAGGTAGGACTGGGCTGAGGTCGTGAAGGTCATGGCGCACAGCCCCGCGACGGGCAGGGCCAGGGCGAACGTCGGCCACGTCGGCATGAGCCCCGCGACGATCGTGGCCGCGCTGAAGGCCAGCGCTGCCACGAACACCAGCCGCAGCGGGACGGCCACGCGCCGCGCGGCGAGCAGGGATCCCACGAGAGCGCCCAGTGCCAGGGACGTCGACAGGATGCCGAGTGCTGCCGGGCCGCCGCCGAACTCCACGGTGCTCATGAGGCCGGTGGTGAGCTGGTAGTTCAGGCCGAACGTCGCGACCACGAACACGAGGGCGAGCACGAGGCCGAGGTCGCGACGCTCGCGCACGACCGTAAGTGCCTCGCGCAGGGTCGGGCGTGATCCCGCGGGGTCGGGCGGCGAGGGGATGTGCCGCAGGCTCGCCAGGGCACCGCACGCGACGGCGAACAGCGCCGCGATGACGCCGAACACCACCGGGGCTCCGGCTCCGGCGAGGAGGAGGCCCGCCAGGGCCGGGCCGGTGATGCGGGCGAGGTTGAAGGCCACGGAGTTGAGACCGACGGCGTTGACCAGGGAGTCCGGTCCCACGAGGTCGGCGACGAGGGCCTGGCGGGCCGGCTGCTCGAGTGCGGCGACGTGCTGGTGTACCTGATCGGGCAGGTCGCGGCACACGAGCTCACTGTGGGGATGGAGGCGATCGAGGCGCTGCTGAGTGACCCGAAGGACATCGAGTACAATCTGATTGGGGTGTGCGCGCTCGGGCGCGTGCTCAAGGCTGCGAATCTCAAGGCTGCCCTGGCCGAGCAGAGAGCGTACTTTGCAGACCGGATCCAGATGATCGTCGAGCG
>CAIVWG010000118.1 GCA_903909555.1 uncultured bacterium | reverse complement strand
TACGGGCGAAGTCCTCCACCGTGAGGGACTCCCCTCGGGCCGAGGGGTCTACGCCCGCGGCACGCAGGGCGCTCTCCGCGGCGGGTGGGGAGCCGGCCCACGCGGACAGCGCCGACCTCAGGGTCTTGCGGCGCTGCCCGAAGGCGGCATCGACGCAGGCGAACACCTCCTCGCGCGACGCCGACGACTCGGGCGGCGGTCGGCGCTCGAAGGACACCAGCTGGGACTCCACCCGGGGGACCGGCCAGAACACCGATGCGGGGACCGCCCCGGCACGCTCGCCCCGCGCGAACCAGGCGAGCTTGACCGAGGGCACCCCGTAGATCCGCGATCCCGGCGCCGCGACGAGCCTGTCGGCGACCTCCGCCTGCACCATCACCAGGCCCCGCTCGAGGCCCGGGAAGGTCGCCAGCAGGTGCAGGACGATGGGCACCGCCACGTTGTACGGAAGGTTCGCGACGAGGCAGGTCGGCGCCTTCGGCAGCGACACCACCCGCATGGCGTCGTCCGCGATGACCGTGAGGCGCGCGGAGTCCTGCGGCCGGAGCTCGGCGACGGTGGCGGGGAGAGCCTCGGCGAGGACCGGGTCGATCTCCACGGCGACGACCTCCGCACCGGCCGCGAGGAGCCCGAGGGTGAGGCTCCCGAGTCCCGGGCCCACCTCGAGCACGACATCCCCGGGGGTCACCCGGGCGAGGCGCACGATCCGGCGCACGGTGTTGGCATCGATCACGAAGTTCTGGCCCCACTGCTTCGCGGGCCGGATGCCGCGCTGCTCGGCGATGGCACGCGCTTCGGCGGCGCCGAGGAAACCCTCCGCCATCGCGCCTACAGGGGCCCGAAGGCGCGCTCGGAGTTGGACCACAGGTCGTCGCACAGCTGGTCGAGGGGCTGTGCGCGGACGTCCGCCATGGCCCGGACGGTGTGGGGGATGAGGTAGGAGGCGTTGACCGCGCCACGGTGCGGCACGGGGGTGAGGTACGGGGCGTCAGTCTCGACGAGGAGCGCCTCGCGCGGCAGCGCGACCAGCGCCTCGCGGAGGCCCTCGGCGCTCTTGTAGGTCACGACTCCCGCGAAGGAGCACAGCCAGCCCCGGTCGGCACAGTGCCGTGCCATCACGGCATCGCCCGAGAAGCAGTGGAAGACGACACGATCGGGTGCGCCCTCCTCGTCGAGGATGCGCAGGATGTCGGCATGGGCATCGCGATCATGGATGACCAGCGTGCGGTCATGCCTCTTCGCGATGTCGATGTGCCTCCGGAAGGAATCGTGCTGGAGTGCCCGGGCATCCTCGTCGCGCGTGCGGTAGTAGTCCAAGCCGGTCTCCCCCACCGCGCGCACGCGGGGCCGCACCGCCAGTGCTTCGATGGCGTCGAACGCCGCCTCCAGGCCCGCGTGGCCCTCGCGCTCGACGATGCGCGGGACGTCGTTGGGGTGCAGGGCCACGGCGGCGACCACGTCGTCGCGGGGACCGGCGAAGTCCGCCGCCCACGCCGACGAGGCGACGTCGCATCCCACCTGGACCACCCGGGTGATACCCGCGTCCCGCGCGAGGGCGAGGGCGTCGTCGGGTCCGGGTCCGTCGCCCAGCTGGCGATCCACGACGTCGAGGTGGCAGTGCGTGTCGACGACGGGGCGCGGCAGCGGATCGGCGATCGGCGGGCGCTCCCTCACTCGGCGGGCTCCTCGAGCCGGGGGAACAGGATCGCGCCCTTCGAGACCGTCGTCCCGGGCGGGAGCTGCCCCCAGCGCGCGACGTCCCCGAGACGCTGCTCGCCGATCGGACCGAGAGTCGCCTCGGCGCCGATCTGCCCCCACATCGACGTCATGGCGCGCGGCATCACGGGGTTGTACAAGACGGCAACGGCACGCAGCGCCTCGCAGACGGTGTAGAGGACGGTGTCGAGCCGCTGCGCCTCCCCGGGATCCTTCGCCAGCACCCACGGCTCGCGCTCGGTGACGTAGAGGTTGACGGCATCGATGAAGCGACGCACGTGCGCGATCGCTCCCGCGAAGTCCAGCCGCTCGACCGCGTCATCGGCCGCGCGCGCCACCTCGGCGAGAAGGTCCTGGAGAGCGCGCTCGTCGTCGGTCGGTGATCCCGGCGCCGGGAGGCGCCCGTCCCGGTAGCGCTGCACCATGGCGGTGGCGCGCGATGCGAGGTTGCCCAGGCCGTTGGCGAGCTCCGCGGTGTAGCGCGCGGACATGTCCTCCCACGAGAACGACCCGTCCTGGCCGAACTGGATCGCGCGCATGAAGTAGTAGCGGAAGGCGTCGGAGCCGAAGTGATCGGTGATCTGCTCGGGGGCGATGCCGGTGAGCCGCGTCTTGCTCATCTTCTCCCCGCCCACGAGAAGCCATCCGTGGGCGAACACGCAGCGGGGCACCGGCAGGCCCGCCGCCATGAGCATGGCCGGCCAGTACACGGCATGGAAGCGCAGGATGTCCTTGCCGACCAGCTGGACGTCGGCGGGCCAGGTGTCAGCGAAGAACCGTGCCTCCTCGGAGCCGGGGTCTGCGCCGTAGCCGATGGCGGTGATGTAGTTGAGCAGGGCGTCGAACCAGACGTAGACCACCTGCTGCTCGTCCCAGGGCAGGCCGATCCCCCACGCCACGCTCGAGCGGGACATCGAGATGTCGACGAGGCCCCCGCGCAGGAAGCTCATGACCTCGTTGTAGGCGCTGGCCGGCTGCACGGCCTCCGGGTGGCGCTCGTAGTGCTCGATGAGGGCGTCGGTGAACGCGGACAGGCGGAAGAACCAGTTCTTCTCGCGCAGCATCTCGACCGGGCGGCCGTGCACCGGGCACAGCGGAGGGCCGCCGCCCTCGGCCTCGACGAGGTCGCCGGGGAGCTTGAACTCCTCGCAGCCGACGCAGTACGGGCCCTCGTAGTCGGCCTCGTAGACGTACCCGTTGTCCCGCACGACCTCCCAGAACCGCTGCACGCGCTCCTGATGCCGCGGCTCAGTGGTCCTGATGAAGTCGTCGTTGGCGGCGTCGATGGTGCCGAGCACCGGCCTCCAGGACTCGGTGACGAGCCGATCCACCCACTCCTGGGGAGCCACGCCGCCGGCCTCCGCCGCCCGCTGCACCTTGGTCCCGTGCTCGTCGACGCCGGTGAGGTACCACACCGACTCCCCGCGCTGCCGATGCCAGCGCGTGAGGACGTCCCCGGCCGTCGTCGTGTACGCGTGGCCGATATGGGGGGCGTCGTTGACGTAGTAGATCGGCGTCGTGACGTAGAAGTCGGCCATGGGGGTCGATCCTACTTTCGCTCGCGCGGACGATCGCCGTCCGCATGCTTGGACCTCACCACGGCGTCGTACACCGCGCGACGCGGGACTCCGTGATCCTCGGCCACGCCGGAGATCGCCGAGCGCCGATCCTCCCCTGCAGCCACCCGGAAGGCCACGTGGCGCGCCCATTCCGCGGGAGTTCCCGCGTCGGCCACAGCGGGGGCCCCGCCGACGACGAGCGTGATCTCCCCCCGCACGCCCTCGGCCCCGGCGCACAACTCCTCGAGGCTTCCCCTGCGGATCTCCTCGTAGGTCTTAGTGAGCTCCCGGCACAGTGCCGCCGGGCGCGATCCCCCGAACGCCACCGCCATGTCCGCCAGGGCCGCCGACAGGCGATGCGGGGCCTCGAAGAACACCATGGTGCGCGGTTCCCGCGCCAGCTCCTCGAGTCGCCGGCGGCGCTCCCCGGGCCGGCGCGGGAGGAAGCCCTCGAAGCAGAAGCGATCGACCGGGAGCCCGGACACGACGAGCGCCGCGAGGACCGCGCTCGGGCCCGGGAGGACGGTGACGGGAATGCCGGCGTCGATAGCCGCACGCACGATGCGATAGCCCGGGTCGCTGACGCCGGGCATGCCGGCGTCGGTCACGACGAGCACGTCCGACCCCGCACGGACGTCCGCGATGAGCTGGGTGGCGCGGCGCCCCTCGATGGAGTCGTGCAGCGACAGGACCCGGCCACGCGGGGTGGCACCGAGGTCGCGGGCGAGGCGGCGGAGCCGGCGGGTGTCCTCGGCCGCGATCACGTCCGCGGTCTCCATCGCCGAGGCGAGACGGGGGGAGGCATCCGCGGGATTGCCCAGCGGCGTGGCCGCGAGGATAACCCGGCCGGGACCGGTCATCGGCCCATCCTCGCAGGGCCGCGCCCTACGATGTCGGCATGGCGGCGTCGACGGCAGACCCGACCGAGGCCGCCGCGCGGGAGGGCTCGGCTGACCCCGACGAGGCCGTCCCCGACGCATCCCCGGCGGCGTCCCCCGCGGCCATGGCCGCGGCCCTCTACCCCCCCATGCCCGTCGGCGGCTGGCGCGGGTGGGCCGGCCCCCTCGCGGTGGCGGCGTTCGGCGGGATCCTGCGATTCACCGAGCTGGGCCGGCCCAACGCCTTCGCCTTCGACGAGGTGTACTACGCGAAGGACGCCCTGGCCCTGCTCCGCTTCGGCTACGAGCAGCAGTTCGTGGAGGACGCCAACGACCTGATCCTGGCCTCGGACGGCAACTGGCGCACGATCGACGTCTTCGGCCCCGACGCCTCCTTCGTCGTCCATCCGCCCTTCGGCAAGTGGGTCATCGCGGGCGGGGAGTGGCTCTTCGGGGTGACGCCGTTCGGATGGCGATTCTCCGTGGCCGTCCTCGGCACCCTCGCCGTGCTCATGATCGCGCGGATCGTGCGCCGGCTCACCCGATCCAACCTCCTCGGCATCGTCGCGGGGCTGCTGCTCGCCATCGACGGGATTCACCTCGTCATGAGCCGCACGGCGGTCCTCGACATGGTGCTGTCGTTCATGGTGCTCGCGGCCTTCGGCTTCCTCATCTGGGACCGAGACCTCGTCCGGCGTCGCTTCGCGCAACGCATCCCCCTCGCTCCGAGCGAGTGGGGTCCGGCGCTCGGCCCGCGCCCACTGCGCTGGGCCGCCGGCCTGGCCCTCGGGCTGGCGTGCGCCGTCAAGTGGTCCGGCCTGTGGTACCTCGCGGCCTTCGGGCTCATGACCGTCGTGTGGGACGTGGGCCTGCGCCGCTCGCTCGGCGTCACCCGACCCTGGACCACGACCCTCCTCCGCAGCGCGCCCGTCGCCTTCGTCGCCATGGTCGGCAGCGCCGTCGTCGCGTACGTCGTCACGTGGTCGGGGTGGCTGCTCACCACGGGGGGCTGGGGTCGCGACTGGGCGGACAGCCAGCCCGACTCCCCCATCCCCGCGGCGCTCAGGTCCCTGTGGCACTACCACGCCGAGGCGTGGAACTTCCACGTCGGCCTGGAGTCCGATCACTCCTACGAGTCCAGCCCCCTGAGCTGGCTCTTCCAGACGCGGCCCACGTCCTTCTACTGGAACAGCGTGGACCTGGGGGTGAACGGGTGCGATGCCACCACGTGCGCCTCCGCCGTCGCCGCCGTCGGCAATCCGGTGATCTGGTGGATCGGCGTGGGCGCCGTTCTCTACCAGCTGTGGCGCTGGGCGGCACGGCGCGACTGGCGCTCGGGAGCCGTGCTCGTCGGGCTCGCCGCAGGCTGGCTGCCCTGGATGCTCTACCTGGATCGCACGATCTTCACGTTCTACTCGGTGGTCTTCGTGCCGTTCACCATCATGGCGCTCACGCTCACCATCGGCAGCATCCTCGGCCCCGCGACTGCGCCGCCGGAACGCCGGAGATGGGGATCCATCGGCGCCGGGGGGATCGTGCTCCTCGCGGTCATCGCCGCCTGGTGGTTCTACCCGGTATGGACCGCCGAGCAGATCCCCTACGACATGTGGCGGCTGCGCATGTGGATGCCGACCTGGGTGTGACGCGGGCTCAGCGCGTCTCGCACGGCTCCGTGGTGCCCTCGAGGACCACGCAGACTCCCCAGGTGATCTCGGTCTTGCCGTAGGAGTACGGCTTGCCGTCGTACGTGCCCTTGCTCGCCGGCATGGTCAGGCGGTAGCGCGCCACGGCGAGCGGCGCGAACGAGTTCATCGTCTCCGCGGGGATGGTGATGACGGTCTTCCAGGGGTAGGGCTTCGCGCAGCCCTTGAGCTCGCGCACCCGGTAGCCCACGTCAGCGGCCTTCCAGCCCGACGCCCCCTTGCGGCGTATGTAGGTCCCCTCCGCGGGCGGGTACTTCCAGCACTGGGAGATGGACAGCGTCGGGAGCTGGCTCGACAGCGGACCGCAGGTGAAGGTGTTGTCGACGTCGCCCTCGACCCAGTGACAGGCCGACTTGAGCTTGGCGGCGGGCGCGGCCACGGCCGGGGCCGTGAGGAGGCTGGCCGCACCGGCCGCGGCGACGAGGGCCGCGAGAGCAACGACCAGGGCACGGGGTGCCCTGCGCCCGTGGGCGACGGATCCGAGCATGGTGACCTCCCTGTGGAGCTGAGGGGATTTGAACCCCTGACCCCCTCGATGCGAACGAGGTGCGCTACCGGACTGCGCTACAGCCCCTCGCGGGCGGGCCCGCGAAGCACCCGGCGATCGCCCGCCGAGGCGTCCGCGAGCCTATCAAGCGCTCGCGCGCCGAAGCGGTCAGGCGGTCAGGCGGTCCGCGTCGTCGACATCGGGGGTCGAGGGAGTCCAGGTCGCGGCATGCCGTCCGCGCGCGGCGCGCGGACGGAGCCGGATGAGGTCACCGGCGGGCTCCTCCTGGGCCGGGGACGCCAGCGGCCGGGAGCGCCGGGCCACGAGGATGCCGAGGCAGAACGCGAGCAGCAGGCCGACGCTCACCGCCACCCCCGGAAGGGGGACGAACTCCAGGACCCAGCCGGTGACGGCGACGAGCGCGACGAGGGCCAGGACCCCCAGCCAGATGCGGCGCCGACGCGAGGCGGTTGCCGCCGGACTGGGGGCGGATCCGTGCACGCGGGCGAGGGCCCCGAGGGCGTCCTGGTGGCGCTCGATACGGCTGGCCTCGTCGTCCACGTGGCGCCTCAGCCACATCGGGATGAGCACGCACGCCCAGAGGGCCACGATGGCGACGTAGATCATGCCCGTCACAGAGGTGAACGCTATGCGTCCGAGCGGCGAAGTCCGCGCATCTGCGCCCCGACGGACGGACGTGTCGCGCACCTCATCAGGGGCGCAGCGACGACCGCGTCTCACGCCAGCGGGACAGCAGCCCCCCGGGGACCTCCTCCGAGCACAGGGCGAAGGTCAGGTGGTCCCGCCATCCCCCGTCGATGTGCAGGTAGCGCAGCCGCAGCCCCTCGGACCGGAAGCCCAGCTTCTCGACCACGCGGAGCGACGCGGCGTTCTCTGGCCGGATATTGATCTCGATCCGGTGGAGGCCCACCTCGGAGAAGCAGTGGTCGGTGGCCAGGGCCACGGCCGTCGGCATGATGCCTCGCCCGGCCACCGCCTGGTCGATCCAGTAGCCGATGTACCCGCTCATGAGCGAGCCCCGCGCGATGCCCCCGACCGTGAGCTGCCCCGCGAACCGCCCCTCGTACGTGAGGGCGAAGGGGAGGCCGCGTCCCTCGCGCGCCTCCGCACGCAGTCGGCGCACCATGGCGCCGTACGTGTGGGGCACGTCTCGGTTGTCGAGGGGAACGGTGGCTTCCCAGGGCCGCAGCCACGACGCGTTGCGGCTGCGGACCTCACGCCACGCTGATGCGTCGCGCAGCCGGAGCGGTCGCAGGCCGATGGGGCCCTCGCTCAGCCGTGCGGGCCAGCCCGGGGTCACGGGGCCGCCGTGCGCGCATCGCGCGACCAGTGCCCCCGGCGGCCTCCCGACTTCTCCTGCAGCGCGATGTCGCCGATGACCGTCGCCGGGTCGACCGCCTTCACCATGTCGACCAGGGCGAGGGCCGCGACTGCCACGCAGGTGAGCGCCTCCATCTCGACGCCCGTGCGATCAGCCGTGCGGACCGTGGCCTCGATCGCCACGTGATCGTCGCGCACGTCCAGGTCGACGGTGACCCCGTGGATGGCCAGCGGATGGCACAGCGGCACGAGGTCCGGAGTCCGCTTGGCCGCCTGGATCCCGGCGATGCGGGCGACGGCGAGGGCGTCTCCCTTGGGCACCCCTCCGGAGCGCAGGAGGCGGATGACCTCGGCCGACACCTGCACCCGACCCGTCGCCGTGGCCGTGCGCACCGTCACGTCCTTGCCGCTCACGTCGACCATGCGGGCCTGGCCCTGCTCGTCCAGGTGAGTGAATCCCCCCGCGCCGAGCCGCTCGGTCATGGCGCGTCCCTCCCCAGGTCGATGACGGTGATGAGGTCGCCGGCCTCGATACGCGTCACCTCGGGAGGCACGACCGCGAGGGCATCCGCGCGGGCGAGTCCCCCGAGGATGTGCGAGCCCTGCGCCCCCTCGGGATGCGCGACGTATCGCCCGTCCTCGACGCGCAGTTGCACGCGCGCGAACTGGGTCTTGCCCGCCGGCGAATCGAAGGGTGCCGTGCACACCGCGCTCACGACAGGCCGGTGCACGTCGCGGAATCCCATCATGCGACGGATGAGCGGGCGGACGAAGATCTCGAAGGAGACGTACGCGCTCACGGGGTTGCCCGGCAGCGTCGCGATGGGCACCGCGTCGTCCCCCAGGACGCCGAAGCCCTGCGGCATCCCCGGCTGCATCGCCACCTTGACGAACTCCACCGTGCCGATCCTCGACAGGACGGCCTTGACCGTGTCGTAGGCGCCCATGCTCACCCCACCCGAGGTGATGACGAGATCGGCACGCACGAGTTGGTCGTCGAGCGTCGCCATGAGACGGTCCTCGTCGTCCGGCACCGGCCCGGCCCGGTACGCCGTGGCCCCGGCCTCGCGGGCCGCGGTCACGAGCATGACGCTGTTGGAGTCGGCGATGAGCCCATGGCGCAGCGGCACTCCCGGGTCCACGAGCTCGTTTCCGGTCGAGATCACCACCACCCGCGGTCGCGGATGCACGCGCACCTCCGCGCGCCCCACCGCGGTGGCCAAGGCGATCGAGCGCGCCGTGAGTACCGTGCCCACCTCGAGCACGGGCGTGCCGGCAACGACGTCCTCGCCCGCGCGCCGAATGTAGGAGCCCGCGGCGACCGGGGATGCGATGCGCACGCGCTGGGTGCCCGCATCAGTCGCCTCGACCGGAACGACAGCGTCGGCCCCGTCGGGAAGGGGTGCGCCGGTCATGATGCGGATCGCGCGGCCGGGGGACACGCGCTCCGTGGCGCGGTACCCCGCGGGAACGTCATCGACCACCGCGAGCTCGACCGGGGAATCCGCGGACGCGGTGGCGACGTCGGCCGCGAGGACGGCGTACCCGTCCATGGAGCTGTTGTCGAAGGAGGGGAGCGGCCAGGCTGCGGTGACGTCCTCGGCGAGCACGCATCCCGCGGCGTCGAGCAGCGGCAGCGTGATCGGCTCCAGGGGGCTCACCGCCTCCAGGGCGATCCGCCGATGCTCGTCGACGCTGCGCATCACGGGGCTCCGCCGTCGCCACCGGATCCGAGATACGACACCAGCCAGGCGCGCAGCGCAGGCCCGAGGTCCTCGCGCTCGAGGGCCAGCCGGATGACCGCCTGGAGGTAGGACAGCCGGTCCCCCGTGTCGTACCGGCGGCCGTCGAAGAGCACGCCGTGGACGCCGCCCCCGGGCACGCCCGGATCGCACAGCCGCTGGAGTGCGTCGGTCAGCTGGATCTCGCCCCCGCGTCCGGGCGGGGTGTCGGCGAGGATCCCGAAGACGGCGGGGTCGAGGACATAGCGACCGATGACCGCGAGCGTGCTCGGCGCGTCGTCCGGGCTGGGCTTCTCCACGAGGTCGATCACGCGTACGACTCCCGGCTCATCCGTTGGCTCCACCGCCGCGCAGCCGTACAGCGAGATCTGCTCACGCGGCACCTCCATGAGGCAGAGGACCGAGCCACCCCGGCGCTCGCGCACGTCGATCATGCGCGGCAGGATCGCGTTGCGCGGGTCGATGAGGTCGTCGCCGAGCAGCACGGCGAAGGGCTCGTCCCCGACGTGCTGCCGCGCCATGAGCACCGCGTGCCCGAGGCCCAGGGGCTGCCCCTGGCGGACGTAGTGGATGCGCGCGAGATCCGCGGATCGCTGCACGAGGCGCAGGCGAGCGTCGTCGCCCTTGTCGACGAGGACCTCCTCGAGTTCGAGGTTGCGGTCGAAGTGGTCCTCGAGCGCCCCCTTGTTGCGACCGGTGACGAAGAGGACGTCGTCGAGGCCCGCGGCCACGGCCTCCTCGACGACGTACTGGATGGCCGGCGTGTCGACGACGGGCAGCATCTCCTTGGGCGTGGCCTTGGTCGCGGGGAGGAATCGCGTGCCCAGCCCGGCCGCGGGAATGACGGCCTTGTCGACGCCCATGGGCCCACCCTAGATCCGGGCTGGACGAGAATGGCGCCATGGGCAGCACGCCGATCGATCCGGGCTCCGCACCAGGGTCACCGGCCGCGCCAGGAGCTCCCGCCGACCCCGATCCCCCGCCCCGGCCCGATGCCTCGGCCCATGCCGGGTCCGATGCCAAGGCCGAGGCCCGGTCGCGAGCGCGGGCCGCTCGCCGCGCAGGGCCGGCTGCGGATCCGCACGGCCTCGCCGACCAGGCGCTCGCGGCGCTCGCCGCACTGCCCGGGCCGCCCCGGGTGACGGCGTACGCGTCCTACGGCACCGAGCCCGACACCGCAGCGCTCCTCGCCCGCCTCGCAGCGGCGGGGCTGGAGGTCCTGCTCCCCCGCGTGCGCGCCGAGGACCTCGAGTGGTGCCGCGCCGACGGTCCTCGGGAGGTCAGCCCCATGGGGATCGAGGAGCCAGCGGGTCCGGCCGAGCCGCTCCTCCCGGTGCGGGCGATGCTCGTTCCCGCGCTCGCCGCCTCGCCGCGCGGCGACCGCCTGGGCAAGGGCGGAGGCTTCTACGACCGGACCATCGCGCGGATGCGCGCATGCGACGACGCGCCTCCCGTGATCGCCGTGCTCCGTGACGAGGACGTGTGGGAGGAGATCCCGACGCAGCCTCACGACGAGCGGATCGACGCGATCATCACTCCGACGCGCTTCATCGTGTGCGGCGGCCTCGACCCGTCGCCGTGAGGCTTACCCCGTGACGGCCTGGCCCACCAGGGCCCCCAGCGTCACGCCGAGCACGCACGCCACGATCGACAGGATCGAGTACCCGACGGCGGAGCCGATGCGACGGCGCCCGAGCTCGAGGACGTCGATCGAGAAGGACGAGTACGTCGACAGCGCGCCGCAGAATCCGACGGCGAGCAGCGCCGACCACGGTCCGTGCACCGTGGGAATGAGCAGTCCGAGGAAGATCGACGCGATGACATTGGCGACGAGGATGGCCGGAGGCGAACCCAGCCGGCGTGAGCCGAACGCCCGCGCGATCGCGTAGCGCGCGAGGGCGCCTGCCGCTCCGCCGACCGCGACGAGGACAACGTCGATCACGATGGATCCTCGTCCGGGTGCGCTGTCTCGTCGGGCGTGCCCGACCGCCGCATCCCGAGGGTGACGCCGAGCGCGGCGCCGGCGACGCAGAGGATCACGGTGCCGAGCGCGTAGGCCACGCCGAGGACGAGGCGCCCCTCCACGAGCGCCGCGCGGATCTCGGCGGCATAGGTCGAGAACGTGGTGAAGCCGCCGAGGAGCCCGACAGCGAGGAAGGGCCGCATCACCGGGTGCACGTCCGGCCTGCGCAGGATCGCGGCGACGAGCAGCCCCATGAGCACGCAGCCCAGGACGTTGACGACGAGGGTCCCGGCGGGCAGGTCGCCCGGGCGCGGGACGAGTCGGTCGACGCCGAATCGCGCGAGGGCACCCAGGGCGCCTCCCGCGGCGACAGCGGCCACCGCGCGCGGGCCGGTCCACGCAGCCGGGGGCTGCCGCGGCTCCGTCACGTCGCCCGGCCTCCGACTAGGCGTCGCGCCGCAGGAAGAGCACCCAGGCGGGAATGGCGAGGACGAGGAACCACAGGAAGAACACGCCCAGGTGACCCCAGGCCTCGAGTCCGTCACCGCCCACGCCCGCCGTGGCACCGGTGAACGGCAGCACCCAGTCGATCCAGGTCCACTCCTGCACGAGCGCCACCGTCTGGATGATCGGCTCGATCAGCACCGCCATGACGACCGGCACGATGATGCCGAGCGGCTGATTGCGGGTGAGCGCTGTCAAGGCGAAGGCCATGAGCACGAAGATGACGACGTAGATGATCCCGCGGAGCCCGGGCGGCCCCAGCGCGCTCGTGTCCCAGGTAACCCCCTTGCCCGCGATCGCCGGGCCCAGCGCATTGGCGACCACGATGCATGCGATCGCGAGAATCGCCGCGAGGATGACGATGAGCACGACCATGATGACCTTGGCGGCGAAGACGGTGCTGCGCCGTGGGTACGTGGCCAGCGTGATGCGAATGAGGCCGTGTCGGTACTCCTGACCGAATGAGGCAGCCCCGATGGTGCACAGGACGGCGGCGACGAGCGGGAGGAACCCCGAGAAGCCGGTCGTGGCCCCGCCGTCCGGCGGGCCGCCCTGGAAGTCGTCGGCGCTGTTGACGAGCCAGGTGACGAAGAGCACGAGCGCCGCCGGCACCAGGGCGCCGACGAGGATGAGCGCCCACGTGGAGCGCACCGTGCTGATGCGCACCCACTCGTAGGCCAGGGGCCCGCTCATGAGGGCACCTCCCCTGCCGCGCCGGTGGGCCCGAAGGCGAACTCCTGCGCGTCGCCGGTGAGCTCCATGAACGTCTCCTCGAGGCTCGCACGGCGGCGGCTCAGCTCGCGGACCGCGATGCCCGCGTCGAACGCCCGCCTGCCTACGTCGTCGGTGGACATGCCCGTGACCGCGAGGCCGTCATCGCCCTCCCGCTCGACGAGCCCCCCTGCCGCGCGCAGGGCATCGGCGAGGCGCGCCGGGTCGTCGCTGCGCACGAGCACGTCGCTGCGCTCGGACACGAGCTCCTCGATGGTGCCGTCCGCGACGAGGCGCCCGCGCGCGATGACGACGACATGCTGGGCCATGACCTGCATCTCGCTGAGAAGGTGACTCGACACGAGGACCGCATTGCCCTCGGCGGCATACGAGCGCAGGAACTCGCGCAGCCACTGGATGGACTGCGGGTCGAGCCCGTTCGCAGGCTCGTCGAGCATGAGGACCCCCGGCGAGGCGAGCACCGCACCCGCGAGCCCGAGGCGCTGGGCCATGCCGAGGGAGAAGCTCTTGGGCCGCTTGTTGGCCACCTCGGTGAGTCCCACCATGGCGAGGACCTCGTCGATGCGCGACGCCGGGAGGCGGGCATCCGTCGCGAGCATGCGCAGGTGGTCCCGTGCGGTGCGGCCGGGCAGGAAGGGCCGGGCGTCGAGATGGGTGCCCACGACCTCGCTCGCGTGGGGATGCTCGATGAGCGGCTTGCCGTCGAACAGGGTGCGTCCCTGCCCGCGATCGAGCCCGAGCATGAGGCGCATCGTGGTGGACTTGCCCGCGCCGTTCGGCCCGAGGAAGCCGGTCACGACGCCGTCGGGGACCTCGAAGGAGAGATCGTCGACGGCACGCACGGAGCCGAAGGACTTGCCGAGGCCCTCAGCGATCACTGCCATGACCGGGACCCTATCCCCCGTGCCGCCCGCCCGGCGCGCCTCATCCCCAGGACACGCGTCACGGTGGCGAGCGCTAATCTGATGCGTCCGCCCCGGGAGGAAGCGTGCCCACCTACCAGTACGTCTGCAATGACTGCGGCCACGAGCTCGAGGTGGTGCAGTCCTTCACCGACGATGCGCTGACCGACTGTCCGGAGTGCGGCGGATCCCTGCGCAAGAGATTCGGCAACGTCGGTGTGGTCTTCAAGGGATCGGGCTTCTACCGGACGGATTCGCGCTCGAGCTCCTCCGCGTCGGACACGTCGTCCTCGACGGGGTCGGGGGGCGGCAAGGAGGGCGCATCGGGCGGCGCGGCCAAGGACGCCGGGTCGTCGTCCGGCGGCACGTCGTCCGGCTCGTCCTCCTCGGGCTCGTCCTCCTCGGGCTCGTCCTCCTCCGGCTCGTCCTCCTCCGGCTCGTCCTCCTCTGGCTCGGCAACGTCGGGCACGTCAACCTCGGGCTGAGTGGCAGGTGGCGTGAGCCCCTGTGGATGACGCGCGCGATCGCCGCGCCGACGCGGCTAGCGTCCGTGTCCCATGGAGCCAGGCCCCCTTCGCGACTGGACCGCCCTGCGCCGACGCATCCTGCGGCATCGTCGACCGCTGGCCGCCATCCTCGCCGGGCTCGCGGTCCTGTGCGTCGTCCCGGTGCTGGCCCCCGACGCCGCCCCGACGCGCGACGTGGTGGTCGCCGCCACCGCGATCCCGGGGGGCGCCGCGCTGGAGCCCCGCGACCTCGAGATGCGCTCCATCCCGGCCGATCACGTCCCGCCGGGGGCCGTCCTCGAGATCTCCGACGCCGTCGGCAGGATCGTGGGCTCCCCGATCGACGCCGGCGAGATGGTCACCGCCAGCCGCCTGGTGAGTCCCGGGCTCGCGTCCGGAGCGCCCGAACGCGACGGCTCGTCGTACGCCGTCCCCGTCCGATTGGGGGACAGGGAGGTCGCCGGGCTGCTCGAGGCCGGCCACCGCATCGACCTCATCCGCGCCCGGCGGGCCGGCGCGCCCTCCCTGGTGGCCGAGGACGTTCTCGTCATCACCGTGCCGCGCAGCGCCCAGGACAGCGCCTTCGGCGGCCCCCGGGTCGCCGGTACCCTCGTCCTCGTCGAGGCTGACCGCGAGACCGCGGTGCGCCTCGCCTCGTCAGGTGACGAGGGCCTCTACGCGATCCTCAGGTAGGGACAGCACGGGGAAGGGACGGCAATGATCAAGGGCTTCAAGGAGTTCGTGTTCCGCGGCAACGTCATCGACCTCGCCGTCGCTGTCGCCGTCGGCACGGCGCTCGCCGCGCTGGTCGCGGCCGTGACGAAGGCGCTCATCGAGCCCATCGTCGGATGGATCCTCAGCCTGCTCGGCGGCAGCGACGGCAGCATCGGTGGCACGATCACGCTGGCCCCCGGCTACGAGATCGACTTCGCGCTGCTCATCGGGGCCGTCATCACGTTCTTCGTCACGCTGGCCGCCCTGTACTTCTTCTTCGTGCTGCCCATGAACAAGTACCGCGCGATGACGGGCCAGGGCGAGGTCGACACCCGCCCGCCGGACGTGCAGCTCCTCGAGGAGATCCGCGACCTGCTCAAGCAGCAGCAGGGCGGCAGTCCCGCGCCCTGATCTGCTGCCCCAGCAGGGTCGTGGGGGGATAGCCGCCCACGGGGCCTCCGCCGGGCCGGGGCCTCCCCCACGATGGCGCCCGCGGCACGCGGTGCCGCGGGAGGAGGCACGGTGACCGTCACGTCCACCGATTCGGGGCGCATCGTGCGCCCCACGTCGCTCGAAGAAGCCATCGCCGCGAGCACGGAGCGACCGGACGCCCGCATCCTGGGCGGAGGCACCCTCGTCGTGGCGGAGCGGTCCCTGGGGATCGACATTCCGCCCGCCTATCTGCTGCTCTCGGGCATTGCCGAGCTTCGGGGCGTGACCTCCGATGGCGCCACCGCGACGGGGGGGGCGGCGCGCATCGGCGCCCAGACCACGCTGCGCGCCCTGCTCGACGCGGCCCTGTCCCCCATGCTCGACGTCGCCCTGCGCTCCCTGGCGACGCCGCAGATCCGCCATCGCGCCACGGTGGGCGGGAACATCGCCGAACGCCGTCCCGCCCACACGCTGGCGCCGTGTCTCCTGGCCCTCGACGCCTCCGTCGGCAGCGCGGGCCCCGAGGGCTCCCGGCGGCGGTCCATCCGCGACTTCGCGGCCGAGGGACTGGGCGCGGGCGAGATCCTCGTCGACGTCGCCCTGCCCGCGCGCGGGGGCTTCCAGCGCTTCGTCCGTGTGGCGCCCCGCAACGGACCCGGGTACGCCATCGCCAGCGTGGCCGTGTCCATCGATCCGACCGCGCGCTCGGTGCGCAGCGGGATCGGCGGCAGCGGCCCCACGGCCCTGCCTGGGACCGCGGCGGACGACTTCCTCGCCGGGGCCGTGGACTGGGAGTCGGGCGCAGTGCCCGCAGGCGCCGCGGAGGAGTACGGGCGGCTGCTCGCCGATGCATGCGACCCGCCCACGGATGACCGGGCGTCAGCCGGCTACCGCCGGCATGCGATTGCCGTCATGGGACGACGCCTCATCGAGGCCTGGAACGAGGAGCAGCAGCGTGGATGACGAGCGGATCAGCCTGAGCCTGCGCGTGAACGGCGCCACGCACCGGATCGAGGATGCGTGGTACTTCGAGACGCTCCTGTCGGTGCTGCGCTACCGACTGGGACTCACGGGTACGAAGCAGGCCTGCGAGACCGGGTCCTGCGGCGCGTGCACGGTGCTCCTCGACGGTCGGCCGATCAACTCCTGTGTCGCGTTGGCGGCCGACGTGGACGGTGACGTCACCACGATCGAGGGCTACTCCCCCGCCGACGGATCCCTCACCCCCCTGCAGGAAGCCCTGATTGCCGCGGGCGACGTGCAATGCGGGTACTGCCTGCCCGGCATGGTCCTGGCCGGCTCGGCGTTCATCGAAGAGCACCCCAACGCCACGGAGGACGAGGTGCGCGAGGGCATGTGCGGCAACCTGTGCCGCTGCACGGCATACCTGGGCATCATCGAGGGCATCCGGGAGGCGAGTGCACGATGAGCGACGACCTGCGCACGGATCCCAGCGCCGTCGGCATCGGCACCTCACGCCGACGTCCGGATGCCACTGCCAAGGCTCGGGGCGAATTCGAGTTCGCGCCCGACGCGACCGAGCCCGGCATGCTGTGGGGTGCCACTCTCAGGTCCGCGCACCCGCACGCGCGCCTCGTGCGCGTCGACCTCAACCCGGCGAAGGCGATGCCCGGCGTGCACGCCGTCCTGGGCGGCTGGGACGTCCCCGACAATCGCTACGGTGCGATCAACCGCGACACTCCCGTCCTCGCCGATGAGATCGTCAACTACGTGGGCGAGCCCATCGCCATCGTGGCGGCCGAGGATCCCGAGATCGCCCGTCGCGCCCTCGACGCCATCGTGGTGGAGTACGACGTCCTCGATCCCCTCGTCGACATGATGCGCGCCCTCGAGGAGGGTCATGTCTACCGCCACGTCGACTACACCCATGGCGACCCCAGTGTCGTCGGAGACGTGCAGGTGGAGGGCGTGTACACCACGCCGCGCCAGGACCACTCCTACCTCGGGCTCGACGGCGGCGTGGCCAAGCCCGACGGCCGCGGCGGCGTCGTCATCACCGGCGCCACTCAGTGGGTGCACAGCGATCGCGCCCAGGTGGCCGCCGCCCTCGGCCTGCCTCCGGAGCGCGTGCTCGTCATCAACTCCGGAATCGGCGGGTCCTTCGGCGGTCGTTTCGTCCTGTCCTGGCAGATCCACGGCGCCCTCCTGGCGCTGCACACCGAGCGACCCGTGAAGTTCCTCTACTCGCGCGAGGAGGCCTTCCTCGCGCGCTACCACCGCCATCCCACGCGCATCTGGGTTCGCCACCACGCGACCACGGACGGCCAGATCGTCAAGATCGAGGGCAAGGTCATCCACGAGGACGGCCCCTACAGCAACACCAATGGCCCGGGCATCGGCAACGGCAGCACCCTTCTGCAGGGGCCCTACAACATCCCCAATGCGCACATCGAGGGGTGGTCAGTCGGCACCAACAACGGCATGTGCGGATCGCTCCGCGGCTTCGGCGTCGTCGAGCCGGCGTTCGCCTCCGAGTCCAACATGGACGCCCTTGCGCGAGCGCTGGGCATGGATGGCGCGGAGTTGCGCCGCCGCAATGCGATGAAGGAGGGGGACACCTGGACCTTCAATCAGCTGATGGACTCCCCGGCTCCCGTGCGCGAGTTGATCGACGTGAGCGGGCAGTCCCCCCTTCCGGAGCCTCTCGCCGACGATGCGCCCGGTATCGACCTGCCCGGCGGCATTGCCACCCCCACGCGACCGCGCGACGTCACGCGTGCGACGGCGACCTCGTCGGTGGCGAAGAACGTGTGCCTGTCCGAGGGCGCGCCCGTGAACTCGACGGCGCTGGTGACGCTGCGCGATGGCGCGGCCGTGATCGAGTGTGCGGCCGCCGAGGTGGGACAGGGCTTCAAGACCATCGCCGAGCAGATCGTCCAGACGACTCTGGGCATCAGCAAGGTCACGATCACGGGGTCCGACTCGGGCATGGCCGACGGCTCGACCACCGACGGGCAGCTCCAGACCATGACGTCCGGCGGCGCGGTAGCGATGGCCGCGGCGACCCTCAAGGAGCGCTTCTTGAAGTTCGTCTCCCGCGAGTACGGGCACGCCGTGGAGAATCTCGACGTCCGTGACGACTACGTCGTGCTCACGGACGGCACCCGGTTGATGACGGTGTCCGATGCGGGCATGCACCTGGTGTTCCAGGCGACGGAGCGCTTCGCACAGCGACAGACCTACGACCTCGAGGGGCGCGAGCCCGGGCAGCCGATGCACGTGACGTTCAACTTCTCCGCGACCCGGTGCACCGTCGACGTCGATCGCGAACTGGGGCTCGTGCGGGTCGTCCAGATGGATGTCGTGCAGGACGTCGGCAGGACGGTGAACCCTGCCCAGGCCACCGGACAGATCGCGGGCGGCCTCGTCATGGGCATGGGGCTCGCGCTCATGGAGGAGTTTCCCTACGCCGACGGTGTGCCCACGCGTCGTACCTGGGACGACTACCTGGTGCCGACCATGATCGATGCCCCGCGGATCGACGTGACCTTCCTGGAGTATCCCGAGCCGCGCATCCCCTACGGCATGCGCGGGATCGCCGAGCTGCCGCACGTGCAGGGGCCGCCGGCCGTGCTCGCCGCGCTCCGCGCGGCCACGGGGCTGCCCCTGCCGTCCATCCCCGCCACGCCTGAGCGCGTCGCGGACCTGCATCCGGACGCCGCGCCCACGGGCGCACCGACGGGTCCCGCCCGAAAGCGCATCCGCGAGGATGCCGAGAGCGCCAGAGCGGTGCCCGGTGATCCGATGAACGACCCCGTGTCGCCGCGCAAGGGCCCGTGGAACCCGTAGGGGCTCGTCGCTAGATCCCGAGGGTCTTGAAGATCGTCGTGAAGATCGCGATCTCCACGACGTAGACCACCAGGAGCAGCAGGACGCCCATGATCGTGTGGCGCCGAGAGGCCCCGGGATCGAGCCACCACGCGAGCAGGCGCGTGACGATCGGCATGAGGACCCAGGTGAGGAGCGCCGTGCCGATGGCGTTGCCGACGAACACCACGACGGGGAAGGGCAGACCCAAGCCCTCGTAGATCGTCTGGCCACGGATGGTCCAGCCTCCGAGGAGTGCGTCGCCGATGGTGATGTTGAGGATGGAGACCATCGCGAAGAGCACCGCCAGGACCGTCATGGCCTGCTTCCACGCGGGGGTCTGCACCATGCTCACGGCGTTGACCGAGAACCACTGACCGAACCCCGTGGGGAGGGTACGCACCTCATCCGGTGCCAGGTCGTGGATCTTCGTGAGCACCGCGCGCCGCTTCGGCGAGGCGTACCAGGCGTCGAGGTCCTCTTGGGAATCGAAGATGATCATGGTCACCCACGTGTCGTCGCCCGGTCCCGGCGGAAAGGTCTCGAGGCTGACGAATCCCGGTGCGGCCGCAACCACGGCGTCCATCTCCTCGCGCAAGGACGCGTACCTCTCCCTCTGCCCCTCGGGGATACGGGTGGTGATGGCTTCGACGGGCCGCCGCTCGTCGCCACGGTCCCCCGCGTCGAAGACGGGGGGCGCCGTCAGCAGGTCGTGAGCACCGTCGAGTTCCTGCCCGAGGAGGGCCTGGCACGCATCGCGACCCTCCGCAGACGCGAACTTGTAGCTCAGCGCCCATCGCGTGGACTCCGGTCCCGGACGGTCGGCATCGGCGCCCATGCCGAGGAATCCGGTGACCCCCGCGCATCGGGCGTTGATCGCCGGCAGCCGTTCGCGGAAGGCACCCTCCTGGTCATTCCGCACGAACACGTGAGCGGTGAGGAGGAAGACAGCGGGGGGCGCAAGCGGGGAGGTGGTCACGGAGGGAACCTAGGCAATCACCGTCGCCGGCCCCTCCCACTGTTCGGTTTCCATGACCGGGCCTCTCGGAAGGCCGAGGCGGACGGTGAGCAGGGTCCGTCCTCCCACCCGCTCCAGGCTCCACGAGAAGCCGGCGCGGCCCAGGGTGCCGAGGCCCGCTCCGAGGTCGCGCGTGTCCACCGGACCGAGGCCGTCGTCCCAGACGCGGACGCTGATCCAGTCGCCCTCGAGGGCAACGTCGACCTCGACCGTCTCGGCATGCCCGTGACGGACGGCATTCGTGATGGCCTCCCCCACGATCTCGCCCACGGCATGGGCTACGGCACTGTCCGCGGCTGCCGTCGCCTCCGTCGAGATGGCCGCTCGGCAGTCGACGGCGCCCTCCCACAGGCGCAGCCGATCCCGGACGACCACCTCGAGCCCGGCATGAAGGGGATCGCGGACGTCGAGTGCGCTCACCACGCCCTCAAGGGCCACGCGCACCTCCGCGATCACGGCGGGCAGGGTCTCCGGGTCCAGCGTCGCGCCCCAGCGGTCCAGGGCCAGGGCTGCCCGGGTCAGGCTCGACTGCACCGAGCCGTGAAGCACGAGGCCGAGATCACGACGCTCACGGCCAATGCGCTGCATGAGGCGCGATGCCAGAGCCTCCTGCCGCGTGAGGAGGCCCGTGAGCTCGGCCTCGAGCGCCCGCTCGCGGCGGTAGCCGGCGACCGCGACCACCGAGAGCGCGCAGAGGACGATGTACGCCACCGTCACTCCCCAGAACGCGTTCCCGCGGCCGGTGATCCAGGCCATCAGGACCGCGGTGACGGCGACGGCGACGACGCCGAACGCCAACCAGAGGGCGACGCTTGCGATCCAGGCCCACGCCGGCGACATGCGCGCCCACAGCGCGTTGATCGTCGGTGCCACCGCCGCCGGGATGAGACCGAAGATGACGATGTCCCATCCGAGGTTGAGGGCCAGCAGGGTCGACGATCCATACAGGGACAGGCCGACCAGACCGAGCAGGCCCATCACGGCGCAGACGCCCCAGTGCCCGGCCAGGGGCCACCGGGACGCCTCTCGGAGGATGTCCCGCACACCCAGATGCGGCGGGGGGGCAGAGAACGGGGCGGGGATGACCTCGATGCTCGTCGGTTCGAGGATGAGTTCGTGGCTGAGAGGGCGCACGACCTCGGCCGACAGTCGCCGGAGTTCCTCCGCACCCGCGACCGCTCCCGCGCCCGCCGCCTCGCGCGCGACTGAGGCGAGTTCGTCGTGCAGGTGGACGACGCGCGCCACGACCTCGTGGTCGACCTTCTCGCGGTAGCGGGCATACTCGAGCGCGAACTCCGACTCCGCCTCCTTCAGGGCGCTCTGCCAACGGAGGCCCTCGTCGTGCACGCGGGCGCGCAGATCCCGGTAGCGCCGGACGGAGTCGACTGCCAGGGCGATGAAGGGCAGAGTGAGCAGCGCGTACGTGACATTGAGAGCGAGCTGGTAGGCGAGGGAGTCCCTCGCCACCGGCTCGATCAGGGGGGCGACGCCGTCGACCGCGAGTCCGCGAGCGAGGCCGAGAGCCACGAAGACCGACAAGCCCAGCACCGGGTTGGGGAGAGCCTGCCGACGGAGCAGGGCGTATCCCAGGACCATGAGGGGGATGAGGAGGACCTGCACGCAGAGCACGAGGACCACCCGGGGCCACAGTCGGTAGCCGAACGCGGGCACCTCGAAGAGGGTCGTGAACGCGAGCGCCGCCGCGGTGGGCAGCAGCCACGACCACACGGAGAGCGCGTGACGGCCGCCGACGGCGGCCCGCCACGCTGGCGTGAGGGCCTCGGGCCCGCGTGCGTCAGCCATCGCGGGGGGTGGGCACGCCGAAGGCGGCGACGTACATGCGCACGGCTTCGACGCGGGCGTTGCGCCGTGCATCGTCGGGAATGCCCAGTGCCACGATGGCGCGGTGCGTGAGTTTCTCGATCGCGCGCAGGGTGCTCCCGCGCTGGGCGGCGATCTCGGCATTGGTCCAGCCCTCGGCCACCATCCGCAGCACGGCGAGCTGCGCGGGGGTGAGCCGCGCCAGGGGGCTGTCAGGCGCGACCCCGGTGACGGGGGGCACCTCGTCGTCGAGCGCCGACTCGAGGGCGGCGACGATGACCGAGGGGTCGTCGGCCGCGTCCTTGCTGAGGAAGGCGGCGTGCGGCGGAGTCCGGTCACTCATGCCCGCGACCGCCGGCGACGGGAATCGCGTGAGGACGAGGACGGCGAGGTACGGCGCCTGCGATCGCAGGGCATTGGCCAGCTCGAGCCCGTCGGCGCCCGGCCCCAGGTTGATATCGACGACCAGCGCGTCCGGGTCGGCCTCCTCGAACAGCCGCACCGCCTCGACCGCGTTGGCGGCCGCCGCCACCTCGAATCCGGCAGCGCGGAAGGTCTGCTCGAGGAGTCCCCGTGAGAACGGATCGTCCTCCACCAGGAGCAGGCTGCGGGTCATCGCCGGCGCATCGCTTCCCACCAGGGCCACGTCTGCAGGCTAGCCGGGGGGCGCGCCCCACGCGTCACGATTCCCCCCGGGCAGGCGGCCCCAGTCCGGTGAGGAACTCGAGAAGCGCGACGTGGAACTCCATCGGAGATTCCAGCATGGGCATGTGCGCCGTGCCGGGGATGATGCGCACCTGACTGCCGCGGATGGCTTCGTGAATGGCCTGCTGCCAGGCCAGGGGAGTCACCGGGTCCTCGTCGCCGGCGAGGAGGAGAGTGGGGCAGGAGATGCCGCGGTGCTGGGGACGCACATCGGCGTCGCGCAGGGCCCTCGCCTGCTGAGCGTAGGAGCGCGCGTCGTAGGAGAGGAACATCGCTCGCAGCAGCCCTGCCATGACGGGGTTGGCAAGCCGGCTCGCTGGCGCGAGCACCGAACCGAGCCACGAGTCGACGACGCCGGAGAGGCCACGCTCTTCGATGAGGCTCGCCCGCGTGCTGAGGATGTCCCTGCCCTCCGGGCTGAGCGCGGCCTCGGCCCCCACCAGGACGAGCGCGCGGGTTCGCTCGGGATACGTGGCGGCAAAGTGCTGGGCGACCATGCTGCCCAGCGAGTGGCCGACCACGACCGCGGTCTCGACTCCGAGATCGTCCAGGAGGCCGGCGAGTTCAGCGCCCCAGGACTCGACGGAGTAGCCATCGTCCCGTCGGGACGATTGTCCGCAGCCGCTGCGGTCGTAGACCACGACCCGGAAGCGCTCGCTCAGCGCCTCGCGCTCGGCGAACCAGACATTCGATGTCGCCCCCAACCCGTGGATGAAGACGATGGGCATCCCCTCGCCGACCACCTCATGGTGGATGACCTCCGACGACATGGGATCCCCTAGTACTCGACAGGGGTGTCGAAGGCGGCGTCCTGGAGTCGCGCCGGGCCCGTCCCCTTCGTCGGATCCGTCTTCCAGGGCCAGTCGGAGGATCGGAAGGGGACCAGGGGCGGCAGCACCGGCGTCCGGCCCCGTGCCGCCATCTCGCGCTCGATGGCCGCTCGGGCGCCGCCACCGAGGAGCTCCACGTCCATGAGGAAGTAGTCGCGGAAGAACATCATGCCGAGGGAGCGGTCCGCGATGATGCGGCCGAGCACGTCGAGCATCTTCTCCGGCGTCGTCTCGAACTCCGGTGTCTCGATGAGGAGCAGTCGGTCGCCGATAGCCCCCTCACCCATGAACTGCGCAAGGACGCTGAAGAGGATGTTGTTCTGGCGGGTGACGTACAGCGTGTTGCTCACCGCGTACGTTCGATCCCAGTCGTCGCCGAGCTCCTCCTGCCAGCGCTCCACGACGCTCATCCAGTGGCCGACCTGCGCACCCGACCCCACGCCGATCGCCTTGAAGGCGTGCGGCACCGTGCTGCGCACGAAGTCCCGGATGTCGTCAGGGCCGTAGCCGCCCCTGGCCAGGCATTCGTCCATGAAGGCCAGGTTGAGCCCGAGGATCTCCCGCAGGATCGACCGTGTCTCCTCACTGATATCCAGGGCATCGAGGCCCTCGAGTGCCAGGCGATTCTCGGTGCGGTAGGTCTCGAGGGGCGCCCGCCACAGCTGGTTGGCGTGCGCATTCGACATGTAGGGCGAGACGATCTCGTAGATCGCCATGCTGCTGTGCCCGACTGACTTGGCCAGTTGGTAGACCAGGGGCACCGGAGGTGCGTGCTCCGGGTCCCGTCCGGGTCGGTACAGGATCATCTGGCCACCCTGCCCCGTGAACATCGCCAGGATGATGGGCGACTGCTCGCGCAGGTTGGCGATGAACTTCGCCAGCGATGCGTCGTAGTAGCGCATCATGGAGTCATTGAGTGCCAGGACCGCCTGCTCCGCGACCAACTGGGCACTCGCCGGCGGCTCGTCGACGACGACCGGCCGCATGAAGTCGGGGACTGCGTTCGCCATGCCTGTGCCTCCTCTGTTGCGGACGGGGCGCCCGCTAGACCGCTGGGGTGCGCTGAAGGTACTCGTCGTACAGCCGCTCGAAGATGAGCGGCGGCACGAGGGGGAGTTCGCGGATCCGCACCCCCGTGGCATCGGCCACCGCGTTGGCGATGGCCGGGGCCACCGGATCGATGGGCGACTCCGCGCAGCCCTTGGCTCCGAAGGGCCCCACGCCGTCCGCATCCTCGGAGAAGAAGACCTGGATCGGAGGGACGTCCGCGTAGTTGGGGATGCGGTACATCCGGATGCCGGGGTTGAGGATCGTGCCGTCGTCGGTCATCTGGTGCCACTCGGTCATGGCGAAGCCGATGCCCATCGTGACCCCTCCCTCGACCTGACCGCGCAGCTGCTGCGGGTTGATCACGACCCCCGCGTCGACGGCGTGCGCAACCTGAAGGAGCCGAATCTCACCGGTGACGCTGTTGACGGCCGCGCGCACGCCCGTGACGTTGAAGCCGACGCTGATGGGCGTGCCATAGGCCCGACGCGCCTGGCCGAGGGTCACCCCATCGGCATCGGCCCTGCGCCACAGTTCGGCCAAGGAGATCTGCTGGTCTCCCACCACGACGGAGTCGGGAAGCAGCTCGATGCGGGCTCCCTCCTCCGCGAAGCGTCCTGCGTACTCCAGGATGCGCAGTCGCAGTCCCTCGGCGGCCAGGGTCACCGCGCGACCCGCGACGTTCAGCCCGGTCTGGGCGAACGCGCCGGTGTCCCATCCGGACTCCGCCGTGTCGCCATGGCGGATGGCGACGCGATCCATCGTGGTTCGCAAGGCGGCCGCGGCGAACTGCACGTGGGAGGTCGTGGTGCCGTTGCCAAATTCGCACGTGCCCACGCGGAGGAGATAGGTGCCGTCGGGGAGGACCTCGACGCTGGCGTCGGAGCGATGCTCGGTCGGGGGCGACGTGTCGTACATCGACATCCCGAAGCCGACACCGGTGGACCACTCCGGGCCCTCGGGGGCGGGCAGCGAAGGCCCTGACTCGATGGCGCTGGCCACCATGTCGAAGCACTGATCGAGGCCGTAACTGCTCATCACGTCATCATTGGGCGCTCCGCCCACGCCGATCGTGTCGCCCGGCTTCAGCCCGTTGAGGCGGCGGAACTCCAGCGGCGACATGCCGAGCTTGAGTGCGAGTTCGTCGATGGCCGACTCCATCGCGAACGTGGGCTGCGCCGCGCCGTAGCCGCGGATGGCGCCCGCCGGAACCACGTTGGTGTAAACAGCTCGGCCGGTGAACCGCTTGTTGCGGCACCGGTACCCGGCCAAGGGGGCGGAGCTCGCTCCCAGCGTCTCGCCGCCGTGGTTGCCGTAGGCGCCCGTGTTGGAGGTGACGTCGAGAGCCATCGCCGTGAGGCGTCCGTCGTTCGTCGCTCCGAGAGTCACCTCGATGATCATGGGGTGCCGGGTGGTGCCCCCGATGAACTCCTCCTCGCGGGTCCACTCCCACTGCACCGGGACCCCGAGGCGCAGGGTCGCGAGCACCGGCAGGTCTTCGGTGAGCATCTCCTGCTTGCTGCCGAATCCGCCACCTACGCGTCCGGTGAAGACGTGGAACTGACTCTGGCGCATGTCGAAGATGTGCGCGAGCTTCTCCATCGTGATGAACGGCGCCTGCGTGCTCGTGCGGACCTGGACGAGCCCGGACTCGTCGACCCAGGCGATGCTGCCGTGAGTCTCCAGTTGGGCGTGCACCTGGCGCGGCGTGCGGTAGGTCGCCCGGTGAATCACGTCGGCGGCCGCGAGCCCCTCGTCAAGGTCGCCTCGCCCGAACTCCAGCGCGGCCACGATGTTCTTCTCGGGGTTGACGATCCAGGCGTCCTCGCCCCGATCGTGCACATGGGGCGCGCCGGGAAGAAGTGCCTCTTCCACGTCGGTCACGGCAGGCAGGACTTCCCAGTCGATGGCTACCTGGCGGCAGCCCTCTTCGGCAGCCGCCACGGTCTCCGCCACGACGGCCACCATGCGCTGGCCCTTGAATCGGGCCACGCGATCGAGTACGAGGGTGTCGGAGGCATCGACGAGGTGGTTCTCGTGGAGTGCCGTCGAGAACCTCTTGGTCGGCGAGTCCTCCCACGTGAACACGCCGAGCACGCCCGGCACGGCCTTGGCTTTGGAGGTGTCGATACCGATGACGCGTGCGTGCGCATGCGGGGACCGCACCACCTTCAGGTGGGCGACCCCGGCAGGGACCTCGTCCATGGTGTAGCGCACCGTGCCGGTGACGACGCCTGGCCCTTCGAGGGCACCGACGCTGGCGCCGATCTCCTTGCCCGGTGACACGTCGGACTCGACGTGGGCGACGCCATCGATAGCGTCGTGGATGGCTCGGAATCCGGTGCATCGGCAGAGACTGCCGCGCAGCGCCGCCGGAAGGTCGGCACGCTGCTCATCGTTGAGCGATGCACAGGTCATGATCATCCCGGCGGTGCAGAAGCCGCACTGGAAGCCGGGGGCCTTGAGGAACTGCTCCTGCATCGGGTGCAGGGCGTCGCCGTCGGCCAGGCCCTCGATGGTGGTCACGCTGCGTCCGCGCATCTGCTCCGCCGAGGTGATGCAGCTGTGCACGGGATGCCCGTCGATCCATACCGTGCAGGCCCCGCAGTCGCCCGCATCACAGCCCTTCTTGACACCCATGTGACCCAGATCGCGCAGGAACGTACGCAGGCACTGCCCGGGAGCGGGCGTGGAGTGGAACTCCGTGCCATTGATCGTGTACGTCATGACGCCTCCCCTGCGAGGTCCGTGCGGATGACTTCGGCCAGGTAGTAGGTCATGTGCTTGCGGTGGGCCGGGCTCCCATTGGGATCGTCGAAGTAGTCGGGGTCGCTGACCGCCGAGGTGATCGCGTCGTGAAGCTCCGCGGCCGATGGCATGACGGCAAACCTCAGGACGAAGGGCCGTGACGTGGCAGCCGTGATGGTGAGCATCAGGTCGCGCTTCCTCGGGTCCGACGTACCGACGAGGAACTCGCTCGAGCGACCGTGCTTGGTGAGGGTGAATCGCTGATAGGAGTAGCGACGCATGAGCGACTCGAGCGGGATGTCGATCGCCCGCAGTAGTTCGCCCGGCTTCAGGGCGTTGACGTGATTGCTCAGGATGAAGTCGGGCACGCTCATCGTGCGTCGCGCTCCCTCCGGGCCCCAGATCTCCAGGGTCGCATCGAGCGCAGCCCCCATGGTCGTCATGGGAGAGGCGGGAAGCGACGTGCAGATGTTCCCCCCGACCGTGGCCGTGTTCCAGATCTTGAATCCGGCGAGGAAGGAATCCACGGCCTCACGGAGGAAGGGGCCCGCCGTCCACTCGGCGGGCGGATCGAAGTCGTACAGCTCGACCACGCGGCAGGTGGCGGCGATCCGGAGTCCCCGATCGCTCACCTCGAGGCTGGGCCAGCCGAGGGTCGTCAGGTCGATCAGCCGGCGCATGTCCGGCAGGGGCGTCGAGAAGAGGAAGGTCCCCCCGGCCAGCCACGCGTCCCCGGGCTGCCACTCCGAGGTGGGGTCCTCCACCGAGGGTCGGATGAACTCGCGGACGGTTCCCTGGTCCATGTCGCTCCCCTCGGCCCCTGATCTTCCGGGCTCGACGGAGCGTAGGCCGGGCAAGGCAGCCCAGGACCCCCACGTTCGGTTAACCCGACAGCACGACGACGGGCGCCCCCGCGTTGCTCAGTGGTGAGGCGGGCGCTGGTCGGCGTAGTACCGATCGTCGAAGGCGACGGCACGCTCTCCCGGGCTGGGGTTGCCGAGCAGGGACCCGCCGAGCGGGGCCGCAGGGTCGACGCGGGCCGCCGAGGCGCGCACGGCCCCGGCGGAGCGGAGGGACTCCTCGAGGGCCGCCGCGATCACCGCGATGTCGGCCTCGGACACCACGAACGACGGCGACACCTGGATCGCCCCGGAGGCGAGCGTGCGCGTGAGCACGCCGCGCTCGCGCAGCCCGGCGATGACCCGGGCCGGCATCCCCGTGCCGACCGCGTCCGGCGTGAACTCCACGGCCCCGAGGAGGCCCACGCCCGCGCGCACCTCCGACACCGCGTCGTACGCGGACAGTGGCGCTAGCGCGCGGCCGAGGACGTGCTGGAGTGAAGCGACCCGCTCCACCAGGCCCTCGCGCTCGACGATGTCGAGGTTGGCCAGGGCGGCGGCGCACGCGGTCGCGTGCGCGGAATAGGTGTAGCCGTGCCGCCACATGACGGGAGATCCGCGATCCACCCAGAACGGCTCCGCGACACGCCCGGAGACGAGGACCGCACCGAGAGGGACGTAGCCGGAGGTGATGCCCTTGGCTGTGAGGACGACATCGGGCCGGAGGTTCCAGCGTTCGCTGCCGAACATGATGCCCACGCGCCCGTAGCCGGTGATGACCTCGTCGGCGACGAAGAGCACGTCGTGGCGCCGGCAGAGTTCACGCACCTCCCGGAGGTATCCCGGGGGAGGCGCGTAGACGCCGCCCGCTCCGATGACGGGCTCGCAGAAGAAGGCGGCGACGTCGTCGCGCTCGTCGAGCACCGCCTCCAGGGAGCCGGAGTCGTCCCAGTCGACCTGCACGACGGCGGCATCGAGATCTCCGTGGCCGAGGCGGTTGGCGGCGATCCCGGCGAGGCTGGTCCCCGCGAGGTGCATGCCGTGATACGCGTGGGTGCGCGTCACGATGGCGGTGCGCTCCGGGCGCCCCACCTCCGTCCAGTAGCGGCGTACCAGCTTGACCGCGGTGTCGACCGAGTCGCTGCCGCCGCTGGTGAGGAACACGCGCGCGTCCGGCATCGGCGCCATCGCCGAGAGCCGCTCGGAGAGGTCGAGCGCGGGGCGCGTGGCGAGGTCGCCGAAGGCGGAGTACGCCGCCAGGCGCGTCATCTGGGCGGCCGCGGCCTCGGCGATCTCCCGCCGGCCGTGCCCGACGTTGCAGTACCACAGGCCGGCCGCGGCATCGAGGTACCGGCGGCCCTCCTCGTCGACGACGTACGCCCCCTCGCCCGACTCCAGCACGAGTTCCCCCGAGGCGGACACCGCGGCCATGTCGGCGAAGGGATGCCACAGCCGCGTGGTGACGGCGGGCGAGGCAGGGTCCACGAGCGCAGGCTAGCGTGGCCGCCATGCGCATCGTCCTGCTCGGGGCCACGGGGTACACCGGCCGTCTCACCGCGGCCGCGATGGTCCGCGCGGGGCTCGCCCCGGTCCTCGCCGGGCGCCACCACGACTCCGTGAGCCGCCTCGCCGACCGCCTCGCGCCCCTGGCGCCGTCCCCGGCCGACGAGCCGCGCATCGCCCTGGCCGACGTGACCGATGCCGACTCCGTGCGCGCTCTCCTCCAGTCTCCCGACGACGTGCTCGTCACCACCGTCGGCCCGTTCCTCGATCTGGGGCTGCCCGCCGTCGAGGCCGCAGTGGCAGCGGGCGCGGCGTACCTCGACTCCACCGGCGAGCCGCCGTTCATCCGGCGCGTGTTCGACGAGTTCGGCCCGCGGGCGCGCGAGACGGGTGCGCGCCTCATGCCCGCCTTCGGCTACGACTACGTGCCGGGCAACCTCGCCGGTGGGCTCGCGTTGCGACGCTGCCGAGACGCCGGACGCCCGGCATCGCGGCTCGACATCGGGTACTTCATCGAGGGTCGGTTCGGCGTGAGCTCCGGGACGCGCGCGAGCGCGCTCGGCGTGCTGGTCGCGCCGTCGTTCGCCTACCGCAGCGGAGTCGTGGCCGAGCGACGGTCGACCGGGGGCCGGGTCCGCCAGTTCGACCTCGGGCGTGGGCGCTCCTGGAAGGGCCTCCCGGTCGCGGGCAGCGAGCACCTCGCTCTTCCGCTCCTGGATCCGGCGCTCTCGGACGTGGAGGTGTGGCTGGGCTGGGCCGGACGCTGGACGACGACGGCGTCGTACGCCGGCTCCGCTCTCGGGACTCTCGCCGCGCTTCCCGGCGTGGGAGAGGGCGTGCTCGCCCACGTGAGCCGCCGGGCCGCCCGGACCACCGGGGTCGGCCCCGACGCGTCCGCGCGCGCCGCTGCGCGCACCCTGGTGCAGGCGGACGCCGCCGATGCCGTCGGGCGCCCGCTGGTGTCCGTGCGCCTGGAGGGACCCTCGCCGTACGACCTCACCGCCGACCTGCTGGCGTGGGGCGCGGCCATGGCCGCGACGCAGGCGGTGGCGCCGGGGGCGCACGGCCCCGTGGACGCCTTCGGCCTCGACGCACTCGAGCGCGGCTGCGCGGACATGGGCCTCGTGGCGGTCACCTGATGCCCGCGCAGTGGTCACCCAGGGTCGTCACCGCACCGACAGGACGACCATGAGTGACAACGCGGCCGCTGAGACGACCGTGATGGGCGAGGCGGAGTGGCGGGAGCGACAGCGGGCGCACGCCGATCGGGTGCGACCCTGGATCGAGCCGCGCCTGGCTCGTCGTCAGCGCGGGGAGCGTCATCCCGTCGACGACTTCCTCTTCGAGTACTACTCGTTCCGCCCCGCACAACTCGCGCGCTGGCACCCCGGCCTCGGCGTCACGCTCACCGGGGACGTGCGCCCCTGGGCATCCGTCCGCGGCTACGTCGTCGACGAGCAGGGCGCGCGCGTCGACGAGACCGCGATCGACCATCGGGCCATCCGGGACATCGCCGTCCTCCTGCGTCGCACCGGCGAGCGCCCCGCGGCCCTCGGCTGCTTCGGACGTCACGAGTGGGCCATGGTCTACCACCGGGCTCAGGACGACATCCGGCACTCGGGGTGGCCCCTGCGGCTTCCCCCCGAGGCCATTGCCGAGGTCGTCGAGTCCGCCCCCCTGCGCTGCACGCACTTCGACGCCTTTCGCTTCTACGCCCCCGACGCGATTCCGCTCAACGTCGTCCGCCCCTCCCGCGCCACTCAGGCCGACCATGAGCAGCCGGGCTGCCTGCACGCGTCCATGGACCTGTACAAGTGGGCCTACCGCAGCTATCCGGTGGTGGGTGCAGACCTCACGGCGGACCTGTTCGCCCTGGCCCGCGAGGTGCGCGCCGTCGACATGAGGGCGGCTCCGTACGACCTGTCCGCACTCGGCTACGCGCCGTTGCGCATCGAGACGCCTGACGGCCGGGCGGAGTTCATCGCACTGCAGCGCGACTTCGCGCGACGTGGCCAGGAGCAGCGCCGCCGCCTGCTCGGCGCGCTCGAGGCCGCCGCGTCCGTCCCCGCATGAACCGGATGGCCGCGGGCGTGAGCCTGCTGCGCGCGTCTGCGGTCCTGCTCGCCGCGGCGGGGATCGGCCTGGTCCTCACGGTCTTCGCCACCGGTGCCCAGGACCCCGACGAGTCGCAGGGCCTCGCCACGGTGCAGGCAGCGGTCTTGTTCTTCGGCCCCATCGCGGCCGTGCTCGCGCTCGCCTTCATCGTCGTGCTCGCGCTCACCCGGCCGACCTCGATGGCCATCCCCGGTCGACGTCGCGGGGCGCGCGGCGCATGCTGGGCGTACGCCGCGCTGGGCCTCCTCGGCGCCGTGCTCCTGCGCGACCTGCCGTGGGCCGTGGTCCTGGGGGTCGGCACGACGGCCTGCGCGGTCGCCGCGCGGTGGTTCCTGAGGGAGACCGCCTAGGAACTACACCGAGGCGGGACGGGGGACGCCGAGGGCATCGAGTTCCTCGATGACGCGGGCATACCGCTCGTCGATGCGTCGGGCGGTCTCGTCGTCGTAGTCACGGCGCCATCGACCGACGTGCGCCTGCTGCGGGAGGACCTTGGCATCGAACCATGCGCGCATGCGACGGTCATCGCCCACGCCGATCGACGCGAGCAGCCGCTCGAGGGTCTCCTCCCGTCGCGTGACCGCGAGATCCTGGAGGTCGATGCGCACGACCCTTCCCGGCGGGCTGGCCTGCTCTGCGCGCCAGGCCTCGATCATGCGCTCCCGCCAGGCATCCAGGCCCGCGAAGACCTCCTTGGGCCCGAAGGGCTTCGACACGAACGACGCCGCGACATCCCGGCCGTCGCGCATCATGTGCACGACCACGCCCTCGGGGAAGAGCGCGAGGACCCGGTCGGCCGCGCGGGCGTTGGCCGGGGTGGTGTCCACCCAGCGGGACCCGGGGTCGCGGCGCACGTTCGCGGACACGATCGTCTCGGTAAAGCGACGGGAGGCGGCGTACGGGTCGTCGGGGAACTCGGCGACGTAGCGCCGGCACACCTCGGCCATCTCGTCGCGATCCAGCCTCCGGTACAGCCCGCCGTGAGCACCCGAGGGCTTGACGCGCTGGTACCAGTGCGCCCAGAGGTTGTCGACGACGTCCTGCGGCCCCACGGCCTGGGGTCCCGTCATGGACCCGGTCGCGACGGCGTACGCATCGGCGACACCGCCCGAGGAGGAGACGAATCGCAACTCGCGCGGATTGGTCGAACCGAGGTCCCGATGGTGGCCCAGCAGCCTTCCGGCGATGGTCGTGCCGCTGCGCCCGGTGCCGCCCACGAAGACCGGCTGGTGGGGTGCCTCCCGCCAGACGATGTCCCTGGGCGCGGTCACTTGCGCTTGCGCTGCGCGCGCGCAGCGCGGCGGCGCTCGGCGCGGCTGGCGTTGGGATCGACCTCGACCGGCTCCTCGCCATCCGCCTGCAGCGACTCGTGCGTGACGCCACCCTCCGCGGTGGGCGCGGAGTACTCGAGGAGCCGGGGCCGGCTCGGGCCGAGGCCCTTCGCGGTGACCGCGGGAGGGGGGGCCGGGACCCGCGGCGCGACCGCGGGCGCCTGGCCTCGTGCCGCTGCGGCGATGGCGGCCACAGCCTCGCTGGCCGTGGCATCCTGCAACTCCTCGACCGCCTCCGCGGCCTGCGGACCGGGCTGCGGGGCGACCTGCACCTCGACGTTGAAGAGGAAGCCGACGGTCTCCTCCTTGATGGCCTCCATCATGGCGTTGAAGAGCTCGTAGCCCTCGCGCTGGTACTCCACCAGGGGATCCCGCTGGGCCATCGCGCGCAGGCCGATGCCGTCGCGAAGGTAGTCCATCTCGTACAGGTGCTCGCGCCACTTGCGGTCGAGCACGCTGAGAATGACGCGGCGCTCGAGCTCGCGCGCCACCTCCTCGCCGAGCTCGCTCTCGCGTCGGTCGTACGCGAGGTGGATGTCGTTGGTGAGCTCCTCGACGAGGAATTCCGTGGTGAGCCCTGATCGTCCTCCGCCGGACTGCTCCTCCACCTCCTCGATGGTGATGGCCACGGGATACAGCTGCCGGAGCGCGGTCCACAGCTGCTCGAGGTCCCAGTCCTCGGGGTAGCCCTCGGACGTGGCGGAGCGCACGTACCCGCCGATGACGTCGTCGAAGAACGACCGGACCTGCTCGTGGATGTCCTCGCCGTCGAGCACGCGACGCCGCTCGTCGTAGACCACGAGGCGCTGCCGGTTGAGCACGTCGTCGTACTTGAGGACGTCCTTGCGGATCTCGAAGTTCTGCGCCTCGACGGACGTCTGCGCCGACCGGATCGCGTTGGTGACCATCTTCGCCTCGATGGGAACGTCGTCCGGGACGTTGAAGCGGCGCAGGAAGGCGTCGACCATGTCGGCCTTGAACAGGCGCATGAGATCGTCCTCGAGGGAGAGGTAGAAGCGCGTCTCGCCGGGGTCGCCCTGTCGTCCGGAGCGCCCGCGCAGCTGGTTGTCGATGCGCCGGGACTCGTGGCGCTCGGTGCCGAGCACGTAGAGACCGCCGAGCTCGACGACTTCGTCGTGCTCGTCCGCCACCGAGGCCTGCGCGGCGGCCAGCGCCTCGGGCCAGGCCTTCTCGTAGCCCTCGGGATCCTCGACCGGGTCGAGGCCGCGGCGCTCGAGCTCCTGGGCGGCACGGAACTCCGGATTGCCGCCGAGCATGATGTCGGTGCCGCGGCCGGCCATGTTGGTCGCCACCACGACAGCGCCCTTGCGCCCGGCCTCGGCGACGATCGCGGCCTCGCGCTCGTTGTTCTTGGCGTTGAGCACCTCGTGACGGATGCCGCGCTTCTTGAGCTCGTGCGAGACGATCTCGCTCTTCTCGACACTGGTCGTGCCGACGAGCACGGGCTGCCCGGCCGCGTGACGCTCCTCGATGTCATCGACCACAGCGGCGTACTTCGCGTCGACCGTGCGGTAGACGAGGTCAGGGGCGTCCTCGCGGACCATCGGGCGGTTGGTGGGGATGGGCACCACGCCGAGCTTGTAGATCTGGTGGAACTCGTTGGCCTCGGTCATGGCCGTTCCGGTCATCCCGGAGAGCTTGTCGTAGAGGCGGAAGTAGTTCTGGAGGGTGACGGTCGCGAGCGTCTGGTTCTCCGCCTTGATCTCCACGCCTTCTTTGGCCTCGATGGCCTGGTGGAGCCCCTCGTTGTAGCGGCGCCCCTTGAGGAGGCGACCGGTGTGCTCGTCGACGATGAGGATCTCTCCGTCGAGGATGACGTAGTCCCGGTCGCGCTTGAACAGCTCCTTGGCCCGGATGGCGTTGTTGAGGAAGCCGACGAGGGGCGTGTTGACCGTGTCGTAGAGGTTGTCGATGCCGAGCTGGTCCTCGACCTTGTCGATGGCCGCCTCGATGACGCCGATCGTCTTCTTCTTCTCGTCGACCTCGTAATCCTCGTCGCGCTTGAGGGTCTTCGCGATGCGGGCGAATTCGGCGTACCACTTGGTCGGCTGGTCTGCCGGACCGCTGATGATGAGCGGGGTCCTCGCCTCGTCGATGAGAATGGAGTCGACCTCATCCACGACCGCAAAGTTGTGCCCGCGCTGGACCATCTCGTCCCGGGACCACGCCATGTTGTCGCGGAGGTAGTCGAAGCCGAACTCGTTGTTGGTCCCGTAGGTGATGTCGGCCGCGTAGGCCACGCGGCGCTCCGCCGGAGACATGTGCGCGAGGATCACGCCCACGTCGAGCCCGAGGAAGCGATGGATGCGGCCCATCCACTCCGAGTCGCGCTCCGCGAGGTAGTCATTGACGGTGACGACGTGAACGCCGTTGCCCGAGAGGGCGTTGAGGTACGCCGGCAGGGTCGCGACGAGGGTCTTGCCCTCGCCCGTGCGCATCTCGGCGATGTTGCCGAGGTGGAGGGCGGCTCCGCCCATGATCTGGACGTCGTAGTGGCGCTGCCCGAGGGTCCGCCGGGCAGCCTCGCGCACCGTCGCGAAGGCCTCGGGCAGGAGGTCGTCGAGGGACTCGCCCTCGTCGAGGCGCTTGCGGTAGTCGGCGGTGAGCCCCCGCAGCTCCTCGTCGCTCATGGCGACGAAGTCCTCCTCGATGGCGTTCACCTGCCTGGCGATGCCCTCCAGGGAACGGATGATCTTGCCCTCGCCGGCGCGAAGGATCTTGTCGAGGATGCCCACCCCGTCAGTGTAGGGGGAGCCCCGATCAGGTGATCTCGACGATTCCCTCCTGGGCCGCCCGGACCACCGCCTCGGTGCGCGAGCGGACCTGGAGCTTCTCGTGGACGCTGCGGACGTGATTCTTCACCGTGTTCTCGCTGATGAAGAGCTCCTCCGCGATAGCGCGGTTGCCCAGGCCCCGGCCCATGAGCTCGAGGACCTGCCGCTCGCGGCGGGTGAGTTCCGGCCGGGTCCCCCGTCCTCGGGCGGCGACCTGGCCCCACAGCGCCCCGGACGAGCCCGAGGCCAGGACTGTCCGCCCCGACAGGGCAGCGCGCAGGGCGTCGACGAGGCCCTCCGGTTCGACATCGCGATCGAGGACGCCGAGCGCTCCCGCGCCAAAGGCACGCGAGACATCGAGGGCCCGGCCGGTGCGCAGCACCACGATCGTCGCGAGATCGGGTCTCGTGTCCTGGATGCGGGCGAGACCGGCGAAGTCCGGGCTGTCGAGACCCGCGTCCCACAGCAGCGCTCGCGCATCGCCGGCGGAGAGCACCTGCTCCACCGAGGAGGCCTCGCCCGCGCACGCCAGGTCGTCCGCCTCGTCGAGCACCGAGCGCGCGCCACGACGGAAGACCGGCGACGCATCGGCGACGATCACGCCGCGAGTCCTCCCAGCGTCGGCCACGACTCGTCACCCTAGCCGCCGCAGCCGGGTGGCGGCGATCGCCGCCACCGCCACCCGGCCGTGCGGCCCCAGGGCCCGCACGGCTTCCGCGAGGGTGGCCCCCGTCGTCACCACGTCGTCGACGATGACCAGGCGGGCGCCCGCCGGGACCCTCCGGGCGGTCATGGCCCCCCGGAGGTTCGCGTGCCTCTCGGACGCGGCCAGGCCGGCTTGGTCCCGCGTCTCACGCACGAGGCATAGGAGTGGAGCGGCCGTGGCGGGCACGCCGCGCTCGCGCAAGGACCGTGCCGCGCAGCGGGTGATGCGCAGGAGCGGGTCGTCCCCGCGCTCCCGCCGCGATCGTCGGGAGCTCGGCACCGGGACGAGCGCGATGGGCGTGACCGCGCCACCGGGCGGCATCCCGAGGAGCGCCGCCTCGGCGGCACGGGCCAGGGCGCGGCCCAGGGGCGACGCCAGGGCGCGCCGCCCGCGCTCCTTGTGCGCCACGATCGCCTCCCGAGCGGCGCCCTCGTACCCCGCCGTCACCCACACCCCCGGCAGACCGGGCGGACACGGCACGGGCCGATGCTGCCGGGGAGGGTCGGCGAGGGCCTGCGCGCACCGGCGGCACAGGGCGCCCTCGCCGTCCACCCTCCGACACGCGGCGCAGGGGGCCGGCAGCACCAACTCGAGCGCGTCGGCGAGCAGGGGACGCAGGTCCAGGGAGATCACGGGGACAGGGTCGGCGCGGCGGGGGCCGGCCCGTGCCCGCCGGGCCAGGCTGTGGACAGGCCGACCCACGCGACCCGGGGTATGGTGGGACCACGACCCGCTGAGCCATCGAAGCCTCGAGCCGTTCGCGGGCACTCCTCCTCGAGAAGGTCCTGCGATGTCCGCTGCCACCACCCCGTCCCCCGACTTCAAGGTCGCCGATCTTTCCCTCGCGGAGTTCGGTCGCGATGAGATCCGGCTGGCCGAGCACGAGATGCCCGGCCTCATGGCGATGCGCGCGGAGTACGGCCCGACCCAGCCGCTCAAGGGCGCGCGCATCACCGGGTCGCTGCACATGACCGTGCAGACTGCCGTGCTCATTGAGACGCTGGTCGCCCTCGGCGCCGAGGTGCGCTGGGCCTCGTGCAACATCTTCTCCACCCAGGACCACGCGGCTGCGGCGGTCGTCGTAGGTCCGCACGGGACGCCCGAGAACCCCCAGGGGATCCCGGTCTACGCCTGGAAGGGCGAGACGCTCGAGGAGTACTGGTGGTGCACCGAGCGCGTCCTGCTGTGGCCCGATGGCGGCGGCCCCAACATGATCCTCGACGACGGCGGTGACGCGACGCTGCTCGTGCACAAGGGCACCGAGTTCGAGGCTGCCGGAGTCGTGCCGAGCACCGATCCCAGCGACTCCGAGGAGTACGCCGTGATCCTGGAGGTGCTGCGCCGCTCGCTCACCGAGGACCCCGAGCGCTGGACGCGCATCGGCGCCGGCATCCTCGGCGTGACCGAGGAGACCACGACCGGAGTCCACCGTCTCTACGAGATGTCGCGCGAGAACCGGCTGCTCTTCCCGGCCATCAACGTCAACGATTCCGTGACGAAGTCGAAGTTCGACAACAAGTACGGCTGCCGGCACTCCCTCGTGGACGGCATCAACCGCGCCACCGACGTGCTCATCGGCGGCAAGGTGGCCGTGGTCGCCGGCTACGGCGACGTGGGCAAGGGCAGCGCGGACTCCCTGCGCGGCCAGGGCGCCCGCGTCATCGTCACGGAGATCGATCCCATCTGCGCCCTCCAGGCCGCGATGGACGGCTACCAGGTGGCCACCATGGAGGACGTCATCGACAGCGCCGACATCTTCATCACGGCGACGGGCTGCAAGGACGTCATCACGGCCGATCACATGTCGCGCATGAAGCACCAGGCCATCGTCGGCAACATCGGGCACTTCGACAACGAGATCGACATGGCCGGGCTCGAGCGGCTGGCGGCCGAGGGTCTGGTCGAAAAGATCCTCATCAAGCCGCAGGTGCACGAGTGGCGCTTCCGCGACACGACGCACGGCCCCGGCGGCAAGGGCCACAGCATCATCGTGCTCGCCGAGGGCCGCCTGGTGAACCTCGGCTGCGCGACGGGG